>JBBRKS010000010.1:0-50477 GCA_038231775.1 Rhodobacterales bacterium | reverse complement strand
GGCAGGCGCTGCAAGAACCAAAGCGGGGCCTTGCGGGTTGGTCAATATCTGGGTCAAAGCCGCAGCGGATGCGGCAAAGGCCACACCCGGCGGCAAGTCCTTGGCCCCACCGGCATCGGTCGGCAGCAGCATGCCAACCACGGCCCCGCTGGCATCCAGCACCGGCCCGCCCGCATCGCCCGGCAGGACCTGCACCGCCAGCCTCGACACCCCGGTTTCACCGTTCAGGCCGGTCGCTTCCTCCAACGTGCCACGCGTCAGCACCGGCGCGGGCAGCCGCCCCTCATAGCTGTAGCCAGAGACGGCCACCGAAGCGCCGACTTCCGGCGCATTGGCGGCAAAGTGGCCACGCTGGCGGGGGCCAGTGGCGCATCCGGCGTCAGCACCGCAATACCGCTGGCCTTGTCTTCAAAGGTCACCTTGGCACCCAGGCTACGCTCCAGTGTTACGGAACCGCACTGGTCCACCGCTTCAACTGTCGTCAGAACCGAACCAGCCGCGTCGATAAAAAAGCCAGACCGCGACACCTTGGGCTTTTTCGCCGACAGCCCGGCCAGAAGCCCGCGCTTGACGGCATCGGCCAAGGGCACCAATCCCGGGTCCATCGCCTTGTCCCCGGTGGATCGGAACGACGATTGCACGATCGGCAGAACCCGGTTCATCTGGCCCGACTTTGCCACATCCCACGACAGCAGATAGCCTTTGACGTTGCTGCCGACGATCTCGGCATAGGCCACGGTTTCAATCTTGTCGTTCTTGCCGTGGATCGTGAAAGACGTATCCTCAAGCGCACGCTCACCGTCAGCTGGCACGATATCCAGCGATTGCAGCACGTCATACAAACCCGAAAGGCTGGCCTTGGTGCCCGGTTCCGAAATCAGCATGCCGGTGACACCAGAGCCATCTTTGGCCCCGTAGCGCACGAAAGGCGGTGTATAGCGGTCAAAATTCAGCATCGCCATCGGGAGTGAGATTTCGATGGCCGCCTCTGGTTCGGTCACGGTCTGAAAGCCAAAGGCGGATTCCTCACCCTTATAACCGTCCACCAGCGCCGTCCGTTGACCCGCGGTCAGAACGCCGGTCGGTTCAAAGCCTTGCGCGCTTTGCCAGTTCGCCATCGACGCCCGGCTGCCCGACCCGATATGGCCATCAACCTTGCCATCGTAAAAGCCGAACCATTTCAACGCCGTCTGCAAATCCTCGCGGCCGGTCTGGTCCAACGCGGCCTCGCCTGCCTTGGCTTGGCCAATGGTTTCTTCGGGCAAAGCGGGGGTATCAGTTGCTACGACCGTGTCGGCGGGTGCCATGGCAGTGCTTTCCGCAGCCGGGGCAGTCGGCGTTGCCGCCTGCCCGCCCACCGGCCAGAACAGATCGCCAAAGCTTGCCCCGTCAGAGATATAGCTGTCCGACGGGATCATGTTCTGTGCGGTCAGGCTGTGCAGTTCGGCCACCGCCTCGTCCGAGGTCAGGGGGCCAATCGCGATGCCGTACCAGCCGGATGCCAGCCGATAGCCCTGCACCTGCGGGAACAGCGCTGCATAGGCGCGCGCCCGGTCCATCGCGGTGGAAAGGTTGGGCTGCGCCTCGATCTGCACCCAGGCCTGATCTTGCGCCATCACGGGCCCGCTACACACCAACATCAAAAGTCCGAAAAGAAACCCTGAAACACGCATCCGTCCTACACCTTTTTTCCTGCCCTGCATCGGGGTGAAGCTCTGTGGCCCCAGCCTTTCCTGCTTTGTCCGCGACTTTAGCATGCTGTCCGGCGGATGCACCCCCCTAATACGGCGAAATCCGGCCCCCTTGCGCCCTGCTTGCATTGACCCTTTCAGCGCCCTTGCCTATGGAGAGGGCGCACCGTCCAGAGGCCACAGATGACCGTCACCGCCCCGATCCCGCCGCGCAGCTTTCAGGAAATCATCCTGCGTCTGCAGACCTATTGGGCCGCCCAAGGCTGCGCCATCCTGCAACCCTATGATATGGAGGTGGGGGCTGGCACGTTTCACCCGGCGACCACCTTGCGCTCGCTTGGCACCAAGCCGTGGGCTGCCGCCTATGTGCAACCCTCGCGCCGCCCGACCGATGGGCGTTACGGCGAAAACCCCAACCGCTTGCAGCACTACTCCCAGTATCAGGTCATCATCAAACCCTCACCGCCCAACCTGCAAGATCTGTACCTTGGCTCACTGGTCGCCATTGGTCTTGACCCTGCACTGCACGACATCCGCTTTGTCGAGGATGACTGGGAAAGCCCGACCCTAGGCGCCTGGGGTCTGGGATGGGAGATTTGGTGTGACGGCATGGAAGTGTCGCAGTTCACCTATTTCCAGCAGGTCGGCGGCCACGACTGCCGCCCGGTTTCGGGTGAACTGACCTACGGCCTTGAACGTCTGGCGATGTATGTCCTTGGCATCGACCACGTGATGACCATGCCCTTCAACGACCCGCAAAGCCCGATTGCGCTGACCTACGGCGACATCTTCCTGCAAACCGAGGAAGAATATTCCCGCCACAACTTTGACGGCGCAAACACCGAAATGCTGTTCCAGCACTTCAAGGATGCCGAGGCGGAATGCCAACGCCTTTTGGACTTTCCGCCCGACGACCCCAAATCCGGCAAGCGCATCATCATGGCGCACCCGGCCTATGACCAGACGATCAAGGCCAGCCACCTGTTCAACCTTTTGGATGCACGCGGCGTGATTTCGGTCACCGAACGCCAAGCCTATATCGGCCGCGTCCGCGCCTTGGCCAAGAAATGCGCTGACGCGTTTCGCCTGACCGAAGCGGGCAAAGATGCGCAGGAACCGGTTGGGGTCACAGCGTGAATGGCAAGATCGTCGCAGGCTCTCTCGTGTTGATCGCCGCCATCGCAGGCATTGGCGGTTACTGGTTGCAGGAATACGCCTATTACACACCGGTCACCTTCAAGCCCGGCGCTGAAATCGAGTTGACCCCGATAACGTCGCCCACACCCGAACCGATCCCGGTCAAGGACGTGCAGGGCATCGACGCCACCTCGTCCCCGTTACGCTTTCGCGCCTGTTTCACGTCG
Organism: Rhodobacterales bacterium; assembly: GCA_038231775.1. Lineage (GTDB taxonomy): Bacteria > Pseudomonadota > Alphaproteobacteria > Rhodobacterales > Rhodobacteraceae > Stagnihabitans. The sequence goes on along the minus strand of JBBRKS010000010.1, from coordinate 47,422 downwards.
GAAATCAGCCTTGCCACCCTGACCGACAGCTACAAGGTCTACACCGGCCCAACCCCGCTGAACGCCCCCACCTGGTTCAGCTGCTTTGACGCCGGCAAGATCACCGAAGCGCTGGCCAGTGGCGAGGCGGTGGCCTTCCTTGGTCAGACCAACATCCTGCCCAACACCGAAAACGTGGAAATCGACCGCGTTATCGCCGTTTTCCCCGATGGCCGGGCCTATGCCTGGAACCAACTCGCCCCCGGCGTGGAGCCTTAGATGCCAGACCTGCTGATTGAACTGTTCTCTGAGGAAATCCCCGCCCGCATGCAGGCAAAAGCGCAGGAGGACCTTCGCAAACTGGTCACCGACGGTCTGGTTGAGGCTGGCCTGACCTATGCCTCGGCTGGTGCATTTTCGACCCCGCGCCGCCTGACCCTGTCGATTGACGGGCTGTCCGCCGAAAGCCGCCCCGTGCGCGAGGAACGCAAAGGCCCCCGCGCCGACGCACCCCCGGCCGCCCTTGACGGCTTTTTACGCTCCACCGGACTGACGCTGGACCAATTGGAACGGCGTGAGGATAAAAAGGGCGGCGTCACCCTGTTTGCGGTGATCGAAAAGCCGGGCCGCACAGCGCCCGAGATTGTCGCGCAGGTGCTTGAAGCCACAATCCGCAATTTCCCGTGGCCCAAATCCATGCGCTGGGGCAGCGGTACCTTGCGCTGGGTCCGCCCGCTGCACTCTATCCTGTGCATCCTGATGGACGAGGCGGGCGCAGCCGTGGTGCCCCTGAACGTCGACGGCATCCAGTCGACCAACACCACCGCAGGCCACCGCTTCCTTGCCCCGAACCGCTTTCCTGTCACCTCGTTTGACGACTATGTGGTCAAGCTGAAACGCGCCCATGTCGTTCTGGATTCGTCCGAGCGTGAGGCAGCCATCTGGCAGGGTGCCACCAACCTCGCCTTCGCTGCCGGGTTGGAAGTGGTTGAGGATAAAGCGCTTCTGACCGAAGTCGCGGGCCTTGTCGAATGGCCCGTCCCCCTGATGGGCCGCATTGCCGAGGAATTCCTGCACCTGCCGCCAGAGGTTCTGCAAACCTCGATGCGCGAACATCAGAAGTTCTTCTCGGTCAAAAACCCCCGCAATGGCCGGATCGAAGGCTTTGTGACCGTGGCCAACACCGAAACCGCCGACCTCGGCGCGACCATCCTGAAGGGCAACCAAAAGGTGCTAAGTGCGCGCCTGTCCGACGCCCGGTTTTTCTGGGAAAAAGACCTCAGGGTGGCGAAAGAGGGCATGTCCGAATGGCTGGACGGCCTTAAGTCGGTGACCTTCCACAACAAACTGGGCAGCCAGGCCGACCGCATCGCCCGGATTGCCGCGCTTGCCGAACACATCGCCCCCCTGGTCGGCGCTGACCCCGCCCTTGCCAAACAGGCCGCACAGATCGCCAAAGCCGACCTGCGCAGCGCCATGGTGGGTGAATTCCCCGAACTGCAAGGCCTGATGGGGATGTACTATGCGAGGGAGGCTGGCCTGCCCGAAGCCGTAGCTCTAGCCGCCCGCGACCACTATTCGCCGCTGGGGCCCACCGACACCGTGCCAAAAGACCCGGTTTCCGTGGCCGTAGCCCTCGCCGACAAGATCGACACCCTGACCGGCTTCTGGGCCATCGACGAAAAGCCCACCGGCAGCAAAGACCCCTTCGCTTTGCGGCGGGCTGCGCTGGGGGTGATCAGGCTGGTGCTGGAGAACAGCATCAGATTGCACCTTAGCGAGATTTTTGTCCGTGCTGACTTCCAGTTCCCCGAAGATGTGAAGGTTGGCGAGTGGGTTTCAGAAGACGCAAAGCCCGAGCAAAACAGCCTCCTCTCCTTCTTCCACGACCGCCTCAAGGTCTACCTCAAAGACCAGGGCATCCGCCACGACCTGATCGACGCTTGCCTTGCCATGCCCGGCAACGACGACCTTACCCTGCTCGTCAAACGGGCCGAGGCCCTCGCCGCCTTCCTCAAAACCGAAGACGGCCCGAACCTGCTGCAAGGCTTCAAACGCGCCAACACCATCCTGACCCAGGCCGAACAGAAGGACGGTGTGGAATATTCCTACGGGGCCGACCTCAAATTCGCCGAAACCGACGAAGAACGCGACCTGTTCCAAAAACTTGACGCAGCCGAGGCGACAATTGCGCCCGCCGTCGCCACCGAAAACTTCAGCGAGGCGATGGCCGCCATGGCGCGCCTGCGCGCCCCGATCGACGCCTTTTTCAACGCGGTCCAGATCAACACCGACAACAGCGTCGTGCGCCGCAACCGCCTGAACCTGCTGCACCGCATCCGCGCCATCTGTTCGGGTGTGGCCGACCTGACGAAAATCGAAGGCTGACCGCCTCCCCTTTCATTGGTCCATAAATATCCCACGGGGGTGCGGGGGTGTGAAACCCCCGCTTTTGGCACAGGGGGCTGCCCACCCCTACTGCACGGACCTTGCGCCAAACCCTGCAAGGTATATCCTGCGCCCGCAAACGAAAGGCGCCGCAGTGCAGAATAAAGTGCAGATCATAGGGCAGATTGTCGGGCAAACCGACGCGCAAACCACCGCCCAACCCCTCGGGCCGGCGTCCACCGATTATGCCGAGATCACACCCACCACCCATATGAAGGCCGAGGCGCATGGCTGGCGGGCCAAATGCCTGCAACGGTTGATCCGTCTCGACCTGCCGGTGCCCAAAACGGTTGCCCTGCCCGCAGCTACTGTGCGCGCGATTGCTCAAGGCACTCCGGTCGATACAGCCGCCATCCTGTCGCATTTCGGGGCGAAGCCGCTGGTGTCGGTCCGCCCGTCACCCGCCAACCCCAACTGGGGCGGTCCGGGCACCATCCTGAACGTCGGCATGAACGCAGCACGCCACAAAGCCTTGCGTGAAACCCATGGCCAAAGTGCCGCCGACGCCATCTATCTGCGCTTTGTGCAGGCCTATGCCACCCATGTCGCCCGCCTTGACCCCGACCTGTTCACCGCCGGTCTGAACAACGCCGAGGCGCTGCGCGAGGCCCTGCGCACCTATGAACGTGAACTGGACGAGCCCTTCCCCGAAGACCCCGCCCGCCAGTTGACCGAAGTCCTGCGCTCCATGGCCCGCGCGTGGGAGGGCACCAGTGCCCGCCTGCTGCGCCAGGCCAAGGGCGCGCCGGAAGGGGCCGCTTTGGGGCTGGTGGTCCAAACCATGGCGCAAGGCATCGGCCAAGGCCTGTCGGGCGCGGGCGTCATCCAGTTTGTCGATCCGGTCACCGGCAAACCGCAGGTCATCGGGCGCTATCTTGGCCAGTCGCAGGGCCGCGCCGCGCTGAAAGAGACCGATGCACTGTACCTGACCCGCGACAAACGTGGTCCCTCGCTGGAGGATCTGTCGCCCAAGCTGTTCGCCGATCTGATCGCCTACGGGGCCGCCTGCCGCATCAAGCTGCGCGAGGAAATGCAGATCGAATTCACCATCGAGGATGGCAGGCTTTCGGTGATTGACGCGGTCAAAGTCATCCGGTCGGCCCGCGCTGGTCTGCGGATTGCGGTGGCACTGGCCGATGACGGCATCATCACCCAGAACGAGGCGATTTTGCGGGTCGAACCGCGCTCCCTTACTGAACTTTTGCACCCTCAGGTCGACCCGCGCGCACCGCGGGATGTGGTGGCCAAGGGGATTGCGGCTTCTCCGGGGGCTGCCACCGGCAAGATCGTGTTTTCCTCGGCGGCAGCGCAGGCTCATGCGGCGCGGGGCGAGGCGTGCATTCTGTGCCGCCGCGAAACCCAGCCCGAAGATATTCGCGGCATGCACTCTGCCGCAGGGGTTCTGACCGAGCGCGGCGGCACCACCAGCCACGCCGCTGTTATTGCGCGCGGACTTGGCGTGCCGTGTGTGGTGGGCGCGTCGGGTCTGCGGCTGGACAGCAAGGACAAGAAGATCACCACCGCTGATGGCCAGGTCTTTCTGGAAGGCGACCAGATCACCGTCGATGGCACCACCGGTGAGATTCTGGCCGGCAGTGCCGTCATGCTGGCCGCCGCGCTGGATGACCAGTTCCGCAAGCTGCTTTCGTGGGCCGATGAGGTGCGCGACATCGGCGTGCGCGCCAATGCCGACACCCCAGCCGACGCCATAACCGCCCGCCGGTTTGAAGCGCAGGGGATTGGCCTGTGCCGGACCGAGCATATGTTCTTTGACGAAGACCGTCTTGTCGTGATGCGCGAGATGATCTTTGCCAACACACCGCAAGACCGCGCGGCTGCGCTGGCCCGCCTGCTGCCCATGCAGCGCGCCGACTTTGTGCAACTGTTCAGCATCATGCAGGGCCTTCCCGTTTGCATCCGCCTGTTCGATCCGCCGCTGCACGAATTTTTGCCGCAAAGCCGCGAGGGTCTGCGCGAACTGGCAGAGGCGCTGGACCGCCCCCTGTCCGAGGTGATCCGCCGGGCAGAGGCTTTGTCAGAGGCGAACCCGATGCTGGGCATGCGCGGCGTGCGTCTGGGTGTGGTCCTGCCCGAAATCTACGACATGCAGGCCCGCGCCATCTTTGAAGCGACGGTAGAGATGGGCCGCCAAGGCTTTACGGTGGTGCCCGAAATCATGATCCCGCTTGTTTCGGCCCGGCGTGAGGTGGAACTGGTCAAGACCAACATCGACGCCGTGGCCTCTGCCGTCCGGGTGAAATCGGGGGCGACCTTTGACTACAAGCTGGGTGTCATGGTCGAAACCCCAAGGGCCGCCCTGCGCGCCGGAGAGATCGCCCAGCACGCCGCCTTCCTGTCGTTCGGCACCAATGACCTGACCCAGATGACCTACGGGCTGTCACGCGACGATGCGGGCCGCTTCATGTCAACCTATGTCCAGCAAGGGGTTTTCCCCGAAGATCCCTTCCTGTCGCTGGACATCGACGGGGTCGGCGAGCTGCTGCACATCGGCGCTGAACGGGGCCGCATGACCCGCCAGAACCTGACGCTTTCGATTTGTGGAGAGCATGGCGGCAATCCCGAATCGATAGATTTCTGCCGCAAGGCGGGCTTTGATTACGTGTCATGTTCGCCTTACCGGGTGCCTTTGGCCCGGCTTGCAGCGGCACATCTTGCACTGGCAGATCCTGTGGATAAGCCTGAATAAGACACATTATCATGTATTTATCGCTCAATCCTCATGTAGAGCATTAAGTATATCGGCGGATTTCCGCGCAACACTTCGGTGATTCAGTGGTAATTCTGCCACTTGGGTAGACCGAGGGGGGTTTCGTGTTTAGCGCGTTTGCTCGTCGTCTGTTGGCCATGCTGCGGGGCCGGGGCGGCGTTGGGGAAACGATCGGGAACACTTAGACAATGCGCTTGCACCTCTGCCGGACTTTGGCCTGCCTGGCCATGACAGTCCTGACGGGCGCGGCCTTCGCCGATGTGACGGTGAGCCAGTCCAACACGCCTGCCGCCCTGATGGGCGAACAATTCGCCTCGCTTTTTGGGGCAGAACACAGCACCGTCAACGCCCTGCCGCAGGCCAAACTCGCCGAACTGGCCAAGGGGACTGACCCGAAAACCGACAAGACCGCGCCGCTGATCGCCTATACCGAAGACTGGCTTGCCAGCCTGCCCGCCCCCACGGGCGACGGTGCATGGGATTGCCTGCGGCGTGCCTTGTACTTTGAGGCGCGCGGTGAAAGTGTCGAAGGCCAGTTCGCGGTCGCCGAAGTGATCCTGAACCGGACCGAAGCAGACGGCTTTCCCAAGACCGTCTGCGGCGTCGTTCATTCCGAGGGCGGCGGGGCTTGCGCGTTTTCTTACATCTGTGACGGCATTTCAGATGAAATGCAGGACGGTGTTGCCGCAGACCGGGCCGGGCGGATTGCCCGCGTGATGCTGGACGGCGCACCACGAGCGCTGACCCTGGGTGCCACCTTCTTTCACGCCCGCTCGTCGCGCCCCGACTGGGGCCGTATGGTTGAAACCGCAGCGATCGGCGGCCATCTGTTCTATAAGACCGCCTCCTGACGTCGCCCGCCTTGCACAGGCAGTCGGGTTCGGGCATCGCAAGTGCAGGGCCCGGCGTTAGTCTGGCCTTGGTCTTTTTAGGGGGGGCAACGTGACCTCTGACATCCGCCTTGCCTTCGCCCATCCCGAAGAGCGCAGCCTTGCCAGCGCCGTAGCCGATCCGCGTGACCGGATTTCGCTGCGGGATCATGTGGTCAAGGTTGATATAGGCGCGTTCCAGAAAGAGCGCGGCCACACGCAGCGCATCATGTTCAACGTGGTGGTCGAGGTGCGGCCCGCGCCGCAGCCCTTGAACGATGATGTCGACCGCATCCTGTCGTATGACCGCATCACCGAAGCCATCGCCGACGAACTGGCAGCCGAACGCCTGAACCTGCTTGAGACGCTGGCCGAGCGGGTGGCAGAGCGTATCCTTGCCGAACCGCAAGCGATGCGCGCCTTTGTGCGGATCGAAAAGCTGGATGTGGGCCCGTACAAGCTGGGCGTCGAAATTGTCCGCTCGCGCGCCGAGGCTGCGCTGAAAGTGGTGGGCCACGACGGGCAAGAGGCGGCGGTGCATCCGCTGGTGGTTTTTCTGGACAATGCCGCGATTGCGTCACCCGACCTTGGCGTTCGGCTCGACGGTTGGCAGGCTTTGGGGCAGCCGGTGATCCTGACCGTAGGCCTGCCCGATCTGGCCCGACCGCAAACCCGACATAAGCCGACCCAACGCCGGGTTGATCTGCTGGCCATCGAACAGAATGCCTGGGTTCTGGCCGCCCGCGATCCGCGCTGCGTTGTGATGGAGACACGGACCGAGATCGACTGGGCGGTCAAAAGGCGTCAGATGATGGTCTGGGCGCCGTCAAAGATGGTGCTCGATGCCACCGACGGGCCGCAGTCGCGCGATGCGGTCGGATTGGCGCTGTGGCTCGCCGAGACGATGGCCGCCGAACGGCTGATCGTTCACGGGTCTGTTGCACTTCCGGCAGGAAGCCGCGTCAAGGTAGAGCAGGCCTGAGGGCTGGTCTTGCCGGTGGGCCCGGTTGCATCTATCCCGCAAAGTCACGCTTGTGGCGGCGCCGGGGGTTTTGCACCCCCGGACCCCCGCCGAGTATTTGGACCCGGATGAAGGACCCTTGAGTGCACGCCTATCTGCGCCCCATCGCGATGAGTGACGCGGCCCGCCCCGAGGGTGCCCTGCCCTTGGCCGGTGGTCCGTGCTGGTTTGACCGGGTTGAGGTTTTGTCGCGCACCGCAGCACCGCAGATTATTGCCGCCGCAGCGCTTGACCCAAAAGCGCGCCAGCGTCTGTCGGCACCGCGCCCGGACTTTGGCAGCCTGAATCTTAGCGTGCCGCGCTTGATGGGCATCCTGAACATCACGCCCGACAGTTTCTCGGATGGTGGTCTGTTTTTGCGGCCAGAGGCTGCGGTGATGCAGGCGCGTCTGATGGCCTCTGGTGCCGAGATCATCGACATTGGTGGGGAAAGCACGCGACCCGGCGCTGTTGAAGTTTCGCTGGCCGAAGAAATTGCACGTACGGTCCCGGTGATCGAAGCTTTGCGCGAGGGTGGCCTTGACCTGCCACTGTCGATTGACACCCGCAAGGCCGCCGTGGCGCGGTCGGCACTGCAGGCCGGGGCGTCGTGCGTCAATGATGTAACCGCCTTGCGGTTTGACCCCGACATGGCGGCGCTGGTGGCCGAACACAACGTGCCGGTGATCCTGATGCATTCCATCGCCACGCCCCAGACGATGCAGCACGACCCGCATTACGACAACGTCTTGCTGGACGTCTATGACGCGCTGGCCGCCCGCGTGGCTGCGGCAGAGGCGGCGGGCATCAGCCGCCACAACATTGCAATTGACCCCGGCATCGGTTTTGGCAAGACGCTGGCTCACAACCTGGCCCTGCTGCACCGCCTGAGCCTGTTTCACAATTTAGGCCTGCCAGTGTTGCTGGGCGCGTCGCGAAAGCGTTTCATCGGCACGATCGGGGCGGAGGCAGAGGCGGCGCGCCGGATGCCGGGCTCGCTCGCCGTCGCCCTTTGGGGCGTCGCACAGGGGGTTCAGATGATCCGCGTGCATGACGTCGCCGAAACCCGGCAAGCCCTGTCCCTGTGGCAGGCCACCACAAAAGGAGACGCCGCATGACGCGCAAGCTGTTTGGCACTGACGGGGTACGGGGCCGGGCCAACACCCATCCGATGACCGCCGAGATGGCGCTGCGTCTGGGGGCTGCCGCCGGGCGCTACTTTCGCCGCGACGGCACCGCTGCCCACCGGGTGGTGATCGGCAAGGACACCCGCCTGTCGGGCTACATGCTGGAAAACGCGCTGACGGCGGGCCTGACCAGCACCGGCATGAATGTGCTGCTGCTGGGTCCGGTGCCGACCCCGGCGGTCGGGTTCCTGACCCGGTCGATGCGGGCCGATCTGGGGGTGATGATATCGGCCAGCCACAACCCGCATCAGGACAACGGCATCAAGTTCTTTGGCCCCGACGGGTTCAAGCTGTCGGATGAGGCCGAGGCCGAGATTGAGGCCATCGTCGCCGCAGAGATTGCCCCGGCAGAGCCGGAAAAGATCGGCCGCGCCCGCCGGATTGAAGATGGCCGTGGCCGCTATCAAGAGTTCGTCAAGACCACCTTCCCGTCTGGCCTGACGCTGGAGGGCCTGAAGGTCGTGATCGACTGTGCCAATGGGGCCGCCTACAAGGCCGCGCCCGAGGTGCTGTGGGAACTCGGCGCCGAGGTTATCCCGATCGGCGTCAGCCCGAACGGCACCAACATCAACGACCGGGTCGGTTCAACCTACACCCAGACCGCAGCCGAGGCCGTTGTGGCCCACGGCGCGCAGCTTGGCATCAGTCTGGACGGCGATGCCGACCGGGTGATGATCATCGATGAGACGGGCCGGGTGGCGGACGGCGATCAGATCATGGCGCTGCTGGCCAGCCGCTGGGCCGATGAGGGACGTCTGAAAGGCGGCACTTTGGTCGCCACCGTCATGTCAAATCTTGGGCTGGAGCGGTTCCTGACCGGGCGCGGCCTGCGGCTGGAACGCACGGCGGTGGGTGACCGCTACGTGGTGGAAGCGATGCGGCGCGGCGGTTGGAATTTGGGCGGTGAACAATCCGGCCATATCGTGATGACCGACTATGCCACCACTGGCGACGGCCTGATCGCCGGCCTGCAGTTTCTGGCCGAGATGGCGCGCACCGGTCAGCCCGCCAGCCATCTGGTCAGCCAGTTCGAAACCGTCCCGCAACTGCTGAAAAACATCCGCTTTACCTCGGGCGCCAGACCGCTGGACCTGCCCGCCGTTCAGGCCATCATCGCCGCAAACGAGGTCCGCATCGCCGGAAAAGGCCGCATCCTGATCCGCAAATCCGGCACAGAACCCTTGATCCGGGTCATGGCGGAATGTGAGGACCCGGACCTTTTGGCCGATGTGGTCGATCAGATTGTGGCTGCGGTCGAGGCCGCCGCCGCGTGATATCTTGTGTGATAACACACGTGTTATGCCGTCCAAGCCGTTGAAAATCCAAGATTTTCAAAATTCTGTAAACCTTTTGTTAAGGTCTTGAACCTTCCAATTTCATCCAGGTCCAAATACTCCCGGGGGGTCTGGGGGGCAGGCGGCCCCCCCAGCCGTTGGCGCAAAGATCAGACCTCAGCCGACATGGTACAGGCTGGCAAACAACCTTGGGTCAAGGCTTTCGGCGGCAAAGGTCGGACCCTCTGTCAGCACCGATACCGCGTCGTGGCTGTGCAGGCTTTCCTGATGGCTGGCGACAATCCGAAAATCGCGGATGCGGTCGTCAGATTGCAGGGCGGCACAGAAACTGCGCGCGGCGTCTTCGACAAAGATCGGGTTGGCGGCGTTCAACTCGGCAAAGGCCTGTTCATCCTCGCGCTTGACCATCACTTGGGTTTCGGTCGGCACGGCCAGACGGGCAACCTCTATCAGGTCTTCGAACCACAAAACCTCGTCGCCGATCACCTCAACCGAGATCCGCGCGACAGAGCGTTGCGAATGCGGTGTGGCCAGTTGGCCCCGGGTGCGCCGGGCGTGTTCGGACAGTTCCAGCGAGCATGGGCAGGTTGACGAATAGACGAAATCCAGATGGATGATCTGCTTGCGCACCCCGGCGGTGTCGACCAGTTCCAAAGCGATGTCATAATACTGCCAGCCCGACAGGCCGGACCGCAACGAGCCGACCTTGACCGGAAACGAGAACCGCATCTGGATGCGCGCATCGAACGAGCCAAGGTCGCGCTTGTAATCCTCAAGCGCGTGTTCGATCACCTGAAAGCTGAAGTCGCGTTCGGCATGGGCGTAGAATGACCGCATGATGCGGCTCATGTTGATGCCTTTTTTCTCTGCCTCAAGGCTGACGGTGCCGGTGACAGAGGTTTCCAGCGTCAAGGGGTCGTTGTCGCGGGTGCGGTAGCGGATCGGCAGGCGAAAGTTGGAAATGCCGACATGCTGGATCACCTGCTTGGCGCCCACGATCAGGCTGGCAGGCCCGTTCTGCAGGTCGGGCAGGCTGTCCTTGTAGACCGCATCCACTTGAAAAGCGTCCGGATAAGCACGGCTCATCACCGGATATCCTTCGCCCAGCAAGGCCCCCACAGCCGGGTCAAGTGCGACGATATCGGCATCGCTTGCCCGGTCAGCCCAGCGCTTTAGAATGGCCAAAGCAGCCGCAGCCTCGTCACGGCCGGGCTTGCGGTCCAGTTCGGGGTCATGGATGTTCATGGCAGCAGTTCCTTTTCCGGTCAGTCGCACAGACGGGAGGTCTGGCCGCAGCGGCCTTTTCCCCAACCTGTACCTAGGTAGTGCGGCAGGGTCCGGATGCTAGGCCACAAGCGCAGGGAATTTGCCCTGCGCCGGGCAGGTATGGCCTTAAACCGCCGATGCCGGGGCAATGGCGTCCAGCGCGCCGTTCAGATCGGCGATCAGGTCGCGCACATCTTCCAGCCCGATCGACAGGCGGATCAAGCCGGGGGTGATGCCCAGTTTGTCCTTTTGATCTTGCGGCAGCCGTTGGTGCGTCGTTGTGGTCGGATGGGTCGCAATCGACTTGGCATCGCCAAGGTTGTTTGAGATTTTGATGATCTGCAGGGCGTTCATGAAGGCGAATGCCGCCGCTTTGCCGCCCTTCAGATCAAAGGTCACCAAGGTGCCGCCTGACCCCATCTGGTCCATCGCAAGGGCATGTTGCGGGTGGCTGGGCAGTTCGGGATAGATCACTTTGGCAATGCGGTCATCAAGTTCCAGCGCCTTGGCGACCGTCAGCGCCGCCTCTGCCATCGCCCGGCAGCGCAGGTCCAGCGTGACCATGCCGTTCAGCATCAGCCATGCGTTGAACGGCGAGATCGAGCCGCCGGTGTGCTTCATGTAGGGTTCCAGCGTCTTGCGGATGAACTCGCGGCTGGCACAGACCACCCCGCCCAAGGCGCGTCCCTGCCCGTCAATGTGCTTGGTGGTGGAATAGACGATGACATCGGCCCCCTGTTCCACCGCCTTTGAAAAAATCGGCGTGGCAAAGACGTTGTCCACGACCACCAGCGCCCCCCCAGCATGGGCCAGGTCGGACACTGCCCGGATATCCACCAGCTCCAGCGTCGGGTTTGACATGGATTCGAAAAAGACCGCCTTGGTGCCGGGGGTCAAAGCGGCGCGCCATTGGTCCAGATCGGCACCGTCCACGAAGGTCACCTTGACGCCGTAGCGCGTCAGCACCTCTTCCAGCACATACAGGCACGACCCGAACAAGGCGCGTGACGACACCACATGATCGCCGGCCCGCAGCATCGCCATCAGCACGCCCGACACCGCAGCCATGCCGGACGCGGTGGCAAAGGCGTCCTCGGTCCCTTCCAGTGCCGCGATGCGTTCTTCGAACATGCGGGTGGTGGGGTTGCCGTAGCGGGCATAGATGAACTCATCCTCACCCGCTTTGACAAAGCGGGCTTCGGCCGATTCCGCATCGGGGTAGACGAAGCCCTGGGTCAGGAAAATCGCCTCTGCCATCTCGCCATATTGGCTGCGGCGGCTGCCTTCATGCACCAGTTTCGTGCGGGTGTTCCAGTCCTTGCTCATTCCAGGTCTCCAGCGCAACTGCATGTTGGCTACCGGAAAAGCAAAAGGCGCGCGCGACGCCCTGACCTTTTTAGCGGAAATTTAACGTGGCCCGCAATCCGGTAACAAATCGCCACAAGGGGGTGATAGCGCGCCGCACGGCCAAGGTCAACATTCGGCAAACCAGACCCCGGTCGGGGAAGGGCGCGGATTTTTCGCAGAAAAATCGGGGGTCGGTTACAGCAGGTTCACGCCCTTGGCATAGGCTTGTTCCACGGTGCGGGTCACGGCCAGCAGAAGACGGTTGAGCAGGATCGGCAGCAGACCGAAATAGACCAGCCAGACGGCAAGGCTTGCCTCATGGATCAGGGTTTCGTTCAGCAGCATCAGCGCCATGTAGCAGATCGCAAGCACCCGCGCCATCATCGGATCGGCCCCGGTCCGGCGTCTGGCGGGCAGCACATGGCGCACCATCGCAAAGCGGCCGTCGATCACGTCCAGCAGATACAGGCTGGCCATGATCATGAAATACAAGCTTAAAAAGCGCTGGCACCACACCGGATCACCCAGCCAGATCAACCCGGCCAAGGCGGCAGGTCCGAACATCAGGGCGATGATCAGCGCGGTCCGGTTTGATACCTGACCTTTCAGCGTGCGGATCATGCCTTCGGCCCGCAGCGCCAGACGCAGGGCAATGGCCAGAACGAAGGCGACCATGAAGGCGTCCCGCTCACTTGTCACAAACCATGTCAGCCCGGCCCAGACCACGGCCATCAGGCCCAGCGGCAGGAATATTGTCCACGGCAAGGCCGTTTCGCGCCGGAACAGGGCCATGAAGGCCTTGAATGTCAGGATGATGTCTTCGTACATGTCCGCCCCCGGATTTTCACCTAAGGGCAGATTACCCGCCAAATCGGGCGCGTCTGTGGCGAAACTGGGGTCAGGGTCCGGCGCGGTCAGTCCTTTTGGGTGCCGTAGCGTTCCAGCAACTTTGCCTGTGACAGAAGGAAGGCGAACATTGCCAGCGTCAGGCCGACGGCCTTGAAGGTGATCCACGTCCCATCGCTGAAATTGCGCCACACGACCTCATTCATCCCCGCCAGCACGACAAAGAACACCGCGATCCGGCGGGTCAGGATCATCCAGCCTTCGGACTGCATCGGCAGCGCATCCTCCATCACCAGACGCAGGTAGGATTTGCCTTGCAACAGGCCTACCCCAAGGGCTGCGGCAAAGAAGATGTAGATGATCGTCGGCTTCATCTTGATAAAGCGCGGGTCATTGAACCACAGCGTCAGCCCGCCCATGAACACCACCACGATCAGCGTGATGATCTGCATGGGGGCAATCTTGCCGGTCAGCCGCCACAGCGCCAGAATCGAGGCGACAAAGATCACCACGAAAATCCCGGTTGCGACGACAAAGCCGGAATAGGTCTGCCCGGCAATCGTCAGGCTTTTGTCCTTCAAGACCCAATAACCCAACATGAACAGGATCAAAGGCCCGTATTCCAGCGCCAGTTTCAGCCGGTTGTCGTAGGTTTTCACCTTTGGCTCGCTCATCCCGCACCCTCCATCACCACTGCGCCCAAGGCGATCAGCCCCATCAGGGCACCGCGCACCGGCCCCACCTTTTCGCCCAAGACCAGCCAGCCAATCAAGGCCGCAAATACGGTTGAGGTTTCGCGCAGGGCCGCAGCCTCACCCACCCGGTCGATCCGGGTGGCCAGCATCACCGCGCCGAACGAAAAGAACGCCACGAACGCGCCGAAGATGCCGCGCTTGACCAAGGGCGGGATGCGGTCGGGCGACAGTTTGATCCAGCGCCGCCAGGTCAGGACGGGGATAAACACGCCGTCGATCATGAAAAACCACGCAAGGAACGTGAAAGGGTCCGCCGTGGCGCGGATGCCCCAGGCGTCAAACGTCGTATAGGCTGCGACAAAGCCGCCGGTCAGCAGGGCCAGACCCAAAGCGGGCAGCAGGGTGGCCGCCTGATTGCCCAGTTGCCACATGGAATGACCGGCCAGCCCGAAGATACCGGCCAGCAGCAGGCCAAGGCCAACCCATTGCAGGGGCATGAAATGTTCACCAAACACCAGACCCGCGAACAGCACGGTGAAGAACGGACCGGTGCCGCGCACCACGGGGTAAACCACGGTATAAGGCGCGCGGTCGTAGGTCATCGCTTGCGCAATCTTGTAACCGGCATGGATCATGAAGGCCCCGGCAAAGATCGCCCACATATGGGGTTCGGGCCACGGCACGACGAGCAGCGCAAAGGGGGCGGCGATCAGGCCGTAGCTGGCATCTATGGCAGCCCTTGTGATCCACGGGTCATCGCGGCCCTTTTGCAGCGCGCCGAACAGGGCGTGCAGCACGGCGGCCAGCAGGGCCAGACCGATGGCCAGCCGGTGACCAACAGGCGTTCCAACGAGCGAGAGGAGCCAAACGCTCACCCGTCGCGCCCGACGAGGGCGTTGGCGAAGTCCTGCGGGTCAAACGGGGCAAGGTCGTCGATCTGTTCGCCCACCCCGATGGCATGGATCGGCAGGCCGAACTTGTCGGCGAGTGCCACCAGCACACCGCCGCGGGCCGTGCCGTCAAGTTTGGTCATGATCAGGCCAGAGACATCGGCGATCTTGCGAAAAATCTCAACCTGCAGCAGGGCGTTTTGTCCGGTCGTGGCATCCAGCACCAGCAGCGTGTTGTGCGGCGCAGTGGGGTCTTTCTTGCGCAGGACGCGGACGATCTTGGCCAGTTCCTCCATCAGGTCGGCGCGGTTTTGCAGGCGGCCTGCGGTGTCGATCAGCAACAGGTCAGCCCCGTCGCCTTGGGCCTTGGTCAGGGCATCAAAGGCAAGCGAGGCGGGGTCTGACCCTTCCGGCGCTGTCAGAACCGGCACCCCGGCGCGTTCGCCCCAGATCTGCAACTGTTCAACCGCAGCGGCGCGGAACGTGTCACCGGCGGCAATGACCACCGATTTGCCAGCCGCCTTGAACTGCGCGGCGAGTTTGCCGATGGTTGTGGTTTTGCCCGACCCATTCACCCCGACCACCAGCACAACCTGCGGCTTTTGCGGGTATAGCGGCAGCGGGCGGGCGACCGGGTCCATGATGCGAGCGATTTCGCTGGCGAGTGCTTCTTTCAGATCAGAAGACGAGATGCGCTTGCCAAAGCGGCCCTCGGCGATGTTGGCGGTGACGCGCAGGGCGGTGTCGACGCCCATGTCGGACTGGATCAACAACTCTTCCAGGCTTTCCAGCATGGCGTCGTCCATGACTCGGCGGACGTCGTCGTGGCTGGAAGTGTCGCGGCCCAGAAGCCTTCCGATCAGGCCGGGCTTTTCGGGCGCGGGCTGTTGCAGTTCTGCGGAGGCCGGGTCAGAAACCAACGCCTCAAGCCCCTCACCGATCTTGTCGGAAGAGCGGAACATCCGGTCGCGCAGCTTTTTGAAGAAGGACATCGGCCAAGCCTCTTTGGTTGGAGGTCACCTAAGCCGCGCGGGTGCAGGATGCAAGCAGACCTCCATGTGATGGATTTGCCTTTGCGCAAAGCTGCCCTTCAGGTTGCTGATGTTTTTCAGGGGTCGCGAGGTTTGTTGAGAAAACCGGATTCCCCTTTTGCTCATCCCGCTCTAGGTTTGGGGCATGAAAGCGATCCAGCCCGCCCTTTTCACCTGTGCAACCGTCAGCCCGCTGGTGCTGTTGGCGCTGGCTTTGGTGTGGGGTGGGGTGTGGGTGTGGCTGGCGCTGATCTATATGGCGCTGGTGTCGGTGGCGCTGGACACGTTGGTTACGGCGACGCGTGACGCGGCGGAGTCTGACGCGGAGTTTCCGGGTGCTGACGGTCTGCTGGTCGGGCTGGCCGTTGCGGGCCTGATCGCGCTGCCGCTGGTGGTGCGCGGCGTGGCGGGACATGGAGAGATGGGGTTGCTGGCGCGCACCGCGCTGTTTCTGGCGGGCAGTTTGTGGTTCGGACAGGTTGGGCACCCGGTGGCGCACGAACTGATCCACCGCAGCGGTCGGTTCAAATATGGGTTGGGGGTGGCCCTGTATGCCCTCCTGCTGTTCGGCCACCACGCCTCTGCCCACCGGTTGGTGCATCACCGGCATGTGGCGACGACGGCTGATCCGAACTCTGCCCTTTCGGGTGAGGGGTACTATCATTTCTTAAGGCGCGCCTGGCCGGGCAGTTTCCGGGCGGGCTTGCGGGCAGAGCGGGCCTTGCGCGGCGCGGCGCGGTTTTATCCCTATGGGCTGTATGTCGGCGGTGCGGGTCTGGGGCTGGCCGTGGGCTATGCGGTGGCCGGTTGGGCGGGTCTGTTGGTCTGGCTGGCATTGGGCTTGCACTTTGGCAGTCTGGTGCTGTTGTCAGATTACGTGCAACATTACGGGCTGGTCCGGGTCAGGCAGGATGGCAGGGTGGTGGCAGTGGGTCCTCAGCACAGCTGGAACGCGCCGCACTGGTTTTCGTCGGCGCTGATGCTGAACGCGCCGCGCCATTCGGACCACCACAGCCATCCGCAGCGCCCCTACCCCGCTTTGCGGCTGGAGCCTGACGCGCCAATGCTGCCATGGCCGCTGCCGGTCGCCTGCCTGATCGCGCTGTACCCGGCTGTGTGGCGCAGGCGGATGCGGCCTTTGGTGGCGCGGGTTGTTGGTGACATGCGCGTCACTGAGGCGGGCGCCAACCAAGACTGGGGCCTCGCCAAGCCGTGACTGGCTTTTGATCAACGCTTTTGGCAGGATGGCATCATGAAACGTATAACCCTCGCCCTTTGCCTTTTCGCCCTGCCCGCGCTGGCCGACCCGCCGCCGGTTGCGCCCGCAGCCCCGCTTGGGCCGCCGCTTACGGCGAACCAGTTCGAGTCCTATGCCGTGGGAAAGACGCTGACCTATGCCCAAGACGGGCAGGTCTGGGGGCAAGAGCAGTATCTGCCCGACCATCAGGTGATCTGGGCCTTTACCGGCCAGCCATGCGAGATGGGCCACTGGATGGAGGTTCATAGCGCGGACGGCGCACCGAAAATCTGCTTTGTCTATGAAGGGGCAACCGACCCGAACTGCTGGCTGTTCTATCTGGGAGCAACGGGTTTAAGCGCAGTGTTTCTGGGTGAAGGCGGGCCTGCACTGGCCGAGGTGGACCAGACCAATCAGCCAATGCAATGCCCCGGGCCGAGGGTTGGGGTCTGATACGCTTGCGCCTGTAGCAGGCCCCCGGGGCCAGCCCCGGACCCCGGAGTATTTGGCAAAGAGCAATCGGTCAGAAGAGCGAGCCTTGGTTGGGCTTTGGCGGTTTGGCTTTCGGCTCTGCCGGTTTTGGCTTTGAGGCTTTCGGCTCTGGCGTTTTGGGGGGTTCGGGCGCGGCGGTCGGGGTCATGCGGCCGTCCTGAAACTCTATCTCCAGCAGTTGCGCGGTTGCGGCTTGGTGTTTGGTGGTGACCACAGCCCCGTCGCCCCAGACCACCGCATACCCGCGCCGCAGGGTTTCGGCGTAGCCCATGGTTTGGCGGGTGCGGTCCAGCGCATCAAGGCGGGCGGCAAGGTCGGTCAGCCGCTTGGTGGGGGCGGCATTCAGGCGGTGTGCAAGGGCTGCAAGTTGGGTCTGCCGGCGGCCGATGTCTTGGGCCGACGTGGCGATCAGCCGCGACAGGGCCGGAGCAAGGCGCGAGGCCCATTTGTCCAGAGCGCTATGGCCGCGTTCAAGGCGCAGGTCGGCGCGGGCGTTCAGGGTGATGTTTTGTTGCGCAAGGGCGGCCTTGTGGCGCTGGATCAGGCCTGCCAGCAGGGACGGGCGCAGGGGGGCGGAAAGGGATTCAAACCGTGTGCGCTTGCGCGAGGTGGCCAGCGACAGCGCGCCGCCAAGGCGTTGAGTGGCGGCATCATAGCGTTGGCGGGGGGCGGACAGCAGCGCGTCAAGCCGCGGCAAGGCGCGCGACAGGTCACGCAGGCGCTGGTCGCGGCGGTCTAACAGAGCGCGGGCGGCGCGCGATTGGCGGGCGGACAGATCGGCGAGGGTGGCCAGCAGGTCAGCGCGCACCGGCACCGCCATTTCCGCCGCAGCCGTCGGCGTGGGGGCGCGCAGGTCAGCGGCGAAGTCGATCAGCGTGGTGTCGGTTTCGTGGCCGACCGCCGAGATCAACGGGATTTTTGAGGCGGCGGCGGCGCGGACCACGATTTCCTCGTTAAAGCCCCAAAGATCCTCAAGCGAACCGCCGCCCCGTGCCACGATGATCAGATCCGGGCGCGGGATCGGGCCGCCGGGGGCGATGGCGTTGAACCCGCGGATCGCTGCGGCCACATCCGGGGCGCAGGACTGGCCCTGTACGGCAACCGGCCAGATCAGGACATGGCGCGGAAATCGGTCGCGCAGGCGGTGCAAAATGTCGCGGATGACGGCCCCGGAGGGCGAGGTGATCACGCCAATGACCTGCGGCAGGTAGGGGATCGGCTTTTTGCGGGACGGATCGAACAGGCCTTCGGCTTGCAGCGCGGCCTTGCGCTTTTCCAGCATGGCCATCAGGGCACCGGCCCCGGCCAAGGCCACATCCTCGACGATCATCTGGTATTTCGATTGTCCGGGGAAGGTGGTCATCCGTCCGGTCGCGATCACCTCCATCCCCTCTTCGGGGCGGACCTGCATCTTGGAGACCTGACCCTTCCAGGAGATCGCAGCAATGACGTTGCGGTCGTCTTTCAGGTCGAAATAAAGGTGACCGGAGGCGGGTTTTGACACGCGGCCAACTTCGCCGCGCACCCGGATCAGGCCAAACTCGCCCTCAATGATGCGCTTCACTGCACCCGAAAGCTCGGACACGGTGTATTCCGGCGAATTGCCGGGGCGAGGGGCGGGGTCGTCGTCTTCAAACAGGGCCATGGGGTGAAGATGTCAGGATTTTGCGCGGGCAGCAATCGCTGCGGCTTGAAAACGATGGAACCGGTTGTTAACTAAGGTTAACAAAAGGTTAATTTCACCTGAGGTCGATTGGATATGCGCAAGTCATTGATTGTATTGGGTGTGATGCTGGCAAGCCCGGCAGTCGCCGAGACGTGTGACCCGAATTATACCGGGGCTTGTGTGCCAATTGCCCGGGATGTGGATTGCGCGGGCGGCAATGGCGACGGTCCTGCCTATGTCGAAGGCCCGATCTATGTTGTGGGACGCGACATTTACAAGCTGGACCGCGACGGTGACGGGACGGCCTGCGAGCGCAAACGCTGACGCCTGGCCCAGCACGGCTTGGACTTGCATGGCGGGCGCGCCGCACCTAAAACGCGGGCATCCTTGGCAGATGGAGCGGCCCGATGAACATCCTTATCCTTGGAAGCGGCGGGCGGGAACATGCGCTCGCCTGGGCGGTCAAGCAGAACCCTAAGACGGACCGGTTGATTGTAGCACCCGGCAATGCGGGGATCGCGGTGCTGGCCGAGGTGGCTGCGATTGATATCCTCGACGGTGCCGCCGTTGTGGCGTTTTGTGAGCAAAACGCGGTGGATTTCGTGATTGTCGGGCCAGAGGGCCCACTGGCTGCCGGGGTGGCGGATGCGGTGCGGGCGGCGGGCGTTCTGACCTTTGGGCCAAGTGCTGCGGCTGCACGGCTGGAGGCGTCAAAGGCGTTTACCAAAGAGATTTGCGATACCTGTGGCGCGCCTACGGCGGGGTATGCGCGGTTTACCGACGCCGAACCGGCGCGGGATTACATCCGTTTGAAGGGCGCGCCGATCGTGGTCAAGGCGGATGGGTTGGCGGCTGGCAAGGGAGTCATCGTCGCCATGACCGAGGCCGAGGCGTTGGCGGCTGTCGATGACATGTTTGGCGGCGGGTTTGGCTCTGCGGGGGCGGAAGTTGTCATTGAAGACTTTATGACCGGGGACGAGGCCAGCTTTTTCATCCTGACCGACGGCATCCATGCATTGCCGATTGGCACGGCACAGGACCATAAGCGGGTGGGGGACGGCGATACCGGGCCGAATACCGGGGGTATGGGGGCGTACTCGCCTGCCCCGGTGCTGACGGACACCCTTCAGGCGCAGGCGATGGCGCAGATCGTGCTGCCGACCATCCGCGAGATGGCGCGGCGCGGGACGCCCTACCAGGGTGTACTGTATGCCGGGTTGATGATTGAAGACGGCCAAGCGCGGCTGGTGGAATACAACGCCCGCTTTGGTGACCCGGAATGTCAGGTTCTGATGATGCGGCTAGGGGCGCAGGCGCTGGACCTGCTGCTGGCCTGTGCCGAGGGGCGGCTGGATCAGGCCCGGGTGAACTGGGCGGATGACCATGCGCTGACGGTGGTGATGGCGGCCAAGGGTTATCCCGGGGCGTATCAGAAAGGCGCGGTCATTCGCGGGCTGGAGAGGATGCCGGAAGACAGCCGCCACATGTGCTTTCACGCGGGCACGGTCGAGGAAGATGGCCGCGTTCTGGCCAACGGGGGCCGGGTGCTGAACATCACCGCACGGGGCGACACGCTGGAAGAGGCGCGCAACCGGGCCTACGCGATGGCGGATTTGCTGGACTGGCCAGAAGGCTTTTGCCGTAGCGATATTGGCTGGCGGGCGCTTTAGGGCGGTCTTGTGCAGAGGCCGGCGTTACAGCGCCACATCTTCAGGCGAGGCGCGGGCTGCAAGACGGGGGTATGCCTGATCATGGCGGTTTTCACCTTCTGATCGGGGCGCAGCCGGTTTAGAAAAGCCCGGTTGGGACAGGCGTTGAGCAAACCGAGGCACAAACCATGATCGTCAGAGACAAACCGGGGCTGATGCAGGTCTTGTTTGCGGTGCGCGGGTCGGTGGTGCCGCATATCGGGCTGGCTTTGGTGGCCCTGATGGCGTTTTCGGCGGCGTGTGTGGGCTTTGACCATTGGGTCACCCCGTTGCCGCAGTCGGCCGCGACGCCGTTTTCGGTGCTGGGCGTCGCACTCTCGTTGTTCTAGGGTTTCGCAACAACGCGGCCTATGACCGCTGGTGGGAGGCGCGCAAGCTGTGGGGCATGTTGCTGGTCGATCTGCGGGCGCTGGCACGGGAAGCCGATCTGTTCCTGCCCAAGCCAGACGCGCAGGCCCTGATCCGGCTGGCGCTGGGCTCTGCCCATCTGCACCGCTGTCAGTTGCGCAAACTGCCGCCTGACCTTGCCGCACAGGTCTGGGCCGATCTGCCGGGACCGGGCGCTGCGTTGGATGCAATGGGGGCGCTGCTGGCACGGGCACGGCGCGAGGGCAGTCTGGACGGCTTTGGCGCAAGGACGCTGTCGCAGCGTCTGAGCACGATGGAGCTTAATCAGGCGGGCGGCGAGCGGATCGCGGCCACACCCCTGCCCTATGTCTATTCACTGCTGATCTTTCGCACCGTCTATCTGTATTGCCTGCTGATCCCGTTCGCGCTGATCGGGCCAGAAGGGTGGATGACCCCGGTGTTCACCGGCCTGATCGCCTATGTCTTTTTAGGCTTGGCCGAGGTGACCGAAGACCTGTCGCATCCCTACAGTGCTACTGCCAACGCTCTGCCTTTGGACGCCATTTGCCGCACGATGGAGATCAGCCTTGCACCCCATCTGGACATGGCCCCGCCCGCGCCGCTGCTGCCGGTTGACTATTGCCTGAGTTGATCGGTCAGGGCCTGCGGACCACCCGCCTTGCCCCTGCCCCGGCATCTGCTATGTAACAGCCGGTTTTGAAAGAGGCAGGGCGGACATATGCCACTTCTGGTGATGAAATTCGGGGGCACCTCGGTCGCTGACCTGTCGCGCATCGAGAATGCCGCGAGGAAGGTGCAGGCCGAGGTGGCACGCGGCTATGACGTGATCGTCATCGTGTCGGCCATGTCGGGCAAGACGAATGAGATGGTCGGCTGGGTCGAGGGCACCTCGAAGCTGTACGACGCGCGCGAATATGATGCGGTTGTGTCGTCGGGTGAGAATGTAACGGCGGGTCTGATGGCGCTGCGGTTGCAGGAAATCGGGGTTCCGGCCCGGTCGTGGCAGGGCTGGCAGGTGCCGATCAACACGACCTCGGCCCATTCGTCGGCGCGGTTTATCAGCATCCCGCGTGACAACATCGACGCCAAGTTTGCCGAAGGGTTCAAGGTGGCCGTGGTGGCAGGCTTTCAGGGCGTGTCGGCAGAGGGCCGCATCACAACCTTGGGCCGGGGCGGATCTGATACGACCGCCGTGGCCTTTGCGGCTGCCTTTGGCGCCGAACGCTGCGATATCTACACCGATGTGGACGGGGTTTACACCACCGACCCGCGTGTATCGGCCAAGGCGCGCAAGCTGGACAAGATCGCGTTTGAGGAAATGCTGGAACTGGCCTCACTGGGTGCCAAGGTGCTGCAGACCCGCTCGGTCGAGCTGGCAATGCGTTACAAGGTGCGGCTGCGGGTCTTGTCCTCGTTTGAGGATACCGATGAGACTTCTGGAACTTTGGTCTGCGACGAGGATGAAATCATGGAATCGAAAGTCGTCTCTGGCGTGGCCTTCAGCCGCGATGAAGCGAAAATGACGCTGGTGCGGGTGGAAGACCGGCCCGGCATTGCCGCCGCGATCTTTGGCCCCTTGGCCGATGCGGGCGTCAACGTTGACATGATCGTGCAGAACATATCCGAACAGTACGATCTGGCCGACAAGCGCGCCTACACCGACATGACGTTTTCCTGCCCGGTCAATCAGGTGTTGCGGGCGAAAAAGGCGGTCGAGGATGCGCAGGCCGAGGGCAAGTTTGCCTATGCCGAGCTGATCACCGATGCCGATGTGGCCAAGGTTTCGGTGGTGGGCATCGGGATGCGGTCACATGCCGGGGTTGCGGCGCGGATGTTTGCGGCCCTTGCGGCCGAGAACGTGAACATCAAGGTGATCGCGACATCAGAGATCAAGATATCCGTCCTGATCGACCGCAAGTATATGGAACTGGCCGTGCAGGCGCTGCACGACACCTTTGCGCTGGACAAGGCGGGGGAGTGAGGCGGGTGGGGGTTTGAAGCGCCCCGGATACTGATCCCGAACCTGGCCGTCAGACTTGTGGACCAGGAACTATTTGGACCAGCCAGACTTCTGAATGAATAGGGCCGCGACGGGCGCGGCCCTGATCCGGTCAGGTGGACCGCAGCAGCACCTTGGTCGAATTGACCACCGCCGCCACCTCTGTATAGGCGGCGCGGCGTTGGCTGGACCCCTCGCCCGACCGCAGCAGCAAAAGGTTGGTGTCCCGGATGATGTCGCGTGCCGCCGCATTGACGGCTGCCGCATTGGCGACCGGCGTAAGCGGGCGGTGCGCGCGGCGGGCACCGGCACGGGGCGTCACGGCAGCCTTGCCCGGAGCGGCGTTCGCCACGGCCAGTCTGTGCAGCTTGTTGGAGGCCTTGATCAGGGCGGCGCGCGCTTTGGCATACCCTGCAGTCTGCGGCATCAGATTGGCCGCCGCCGCATACTGATCCGACAGGCAATCAATCAGCAGGTTCTGGTTGGACAGCTTGCCGCAAAATCCAATGCCGCCCTGCAGTTCGGTCACAATCTCTGCCGTAAGGTCGGGCGTGATATCCACCGCATCAACCGACGGATCGGCAGTCGGCTCATCCGAAGGGTTTTCTGGATAAGATGGCGCTGACGAGTCACCGCCCTCTGAGGACTGGATCAGGATCAAGGGCAACCCTGCTTGCGGCAAACGCGGCACATGCGACGAGTCTGCGGCCATGCTGGCCAGTGGTAACGAAAACGCGCCAAACAGGACCAAAGTCCGGGCAATCTTGTCAAACATCGCGGTTCACCTCTGCGGTCTGTGATCCGGGCATGGGCCGACATTGTGCAACAGCCCCAGCACCTGCAGTCAACCTTAGAAGCAGGGGCACGCCGACGCAATCCCAAGGCGCCTTGCACCTCACACAGGCTTTGGCCTGCCCTGACCGGCGATTTCGCGGGCATCGGGCACAAAACCGGCATCCGCCCCTTTCGCAAAATGCCGAACGCGGTGATAAAGGGGCAAAGATCGGTCCATATCCGGGGCCGGGCGCGCAAAGGGGAAGCCATGTCCGAACGGAGGGAAAGCGACAGTCGCAAGCTTTTGCGCCGTTTGCGCGACGTGTTGGGCACGCCGGCCAAGGGGCAGGACCGGCTGGACCTGATCACTCACCTCATCGCCGATTCGATGGAGACCGAGGTGTGTTCGATCTACCTGTTCCGCGACCCTGAAACGCTGGAATTGTGCGCGACCGAAGGCCTGAACCCCGAGGCGGTTCACAAGACGCGGATGAAACTGGGTGAGGGTCTGGTGGGCCGGGTCGCCCGGCTTGGCCAACCGGTGAACACCGCCAATGCGCCCGCCGAAAAGGGCTTTCGCTTCATGCCGGAAACCGGGGAAGAGATTTACTCCTCTTTCCTTGGGGTGCCGATCCAGCGGGTTGGCGAGCGGCTGGGCGTGCTGGTGCTGCAATCCAAAGCGGCGCGGATTTACGCCGAGGATGATGTTGACGCGATTGAGGTGGTGGCGATGGTGCTGGCCGAGATGGCCGAACTTGGCGCGTTTGGCAATGATGCGGGCGTCGCACTGCACCGCCAGCCGATGCTGTTTCGGGGCACGACCGGGCAAGAGGGTGCCGCCGAAGGCCGGGTCTGGCTGCATGAACCGCGTGTCGTGGTCACCAACCCGGTGGCCGATGACCCCCTGACAGAGATTGACCGCATCCGCGACGCTGTGGGTGTGTTGCGCGTGTCGGTCGATGATCTGCTGGCGGCGGTCAGTCTGGACAAGGACCAGAAGGCCGTGCTTGAGGCGTACCGCATGTTCGCCCATTCGCGTGGCTGGCTGCGCCGGATGGAGGAAGATATCCAGCGCGGTCTGTCGGCTGAGGCTGCGGTTGAAAAGGAACAATCGACGGCAAGAAACCGGCTGGAACAGGTCGAAGACGCCTACTTGCGTGAACGTCTGCACGATCTGGACGACCTGTCCAACCGCCTGCTGCGCATCCTGACCGGACAGGGCCGCGACACCGGGGCTGCGATGCCGGAAAATCCGGTGCTGGTGGCGCGCAACATCGGCCCCGCCGAATTGCTGGACTATGGCCGCAAGCTGAAAGGTGTGGTGCTGGAGGAAGGCTCTGTCGGCAGTCATGCCGCCGTGGTGGCCCGGGCGCTGTCGATCCCGATGGTCATTCACGCCAAGGGCATCACCACCGAAGCGCTGAACGGCAACGCCATTCTGGTTGACGGCGATCAGGGCATTGTCCATCTGCGCGCCGAAGAAACCATTGCCCGCAGTTTTCGCGACAAGATCGCGATGCAAACAGAGGCGCAGACGCGCTATGCCAGCTTGCGCGACCTGCCTGCGGTGACAACCGACGGCGTACGGCTGGAATTGTTGATGAATGCCGGGCTGATGGCCGATCTGCCCTCGATGGTGGGGTCGGGGGCCGAAGGGGTCGGGCTGTTTCGGACTGAATTGCAGTTCCTGATCCGCAACAAGATGCCGCAGCGGGCGGAGTTGGCCACGTTGTACGCAAGGGTTCTGGATGCCGCCAAGGGCAAACCCGTGGCGTTTCGCACGCTGGACATCGGGTCAGACAAGGTGCTGCCCTATATGAAACCGAATGACGAACCCAACCCCGCGATGGGCTGGCGGGCGATCCGGGTCGGCCTTGATAAACCCGGCGTGCTGCGGATGCAGTTGCAGGCGCTGATCCGCGCCGCCAATGGCCGCCCGCTGCACGTCATGTTCCCGTTCGTCAGCGAGTTTGGCGAGTTCAAGGCGGCGCGCAGCCACGTTCTGCGCGAGATTCACCGCGAGCGCAGTCTGGACCATGTCGTCCCCTCTGAAATCCAGATCGGTGCCATGCTGGAGACGCCGTCGCTGGCCTATGCGCCGGATGAATTCTTCCGTCTTGCCGATTTCATCTCGATTGGCGGCAATGACCTTAAGCAGTTCTTCTTCGCAGCTGACCGCGAGAATGAACGGGTGCGCAAACGTTATGACGTGCTGAACGTGTCGTTTCTGGGCTTTATCGAACATATCGTGGCGCGCTGTGCGCCCTATGGCACCAAGCTGTCGTTTTGTGGCGAGGATGCCGGGCGGCCGATTGAAGCTTTGGCACTGGCGGCGATGGGGTTGCGGGTGTTGTCGATGCGGCCAGCCTCTATCGGGCCGGTCAAGGCGCTGTTTCGGGCGGCGGACCTGTCGGCGGCGCGGGCCGTGATGGATCATGCCCGATTGGCCGGCGCTGAATCGGTGCGCGACGGGCTGGTGGAGTATCTGAGCGGTCTGGATATCTGAACGCTGGTGTTCGGGGTGCAGGTCGTTTCACATCCCCCGCCTCTTGGGAAGTTTGCACAACGAAGATGACGGCGGCGCGGGATTATCTGCTGCCCGTTGATTGTGCTTCACCTTACAGGACGGCAATTGCGCGGGCAGTCGGCTTGCAGCGGGCACGGGTTTCCTGTCTGATGACGGTCAGATTTCCGGAGATGTGCCATGACCTTAGTTGCCCGCGCCGAACTGATGGTGGAAGACGTGCTTGCCCGCTTTGTTGACGAGCAGGCCTTGCCGGGCAGCGGGGTTGCGCCAGAGGCGTTTTGGGCCGGATTTTCGCGGCTGGTTCACGATATGGCACCGGTCAACCTTGCCTTGCTGCTGCGCCGCGAAGAATTGCAGACCCAGATCGACACGTGGCACATCCAGCACCGCGCCGCCCCGCATGATGCCGAGGCCTACAGCAATTTCCTGCGCGAGATCGGCTATCTGCAATCCGAGGGTGCCCCATTCCAGATTGAAACCACCGGGATCGACCCTGAAATCGCAACGGTGCCCGGCCCGCAACTGGTGGTGCCGGTCACGAATGCGCGCTATGCCCTGAACGCCGCCAATGCGCGCTGGGGCAGTCTGTATGATGCGTTGTACGGCACCGATGTCATGGGCAGCCCGGCTCCGGCGGGGGGATATGACCGGGGGCGCGGGGCGCGGGTGGTGGCGCGCGCACGGGTGTTTCTGGACGAGGCGTTTCCGATTGTCGGCACCAGCCATGCCGATGTGCGGCGCTACCATGTCAAGGACGGTGCGCTGCTGATTGACGATCAGCCGCTGGTCTGCCCTGAAAAGTTCGTGGGATACCGGGGCAATCCCAAGGCTCCGGACTCGGTCTTGTTGCGCAACAACGGCTTGCATGTCGAACTGGTGTTTGACCGGGGCCATCTGATTGGCGCACGAGATCAGGCCTTGCTGGCCGATATCGTGCTGGAAAGTGCCGTCTCTGCGATCATGGACTGCGAGGATTCGGTTGCCTGTGTCGATGCCGAGGACAAGGTGCAGGCCTATGCCAACTGGCTGGGTCTGATGCAGGGCACGCTGACGGCCGATTTTGACAAGGGCGGGCGCAGGATCACGCGGGCGTTGAACGAGGACCGCACGTTTACAGCACCCGATGGCGGGCAGGTGACGCTTAAAGGGCGGGCGCTGTTGTGGGTCCGCAATGTCGGCCATCTGATGACCAACCCGGCCATCCATTTGCGCGATGGGCGCGAGGTGCCAGAAGGCTTGATGGATGCAGCAATCACCGTGCTGATCGGGATGCATGATCTGCTGCGTCCGTCGGGGTTGCGAAACTCGCATCACGGGTCGATCTATGTCGTCAAACCCAAGATGCACGGGCCGGAAGAGGTGGCCTTTGCCGATGCAGTTTTCGCCCGGGTTGAAGAGTTTCTGGGTCTGCCGCGCAATACCGTCAAGATGGGTGTGATGGATGAAGAACGGCGCACCTCGGTCAACCTGAAGGAATGTATCCGGGCGGCGCAAAACCGGATCGCCTTTATCAACACCGGATTTCTGGACCGGACCGGGGATGAGATTCACACCTCGATGGAGGCCGGGCCGTTCAGCCGCAAGGATTTCATTAAACGCAAATCGTGGATCGGGGCCTATGAAATCCAGAACGTCGATATCGGTCTGGAATGCGGGCTGTCGGGCCATGCGCAGATCGGCAAGGGGATGTGGGCCGCCCCTGACCTGATGGCCGCGATGCTGGAGCAGAAGATCGAACATCCCAAAGCCGGGGCGAATTGTGCCTGGGTGCCTTCCCCGACCGCCGCCACCTTGCACGCGCTGCACTACCACAAGGTCGATGTGTTCGCCGTGCAACGCAAGTTGGCCGCAGGCGGGCGGCGCGCCTATGTCGAGACCTTGCTGGAAATTCCGCTGGCCAGCTACCGCAAATGGAGCGAGGCGCAGGTCTTGCGTGAGGTGGAAAACAACGCGCAGGGGATTTTGGGCTATGTGGTGCGCTGGATTGATCAGGGCGTGGGTTGTTCAAAGGTGCCCGACCTGAACGATGTGGGGCTGATGGAGGATCGGGCGACCTGCCGGATATCGTCACAACACATCGCGAACTGGCTGCTGCACAAGGTGGTGAGCGCAGAGCAGGTCGAGACAGCGCTGCAAAAGATGGCGGCGTTGGTTGACCGGCAGAACGCGGGCGATCCGGCCTATCAGCCGATGGCGCCGGATTTTGACGGCATCGCGTATCTGGCGGCACGCGATCTGGTGCTGAAGGGGCGGATGCAGCCGTCGGGTTATACCGAACCTATCCTGCATGCGCGGCGGCTGGTGAAAAAGGCGCTTGGGTAAGGGGCCTTAGGCGCAATTTTTCTGCGAAAAATTGGCGTGATACGATTTTTCTGCGAAAAATCTGGCGCAGGTCGGGATTTTTCGCAGGAAAATCGTGGGTTCGCTTGCGGTTTAGACGGAAAATCGGATCCTTACAGCCGCACGACGCGCACTTCGCTGCCTTTGGCGGTCAGCGCGATTTCGCCACGGCACAGGCGCAAGGCATCCTCACCAAACGCTTCGGCCCGCCAGCCCGCCAAGGCCGGCACATCGCGCTGCCCGGCGGCGATCAGGTCAAGATCAGAGGACGAGGCGATCAGGCGGGCTGCCACACCTAGACCTTCGGATTTGGCTTTCAACAGCACGCGCAACAGGTCGGCCAGCGCCGGGTTGACCTGAAGCTGTTCGCGCGCCACGTCGGGGCGCGGCATGTCTTCGGACTTCATCTCCATCCCCGCCTTTACGGCTGCGATGATGCCGTCGGCGATGTCGGGCTTGCGGCCTTCGCGCATCAACAGACGCGAGCGGCCAAGTTCTTCGTGACTGGTGGGCCGGGTCGAGGCGAGTTCCAACAGGGCGTCGTCCTTCATCACCCGGGCGCGGGGGATGTTGTGGCTTTGGCAATAGCTTTCGCGAAAACGCGCCAGTTCCTTGACCACCGCCAGAAAGCGGCCAGAGGTGGTGCGGGTCTTGATGCGCATCCACGCCTCGTCCGGCCGTGTCGTGTAGGTTTCGGAGTCCAGAAGGATGCCCAACTCCTCGGCCACCCAGGACTGGCGGTCGTTTTTGGCAATCTGGGCGGCGAGAAATTCGTAGATGACCCGCAGATGCGTGACGTCGGCCACGGCGTATTCGGCTTGCGCCTGGGTCAGCGGGCGGCGCGACCAGTCGGTGAAGCGCGAGGTCTTGTCGAGATCAGCCTTGGCGATCTTTTTAACCAAAGTCTCATAGCCGACCTGTTCGCCAAAGCCGCAGACCATGGCGGCGATCTGGGTGTCAAACAGGGGAACCGGAAAGCAGTTGCCTTCGACAAAGAAAATCTCAAGATCCTGACGGGCAGCGTGGAAGACCTTGACCGTCGCCTGATGGCGGAACAGGTCGTAGATCGGTTCCAGCGACATGGCGTGGCCCTCGATCGGGTCGACCAGCACGGCGTCGCCATCTTTGCCGGGCAGCGCCATCTGGATCAGGCACAGCTTGGACCAGAACGTGCGTTCGCGCAGAAATTCGGTGTCGATGGTGACGTAATCATGGGTCTTGGCGGCGGCGCAAAAGGTGGCGAGGTCTTCGGTCGTGGTGATCGTGCGCATGGGATGCTTTCGCTGAGGGCGGGTTCGTCCCGCTGATTTTGTATAAGGAGGTTGGGGGGGAATGGAAAGGGTGGGGTTTGAGTTAGCCGGGGGGGGACATGTGCCCGCGCCCGCTGTCAGAAGCGGGGGTTTCACATCCCCGCGCCCGCTGTCAGAAACGGGGGTTTCACACCCCCGCGCCCCCGTGGAGTATTTGAGCCTGAATGAAAGGATCGCAGGCGTTGGGTTTCACGCGATAACACGTGTGTTATGCTGGGTATCTCTATGATTTTGCTAGGTTTCGCGAATTTTGTTAAGGGTTTGTTTACCGGATACGCTGGCCTTGGGCGTCAAACAGCAGGGCGCGGGTCGGGTCGAAGGTGACTTGCAGGGTTTGGCCGGGGCGGAGCGCGCGGCCATCCTCGACAGCGATGGTCAGGACCTGGGTGGAGTTGCCCTGCCGCGCATAGGCGAAGGTTTCTGCGCCCAGTTGCTCGACGATTTCGATGGTCAGCGACAGGCTTGCAGCGCCGCCGCGTTTGAAGATGTCGGGGCGCAGGCCGAGGGTGACTTTTGTGCCTTCCAGCAGGCGGGTTTGGAGGGGGGGCAGGGGCAGGCTTTGGTCAAGTTCGGGCAGGGTCAGGGTGGTGCCGTTCACCACCGCCTGCAGAAAGTTCATTTTGGGTGAGCCGATGAAGCCCGCGACGAACAGGTTGTTGGGGTCGTCATACAGGGTCAGGGGGGCGCCGACCTGTTACACACGGCCTTCGCGCATCACGACGATCTTGTCAGCCAGCGTCATCGCCTCAATCTGGTCATGCGTGACATAGATGATCGTCGCTTTCAGTTCCTTGTGCAGGCGGGCGATTTCGATACGCATGTGGACGCGCAGTTCGGCATCAAGGTTCGACAACGGCTCGTCAAACAGGAACACTTCGGGTTTGCGCACGATGGCGCGGCCGATGGCGACGCGCTGGCGCTGACCGCCCGACAGGTCTTTCGGCTTACGCTCCATCAGCGCGCCAAGGCCGAGGATTTTGGCAGCGGCATCCACACGAGTGGTGATTTCGTCCTTGGACGCCCCGGCGAATTTCAGCGCGAAGCCCATGTTGTCGCGCACATTCATGTGGGGGTACAGCGCGTAGGACTGGAACACCATGGCAATGCCGCGCTGGCTGGCATCAACGTCATTCATCCGGGTGCCGCCGATGGTCAGGTCACCGCCGGTGATATCCTCTAACCCCGCGATCATCCGCAGCAGGGTGGATTTGCCGCAGCCCGAGGGGCCGACGAAGACGACAAATTCCTCGGGCAGGATTTCAAGGTCCACACCCTTGATCACTTGGATGGCGCCGTAGGATTTCTGGATGGCGTTCAGGGTCAATCCGGACATGGGTTAAAGCGCTCCATTATGAGTGGCTGGGGTCTGGATGGCGGCAATCTGGGTGACGACCACGCCGAGGCGGTCGGACGAGACGGTGATGGTGATGTCGCCCTTGCCGGTCGCCTGCACCCAGAAGCCGGTTGATCCTGCGCGCAAGGGAACAAAGCCGGGGCCCACGCGGCGGCCTGCGCCGGTTACGGTGATCGAGACCGGTTCGGGGAAGAACGGCAGCTTGTGGCCCGCCTGATCCAAGGCGCGCACCATGACGCGCACGGCATCGTGCGGGCCGATCCGGGTGGCATCGGGTTGCACCTGCAGCGTGGTCGCCACCGGGTCAGAGGCGTAGGTCAGGTGGGCGACCGCCTTGCCGTTGAGGTAGCCGGTGATCTGCGCATCCTCCCACGTCATGCCCCACAGGCCGAGTTCGTCTTTGGTGAAGTGGCGGTTGTCGACGATCACAGGCGGGTGCGGCAGATGGGGGAACCGGGCACGGTCGGGGCCGACACGTTTGGGCGGTTGGTTGCCGTAGCGCAGTTCAACCTCGTCACAGTTGGTCAGGATCATCAGGGGCAGGACGCCGCCAATGTTACGCTCTCCCCTTGCCCAGAAGGTCACGGGTTGCAGGATGACGCCCTCGGACGGGTCGGATTGGCTGGCATAGGCGTAGCCTGCAAATTTCGGCTCGCGGAACATGTCCATCACACCGTGGTGGCAGATGCGGTCGCCAGAACCGAAATCCTTGTGGGTGTTGTAGTCGAACGCGCACCAGCCGATGGCCCCGGCAATCTGGGGGTCACCGTACATCGCGTTCAGCACATCAAGGTGGCGGGTGACGTGTTCGGCCTGCCGCTGTTCTTGGTCGTGCGATTTGGTCGGGTACATGTGGCCACCGTATTCGGTGATCATGTAAGGCACTACGTCTGGCCGCCCGGTGACTTCCTGCTGAGGGCGCAGGGGGGTGCGGGGGCGGTTGCCGCCAAGTTCTTCATTCCCCAAGATGAAGTCATTCATCGTGTAGATGTCTTCGAGGAGTTCACTGTCGGTGATGTAGCGCACGCCGCCGGTTGGCCGTGTGGTGTCCAGCGATTTGGCCATCGCGTTGGTTTTCATGTAGAAATCGTGGTTGTCCTGGGATTCGTTGATGCGCACGCCCCAGATCACGATGGAGGGGTGGTTCCAGTCGCGGGTGATCATGGCGCGCACGTTGTCCACGCTTGCGTCCTGCCAAGCCACGTCACCGATGTGCTGCCAGCCGGGAATTTCTTCGAACACCAGCAGGCCCAGTTCGTCACAGCGGTTCAGGAAATGCGTGCTCTGCGGGTAATGCGAGGTGCGGACCATGTTGACGCGCAGGTCGTGTTTCAGGATTTCGGCATCGCGGTCCTGGGCGGCTTTGCCCAAAGCGTAACCCGCGTAGGGGAAGGATTGGTGCCGGTTCAGGCCGCGCAGTTTCAGCGGTTGGCCGTTCAGGTGAAAGCCTTTGGCGGTGAAAGACACCTCACGAAAACCGACGCGGGTGGTGTGGGTGTCGTCGCCTGCGGCTGTCGTCAGGGTGAGATCAAGCGCGTAAAGGGCGGGGGTTTGGGTGGTCCACAGCGTCACGCCGGGGGCTGGCAGGATCAGGAACAGGTCGGGGGAGGCCGGGGCTGTCGTGGTGGAGATGATCTTGCCAGCGGCGTCTTTCAGGTGCGCGGTCAGGGTGCCTGTTAGGGGCAGGTTCTGCGGATTGTCCAGCCAGATGCGGGCTTTGACATGGGGGTTGGTCAGGACATCGGGGGTTTCTACCTTGACGCGGGCGATCGAGATCGGGGTTGAGATTTCAAGCCACGCCTCGCGGTAGATGCCCGCATAGGTCAGATAGTCGATCACGCCACCAAAGGGCGGGATGGCGGGGTTTTCGGTGCCGTCGATCAGCACGTTGACGTGGTTCACACCGGGCTTCAGATGCGGGGTCAGGCGGGCGGTAAAGGGGGTGTAACCGTCGGCGTGGGTTGCGATTTCCTCGCCGTTCAGGCGGACTTTGGCGTTGGCCATCGCCCCGTCAAAGCGCAGGGAAACCTCACGCCCGTCCCATGCAGGATCGTTGGTGATGGCTTTGTCGTAGGTGAAGGGGCGCTGATAGGCATTCTCGTCAAAATACGAAAAGGGCAGGTCAACCGCATTGTGCGGCAGGCGCACGCGGTCGCGCCCCTCAAACAGCCAGTCGTCGTTGAAGTCAGTCACGATGCGCATTTTGGGCCTTATTTGACGAATTATTTGACAGAGCCGAGCATGCCTTCGACAAAGCGGCGCTGCAGCAGGAAGAAGACGAGGATGGTGGGAAGCGTCGCCAGCACGTTGGCAATCATGATCAGCCCGTAGTCGGGGGTATAGGCGGAGGCGAGCGAGGCGACGACCAGCGTGATCGTCTTCATCTCATTCGTTTGCAGCACGATCAGCGGCCAGAGATAGCTGTTCCAGTTGGTCATGAAGACGATGATCATGGCGGCGGCGTAGGTTGACCGCATCACGGGCATGTAGATGTACAGGAAAATCTGCCACTCTTTCAGACCGTCCAGCCGGGCCGCATCGCGCAGTTCATGCGGGAAGGCCTTGGTGTTCTGGCGGAAGTAGAAAATCATGAAGATGGCGGCAAAGCCCGGCAGCATGATGGCGATATAGGTGTTGGCCAGCCCGGCTTTGGAGAACATCACGAACAACGGCACCATCAGGGCGGCGAACGGCACCGACAGCAGCAGCAACAGCCCGCCAAACACCCGGTCGCGCGATTTGGAGCGGAAGATTTCAAAGCCGTAACCGGCAAGCGAGGTGACAATCAACGTCACCGCAGTGCCCGTGATCGCCACAAAGAACGAGTTGCCGAAGATGCGCGGCGCATCGACGAGGGTGAAGAATTTGGTGATATTCTCAAACATATGGGTGCCGAACGTGACCTTGCCCGCCGTCACCTCGTTCGCAGTGTTGGTCGCACCCACCACCATCCAGTAAAACGGAAAGACCGAGATGAACGCGGCCAGCCACAGCCCGCCTTGCGCCAGAACGCTGGTCAGTGTCGCCAAGGGGTTTCTCATCCTAACGCTCCTTTGCGACCTGGAACTGAATCCAGGACAGGATGCCGACAAGGGCCACGATCAACCATGACACTGTGGCGGCGTAGCCGTAGGTCGGCATGAACTGGAACACGAGTTTGTAGATGTACAGCGAAAGGGTCAGGGTCGAATCCGCCGGGGTGCCGCCATTGCCTGCGCTGGCGGTGATCAGGTTGACCTCGTCGAACAATTGCAGCGTGCCGATGGTCGACAAAACCGTGGTGAACAGGATCACCGGTTTCAGCATCGGGATCGTCATGGAAAAAAAGCGGGCACGGGCGGGGATGCCGTCGATCCGCGCCGCCTCGTAGATCGAGGGGTCGATGTTTTGCAGGGCGGCAAGGTAAAACACCATGTTGTAGCCGGTCCAGCGCCAGGTGATCGCAAGGATAATCAGAACCTTGGCCCAGAACGGTTCCAGCATCCAGCCGATCGGTTCGGATATGATGTGCAGCGTCAAAAGCGTGTTGTTGATCACGCCGTCCAGCGCGAACATCGACTTGAACAGCACCGAATAGGCCACCAACGAGGTGACGCAGGGCAGGAAAATCGCGGTGCGCAGGATGGCGCGGCCGCGCAGCTGGGGGTTGTTCAGGGCGACCGCGAACAGCAGCGCCAGAACGATCATGATGGGAACCTGAATGACCAGAAAGATCAGCGTGTTGGACAGCGCGTGCTGGAACACCGGGTCCTTGGTCAGGCGGATGATATTGGCAAAGCCGCCGAACTTGATGGCCATGCCCTTGCCGGTCTGAAAGCTCATCCACAGTGACCAGATGATCGGGTAGACCATGAACAGGCCCAAAAGCACCATGGCTGGGGCAATAAAGCTCCACCCGGCCCGGTTTTCGCGCGCAGTCGTTTCACCTTTGGCCATGACATATCCCTTTCAGCAGCGTTGCACGCCGCAGCACCGGGCTGCAGCGTGGACCGGGCCAATGGCCCTGCGCAGAACCGCCCTTGGGGTCCCTGCCCTGTTCAGGACAGAAACCCCGCAGGCGGCAGGAAAAGCGCCTTACTGGATCTGCTGTTCGATCTGGGCATCAATGGCGACAATGGCGTCGTCAATGTTGCCACCGGCCACAAGACCCGGCAGTTGGGCGGTCACGGCGGCATCCGCTTCGTTCGTGAAAATGCCGTAGTTCACAGCCGGAATCTTGGCCTGCCAGCTGGAGAAGTCGGCCCAGACCGCCTGACCGCCAAAATAGTCATCCTTGGCGGAATAGGCAGCGCCGTCACGTGCGGGAAGATAGGATGTGAAAGCACCCTGCCCGACCAGGATCTTCTGGTAGAAGTCGACATCCGACCCCCAGACGGTTTGCAGGAAGTCGATGGCCGCAGCCTTGGACGGGGCCGAGGACAGAACATACCAGCTGGACCCGCCAAGGTTGGAATAATGGGTCGACCCTTCGATATCCAGTTTCGGGGTCGGTGCGACCGCCCATTTGCCGGACATGTTGTCGCCCTTGATGCCGCCAGTCATCCACACGCCGGTGAACACGCCTGCCACATCGCCGTTGTTGAACGCGCCGGTATAGTCGCCCCAGCCGGAGACGGCCTTGTACAGGTCCTTGTGTTGCAGCATCTTGACCCAGGTCTCTAGCGCCTTCTTGAAGACCGGGTTGTCCTTGATGTTGGCGGTGCCGTCTTCCTTGAAGTACCACGTACCGGCCGATTGCATCATGATGCGCATGGCACCGGCATCGTTCTGGTCAATCGACAGCAGCGGCTTGCCGGTCTTGGCCTTGACCGCGTCGCCGATGGTGATCAGCTGATCCCAGGTGATGTCTTGCAGGTCGGCCGATTTGTAGCCCGCTTCGGCCAAGAGATCAGAGCGGTAGAACAGCCCCGACGCGCCGGAATCGAAGGGCAGCGAATAGGTCTGGCCGTCGACCGTGGCCAGCGCCACTTTGTAGGGCGCAAATTTGGTGTAGTCGATCTTGTCGGTCAGCGGTTCAAAGGCGCCCGGAAAGGACAAAAGGTACTTCTTGGAACCGTAATCCTCGATCAGAACGATGTCGGGCAGCCCGTCAGTCTGGCCGGATGCCAGCTGGGTCTGCAATTTCTGCTCAAGGTCGCCCTTGGCAAAATCGACGACCTTGATGTTCACGTCGGCATGCGTGGCGGTATAGCGCGAGATCGCCTCGTTCATCGCAGCGCCGTTGAATTCCGGGGCCCAGCACCAGACAGTGACGTCGGTGGCCAGAGCCATGGTTGCAGTCAGCAGTTGCAAACCGGCAGCCGCCAGAACACTGGCGCGCAGGTTAAAACCGAAAGGCTTCATGTCATTCCTCCCAAAATGCGGGGCTTGTCTTTTGCCCCGTCGCGAGAAGGGTAGACGAGTCAAAAAATCCTGTCAATTTTTTAGTAAAAATTTATCCGCTGCGCTGCGGCAAAGCGGTGGCAGCATGGGATGGGAACAGGTCAGCGCTGCTCTTTGGCACTGCCGCGCCAGATCATCCGGGCGGCAAGGATCGTGTGCTTGGCGATCTGGCGGCCTGCAATCCGTTCCATCAGCATATCCAGTGCTGTTTCGCCAATCTCGGCCGCGGGCAGGTGGACGGTGGACAAGGGCGGATTCAGAAATTGCGCCACCGAAATATCGTTGAACGAGGCGACGGCGATGTCATCGGGGATGCGCAGACCAAGTTCGTGGATGGCGCGGTAGGCACCAACGGCCATGTTGTCGTTGCAGCAGATCAGCGCCTCTGGCCGGTTGGGGCGCGACAGGATGGATTGGGTCAGACGGTAGCCCGAACTTTCGGTGTTCCAGTCAATCTGGCAGATATCAGGGTCGTACAGCCCTGCCGCCTGCATCCAGTCAACATAGGCCACGTGTCGCTTTTCGCGGGCGCGGAACGCCCCCTGGTCGTTGCGGATCTGCCAGCCGACAAAGCCGATGCGCCGGTACCCTGCGGCGTGCAGCGACGACAGCAGCTTGCGCGTCGCCACCACGAAATCGCTTTCGACCGCGTCAATGTCATCATCTTGCGGGGCGTAATCGGCAAAAACCAGATGTCGGGCGTGGGTTTTCAGAAAGGCGGTGTGGTCATCCTCCAGCATGCCGATGGCGATCACACCCGAGGCGGCAGCGATGATTTCCGGGTCAGGCAGCGATTCCGAATGGTAGACCTTGACGGTTTCAACCTTCAAGCTGGCACAGCGGCTTTCGATGCCAAGGCGCATGGCGACATAATACGGGTCAGCAAACTCTTGATCGGGGCGCAGGAAATGCACCAGCACGATGCGCGTCGGCACTTCCTCACGATCCGCTTTGGCCTTTTGGCGGGCGCGCGGCGTCGCGTAGGACATCGCCTCGGCGGTTTCGATGATCGATTGGCGGGTTTGCGGCGACACCGACAGCGTCGCATCAAAGTTCAGCACGCGCGACACCGTGGCCTGAGAGACGCCGACGGCATTGGCGATCTGTTTCAGGGTGACCATCGGGGCGTTCTTTCCGGACTTGGCGGCTTGACTGATACGTGAATGACACAAAGACGCGGCGCGGCGCAATGGCCGCTGTGGGATGGGGTGACGCTGCAGAATGGATATGTGGACCTGAATGAACCGGTCAGAAGGCGGTCTTGTCGCCACCTTTAAGGTTCAGGATTTCGCGGGCCTGATCCGGGGTGGCGATGTCGCAGCCGAGGTCTTCAACAATGCAGCGGATTTTGGCGACCTTATCCACGTTTGACGTGGCGAATTTGCCGTGCGCGATTTGCAGGGAGTCTTCCAGCCCCACCCGCACGTTGCCGCCCATTTGCGAGGTGGTGGTGGCAAGGCCCATTTGTGCGGAGCCCGCGCCGAGCACGCTCCACCGGTAATCGTCGCCGAACAGCGGGTCGGCGGTGCGTTTCATGAAGATCAGGGTGTCGATTTCGGGACCGATGCCGCCAAAGATGCCGAAGATGAACTGGATGAAGATGGGGGCTTTGAACAGGCCGATATCCGCCTTGACGGTCAAGGATATGTCGTCGGTGACCCTTAGGGCGCGGTAGCTTTTCGACAGGTTTTCCAAGGACAACAGGGTCATGCGCCATCTTTTTACAACCGGGGACAGGCTACCCCCGGTGTTTGTCAAGGTGGGTGGATCGCGCCAGCAGTTTCAGATCGCCGGTGACGGGCAGCTGCGGGTTCTGCTTGTTGTTGACGATTTTCAGTTCCAGCTTGCCATCGACACGCTGTCACTGCCCCACGGCCAACGGCGTCTTGGTCACGTTTTTGACCGGACCGTTGGCCCAGTTGATCGGGCCGACGAGGGGAACAGCAGCGCCTTGCCGATGGTCGCGACCCTGGGATTGAAGCCTTGCTGTGCGGCCTGCGCCCAGAAGGTCGCAAAGTCCGGCGGGATCATCACTCCGGTCACGATTTCGCAGCCAGCGGCCTTTAAGGCGCTGCTCCGGCTGGTGAAATCGTTGTTCAGGGGTTGATGGCGGGCCGGGTCGGTCAGCGCGCACCCTGCCGCAGCCAACGCTCCGGCAGGCCCAGTTTCGCATCGCCCCACGCAGTGCCGTCGGCACCGTTGGGGAACAACCCGCTGACGTTTTTGGCCACACCAGAAGCATCCCAGATCGCGGTAAAGTTCGCGATGATATCCTCATGCCGTCAGAAGAAGTGGTAGGTGTAGTTGAAACCGATCTTCGGATCACCGCCACGCCCAAAGAAATAGGGCTGCCACGGGCAGTTGGTGGAAATGCAGGGGATCTCGTTCATCTCACACTGGTAGGTCACCGGGTTGGTGGTATCAGGGGTGGCGTGGGTCAGCATCAGGTTGATGCCCTCGTTCAGGATCAGGTCCTGCGCCACCTCTGCCGCCCGGTTCGGGTTGAACTCGCTGTCCTTGGCGATGATCTGGATTGGCAAGGGCTTGCCGTTGTTGGTCATGCCCGCAAACGTGTCTTTCAGACCGGCTAGGATGCAATCCTGCGCCTCACCAAACCTTGCGAGAGGGCCAGTCAGGGGGCGATCAGGTCGATCTTGCAGACCGCATCCTGCGCCAGGGCGCGTTTGGCGCGCAGCAAAGCGGGGGCTGCGATCAGACCACCAGT
Organism: Rhodobacterales bacterium; assembly: GCA_038231775.1. Taxonomy (GTDB): domain Bacteria; phylum Pseudomonadota; class Alphaproteobacteria; order Rhodobacterales; family Rhodobacteraceae; genus Stagnihabitans. The sequence goes on along the minus strand of JBBRKS010000010.1, from coordinate 7,957 downwards.
TGCGGTGATGAACTTGCGCCGTTTTAGGTGAAGTGAGCCATTCTATCCTTGCGGGATCATTGGATTATGCCGTCCGGTCTTGGTGCCGGATGGGCGGGGTTACACAGTGGTGTCTTGCGTCACCTGTCTGTACAGGATGGGCAGAATTTCGCTAAGATACGACATCTCTTCGGTCGCATGATGGTGCAGGCGGCGGGCGAGGTCTTGGGTGACATTTTCGTGCCGCAGATGGCGCGCGGCCTGTGGCGGGATCGGGTGATCCGGGTCGCGGCTTTCGATATGGCCCAGGAAAAAGCGCGACCGCATTTCGCAGCCCTGTGGCGAGTTGCGCACGAAATGGGTCTCAGCCCCAGGTTGACCGGGTGATCCAGCAAGCCGATCCGCGCACAGATCGCCACACCGGCGAAGGCGGTACAGTCGGCGGCGTCAAAGAACTTGGACGGGTCACGAAAGTTGATGCGCAGTTTGAAGACCGGGCCATCGGCCCCGCCTATTTAGTCGTGCACCATATGGCTTGAACCGATATGGCTGTTGGCGGTGCGCCCCTGTCAATCGGAGAACAGATGGTCTGTCGGGTGCCACAGCTTGTATGCCTCTGTCCCGCCCAGATAGCCGAACCACCACTCCACCATCTTCGCCTTGGCCTGCGGCATCCGGGTCAGGGCGCACACGGTTTTATAGCTGTCTTCCAGAATGTGGCCGGTGTAGAAGTCCGACGCTTTGGAGCATAAGAACACCAACGGACCCGCCAGATCCTCTGCCTCCCCCAGCCGTCCTTTGGGTACACGCGCAAGAAACCTGGCGCGCACGGCCCTGGCCTGATCGGTGTCCTCAACCATCCAGGCCGTCAAAGGAGAGCGGAACACGGTGGGTGGAATCGCTTTGACCGTGATGCCCAACGGCCCCAACTCGCGGCCCAGCGCCTTGGTCATCCCGTCAACCGCCGCCTTGCTGGCGCAATAGGCGGTGTAGCCCGCCGGATGGCCCAGCAAACCCCGGGACGACGACACCAGCACTATTTTATCCGCCCCCTGCGCCTTCATCTGCACAGTCGCCGCCCGCACCAGAAACCAGCTTTGCGTGACATTGGCGTCCACCACCGTCAGGACATCTGCGGCAGCCATGGTGTCGATCTTGGCCACCTTGTTCATCCCCGAGGCGACGACCAGAATATCCAGACCGCCAAAGGCCGCGACAGCCCCGGCACCAGACCGCCCGCCGGTGGACAGCTGGATGATCATGCCTGGGCAATGTTTGCGCAAGCGGTCCAGCAGCAGCGCGAAACGGTTCGGGTCAGGCGTCGGCTTGCCCGCATCGTCGCGCACATGGCAATGGGCGATGATGGCACCCGCCTCAAACGCCGCATGCGTGCTTTCGATCTGCTTGGTTACGGTGATCGGCACCGCAGAGTTGTTCTGTTTGGTCGGCCGCGCACCGGCATCGGTTCGCCCTTGGCGTCCAGACAAATGTCGGCCCCCATCGGCAATTCCGGCGCATCGGCGACGTGAAACGGCCCCAGAACCGTCGACTCGGAAGCACCCCAAGGGTTTGCGGTTGTTGACCGCATCGACCAGCATCGAGACGCCAAGGATATCGGACAACAGCATATATTCCTGCCGCCAGTCGGTGAACATCTGGCCGGTCTGGGTCAGAAGCGCAGCGCAAGCATCCATTCGTCGGTGGTGGGTTCAATTTCCTTTACCGCGACGTACAGGTGGCGGGTCAGGATGGCCATCACCTGTTTCAGGCGTTCAGATCTGGCACCTTCATTGCGGGCGATGACGACCTCGGCGCTGGTATTTTCGGTGAAATATCCTTGTTCCATGTCAGCGCCCCGGAATGGATTTCAGAACGCGGCGCAGGTCGGCGGTGGGGCTGTCGGACATCGCCTCACACCGCTAAATGACGGGGTGATCGGGGCGGACCAGAACTTTGCAGCATCAACCCACCCCTCACCACCGATGCCGGTGAACAGAGCGAAATGGCCGTGGCCGCACAGATCGGGGGTAGAGTGTCTTTTGCCAGCGGCGTCGAACAGCCAGACATGCGGCAACACTGCGCCCGGAAAGGTGGTCGGCCGATAGTGCAGCTCGGCGTCGAGTTCTAACGCAGGCTCCATCTGGCCAGCGGTGCTGGCAGCGCAGGCGTCCATGCTGGCGCGGATCGTGTCGTGATCGGTGCCGCCGGCCGTGCCGAGGGCCTGAAAAATCGAACCAAATTCCCCGATCGACTGGTTGGCGCGGGTGACGATCTGGCGCCCAAGCGGGGCGCGTTCGGTGGAACAGCTGTCCAGCAAGGCCGGACCTGCTTGACCTTTTACAATCATAGACAGCTTTCATACGAGGTTGAAGCCGCCCTGAATTGACGTATTCGAACCTAACCCGTTTGAGGGTCGGTGACGATGCGTCGCATCGCCCATGATGAAAACCCGACCGTTCTGCATGTGGGTTGCGAACATGTTGTTGACCGTCCACGGGCTGGCCGACAGAAGTTCAATCTTCCTTGGACAGGTCAGCGCGGAACAGGATGTTCATTGACCCGCCAACGCCCATCTTGCCCTCAAACGGCAGGCCAGCATGTTCGGCGACCAAGGAGTTGCCGACATCCGCGCCGACAAGGTATTTCGACCGGGCGGGGGTTCCAATAGGCGTTTTGCGCCGCAACGTCGGCGGCACGGTCAAGGTCGGCTTGTGTCAGGCCAAGCACTTTCTACGACTGCGGCGCACCCAGAGTGCGGGCAAAATCATACAGGCCCTGCCCTGCCGTTTTGGCATTCAGCAAACGGGCCAGCTGGGCCAGAAGGTCGGGCACGGCAGCCTCATTGTAAGCCACGGCGTGCGGCAGAATGACGGGGTGGGTTTCGGAATGGGGCAGGTCAAAACTGCCGCCAAGCGTGTGGCACAGCGTGTGATGCAGGCTCATCCCGAACTTGCCCAGAACCAGACCGCACAGAAACGCGCCGTATTGCGTGCCGGACCGCGCCGGAAGGTCAGTCAGGTCGGTCAGCACTTTTGGCAGGTTTTTGACAATATAGTCAATGCTTTGCAGGGCAAGCGTCGTGGTCAGCGGGTTACGCTCTGCCGCATAAAGTGCTTCGGCGGCCGGGGCCAATGCGTTCAGGGCAGCGGTCACGGTGATGGCGGCGGGCAGCGTGGTGATCAGGCGCGGGTCATAAATGATGACCTCTGGCGAAACGCGGGGATCGGTGAGTGTGGTCTTGCGGCCCGCTTCAGTCTGACCAAGGATCGCGGTAACCTCTGATCCGGCATAGGTCGTGGGCACGGCGATTTGCGGCAGATCGGTGCGCAGGGCAAGCGCTTTGCCCAGACCGGTGACCGAACCGCCGCCATAGAAAATCAGCGCGTCGGCATTCGGGCCAAGGATTTGTGTCAGCGCATCCGCCGTAACCTCAACCGGCCTATGCACTTGGCCATTGCAAGGGTCGCCACAACCCGCGGGCCGATCTGGGCCGCGAACGTCTGTGCCTCGTCAGCGTGACCGGGCGAGGCCAACAGAACGGCGCGGGTCAGCGACATGGCTGCAAGTTCGCCCGCCACACCCGCAGCGGCGGGCGCACCAAAGCGCAGGCGCATCGGTGCCAGCCGCACCGCAAAGGCCGGTATGTCGGTCATCTGGTTCTCCCCCGCCCGCAAGGTTAGCCCGGCAGGATACGGAACTTCTTCGGTTTTGTGTGATGCTTTATACCTTGTTGGTATGAAGATTGCCGCCAGACAGCTGGAAATCCTCGCCGCGATTGTTCAGGCCGGGGGTTTGACCGAAGGCGCTGTGGCCTTGGGCAAATCGCAGCCCTCGCTCTCACGGTCGCAGCGCTTCAGGCGCGGCTGGGCAGCCCGCTTTTCGTGCCGGGGCGCAGGCATTTGCAGCCGACAGAGCTGGGCTGCGACTGAGGGCGGCGCATCCTGCAGGCGGGTCAGGCCGCCTCGCAAGCCGTGCAAAGTTTCCGGGGCGGGGGGGCGGATGGCGGGCACGCCGGTCTTCATGGACGGGGTCATCGTGTCGATGATCGCAGGCTTTCAGGCATAAAACCCCGATGTGCGGATCGAGCAAAGCTATGGCCACGTGCCCGATCTGGCGCAAGGGGTGTTAGGCGGCGCGCTGGATCTGGCAATTTTCCCCCTGGGCCCGACGCTCGCGCAGCTTTAACCTTGGCCAGTTTGAGACGTTGTCGGCCACGATTCAGCATCACGAACGTCAAGCCCTGTGGCGGCGGTAAGGTGGGGTCCACGCGCCACACCTAAGCGTGAAAGCTTACCAGACCGCCAAGGCCGCCAAAGTCTACCCCTTGCGTCGCAGCCGCCGCACCAGCGCTGCATCCACAGCCGGCGTTACGAATTTCGACACATCGCCACCCAATCGGCAAATCTCTTTCACCAGTTTTGAGGCGATGGCCTGCCTGCGCGCATCGGCCATCAAAAACACCGTCTCGATGGACGAATCCAAGGCCCGGTTCATGCCAACCATCTGGAATTCATATTCAAAATCCGCAACCGCCCGCAGGCCGCGGATGATGATACCCGCCCCCACATCGCGGGCGCAATCAATCAGCAGGTTTTCAAACGGGTGTACGACAATCTCTCCACCCACGCGGGAGGCGATTTCTCGGCATTCTTCCTGAACCATGGCGACGCGCTCTTCCAGCCCGAAAAGCGGGGCCTTGTCGCGGTTGATCGCCACGCCAATCACCAGACGATCTACCATCGCCATCGCACGCTGGATGATGTCGATATGGCCCAGCGTGATCGGATCAAACGTGCCGGGATAAAGGCCGATGCGCATGGGTCCCTCCGCAAACTGGTGTGCTTAGGCAATAGAAGGTCGTGGCCGGACGCAAGGGGCAAAAGAGTGCGGTCCACCCGGAACGACGACCCGCGTCTGACCCAACTCCGGTGCGCCACCATCCAAAGGCCATCAGAAGCCCTTGATCATCCCCTCCATCGCGTCCTTTTCCATTGCAAGATCGGCGAGCAGCGCCTTGACCACGTCGCCGATAGAGATCAGGCCGACCATCTGGCCATCCTCAACCACCGGAATGTGGCGAAAACGCCCTTCGGTCATGATGACCATGGCCTGATCGGCGGTGTCGTTGCGGCTGCATGTGACCACACGGGCGGTCATCAGGCTTTCAACCGTGGCGGTCAGGCAGGCGGGCCCGTGCCGCCCCAGTTCGCGCACCACATCGCGTTCGGACACGATGCCGTCGACCCTGCGGCCATCGCGTGACACCACGACCGCCCCGATCCGGCGCGCCGACAAAACCTCGGCCAGTTTTGCCACGGTGGTTTCGGGCGGCAAAGTGACCACCCCGTCATCGGATTTTGATTTGAGGATATGGCTGACAAGCATGGAAATCTCCCTTCCTGTCTGGCGAAGACTGCGCTTTGCGCAAGATTATGTCAATCCAAATGGAATTTCTTGAAATTTTCTGTCTTTACACGACACTGGACGAGGGCCGCGCCACAGGTTACGCAAGACAAAACAGCCGAGGTCGCCGATGCGTCTTGCCATCCTGTTGTGCCTTTTTGCCACGCCCGTTCTGGCCGATGGCCTGGTTGTGGTCAGCCCGATCTACAGCCAACTGGTGGCGGTTGGCGTGCCGTCCAACTTCGGACCGGGATATGAGCGTGAAAAGAACGGCGCCTATATTCTGGAACTGGTGCCGCAGGGGCAGACCGTTGACGCCTGGACTCAATTGGTGACCGTAACCGGCGGGCGGGGCGAGGCGTCCAAGGTCGCAGCCGTTGATATGGCGACTGCGCTGGCGCAAGGTTATCATCAGGCCTGCCCGACCAGCTTTTCCGCCCGCAGCCTGCCAGCCCCGAAAATCGCCGGTGCTACCGAGGTTTTTGCAGGCTTTCTGGGCTGTGGCGATACCGGAGGGCAGTCCGAGGCGATGGTGTTCGTGGTGATGAAGGGCGCGCAGGACCTGTACACCGTGCAATGGGCCGAACGCGGCCCCGCCTCTGCCACACCGATTGAACCCGATCAGACGATCTGGCGTCCGCGCGCTGACACGCTGGCTTTGTCACGGATTTGCAATCCGGTCGTGGGTGAGACAGCACCTTATCCGTCCTGCACGAAGTAGCCTTTCGGGGTTTCGGAAGATTGATCGAAGCGATGCCGTTCGCGCGGGGCAAACCGTTTTGTTCAAAGCAACCCCTGGTGCTGCAAGGCGAAGCCGTTGACACATATGTTCGCGCAGGAAACCAGTTGGCGCAAGGCGGGTCAGGCGCTAGGGTCCGCCCACAGCCATCCGGGGACATTCATGCGCTTTGCCTTGATCTTTTTTGCAGCCTTGTCCGCCCCGGCCTTTGCCGAAGACATCTCACTTGTCGCGCCGGTTTACAGCCAACTGGTTGTGTCGCCCGTGCCAGACGGTTTTATCAGTTCGTTTGAACATGCCGAGCAGGGCTATTACATCCACGAAGCGGTGCCTTCCGGTGAAACCACCAGCCACTGGACCCAAATGATCACCGTAACAGGGGCCGAAGGCCAAGTGACCACCGACAGCTCGCTTGGGCTTGTGCCGATGGCGCAGAACTTTGCCGCCGGTTATGCGGCGATCTGCCCGAAAAGCTTTACCTATCAACAGTTTCCGGTCGAAAGCGTTACGGGCGCGCGGGGCACCATCGCGGTCTTTTTCGGCTGCGGTGCGATTGAGGTGCCAGACAAAAGCCCCGGCGGTCCGGGGGCAGAGGCGGCGGTGGTGGTTCTGGCGGCCGGGGCCAAAGATATTTACACCTTCCAATGGGCCCAGCATTTTGCGCCAGAGGCCGGGTCGCAAACCTACGTGCCGGAAGATTGGCAGCCCCGTTTGGAAAAACTGATCCGCGGGGCGAAAATCTGCGATCAGGTCGCTGGCGAACAGGCGCCCTACCCGTCCTGCACGCAATAGGCTTCAAGCCGGGTGATTTCCTGCCGCACCTCGGCGGTCAACAACGTGGCAAAGCGGTTCAACCGTTCGACCCTGCCATCATCAGCATGGCGGATCAGCCAGAAGGCGCGTTTGAGGCTGATCTGACCCGGGATAACCCGTGTGAGTTCGGGCGCTGCGGGCAGGGCAAAGTCATGCACCACCCCAAGCCCCGCGCCGTGCCGCAGAAAGTTCAACTGAACCGAGACAGAGTTTGAGGCCAAGGGCGGCGGCCTTACCCCGATTTCGGCCAGATAATCCAGTTCCTTGTCAAATATCATGTCGGGAATATAGCCAACGAACCGGTGCGCTTGCAGGTCGCCCGGCCCGGAAATCACCGGGTGCTGCGCCAGATAACTGCGGCTTGCGGCCAGATGCAGCCGGTAGTCGGTCAGCTTTTGCACGGTCAGCCGCCCTGCTTCGGGGCGCGACACGGCGATGGCCATATCCGCCTCTCGTTTCGACAGGTTGAAGACGCGGGGCAACGCCACAATCTGCACCTCAAGCCCCGGATTGGCGTCACAAATGCGGGCCAGCACCTGTGGGAGCAGGTAATTGGCACAGCCGTCCGGCGCGCCGATGCGGATTTGGCCGGTCAGACCTTCCGGCCCGGTCAACGCGTCGGCCGCACCCTCCATCGCCGCCTCGGCCCGTTCGGCATGGGTCAACAGTCGCGCACCCTCATCCGACAACGCATAACCGTGCGGCCCTTTGGCAAACAGACGCGCCCCGATGGCATGCTCCAGCCGGGCGATGCGGCGGCCCACCGTGGCCGGGTCAATCTTCAAGGCCCGCCCAGCCGCCGACAGACTTTCCGTCCGCGCCACCGCCAGAAAGATGCGCAAATCGTCCCAGTCCATCGCAATGCCTTCCCGTTGCATCCGCCTTTGCAATTCTGCAAAGCCCCTTTGAAATCTTGCCTCTGTTCCCGGCATTTCCGCAAGGATATTGTGCGGTCAACCAAACAGGAGGACGCCATGAAAGAGTTCGGTCACTGGATCAACGGCAAGCATGTACCCGGAACCT
>JBBRKS010000009.1:0-51167 GCA_038231775.1 Rhodobacterales bacterium | reverse complement strand
GCTGCGCCTGCGCTACGGCTTTGATCAGCCAGAGGTGATCCGCTATCTGTGGTGGATAGGTGGCATCTTGCATGGTGATTTCGGCTATTCGTTCGAATACCGCCTGCCGGTGAACGAGGTGGTCGGCGACCGGCTTTGGCTGACTGTTTTGCTGTCAACCATAACCATCCTGTTCACCTGGATCATCGCGTTCCCGATCGGCATCTATTCGGCCACGCACAAATACAGTTGGGGTGACTATGGGCTGACCTTTCTTGGCCTGATCGGCATTGCCGTGCCGAACTTCATGCTGGCCCTGATGATGATGTATTTCGCCAACGTCTGGTTTGGCATCTCTATCGGCAACCTGATGGATCAGCACTTTCTGAACGAACCGATGAGCTGGCCGAAGTTCGTCTCGATCCTGTCGCATATCTGGATTCCGGTCCTGATCATCGGCACATCGGGCACCGCCGCCATGGTGCGCCGTCTGCGTGCCAACCTTCTGGACGAGTTGCACAAGCAATACGTGACCACTGCCCGCGCCAAAGGGCTGCATCCGACGAAGGTATTGCTGAAATACCCGTTGCGGATGGCGCTGAACTTTTTCATCGCAGATATCGGTTCGATCCTGCCCCATATGATTTCGGGGGCAGAGGTCACAGCCATCGTGATGTCACTGGAAACCACGGGACCAATGCTGATCCGCGCGCTGCAAAGCCAGGACATGTATCTGGCCGGGTCGTTCCTGATGTTTCTGGCATTTCTGACGGTCATCGGGGTTCTGATATCGGACATCGCGCTGACCATGCTTGACCCGCGCATACGACTGGGCAAAGGAAGCGGCAAATGAGCGGCGAAATGACAAGCCAGACGCAAAGCCCGCTGCCCGCCCCGGGTGCGGCCATGCAGCACTACGTCTCGGATGCGCCATTTGATCCGTACGAGGCGGAAAATGCACCGGCCACCAAATCAAAGTTCGCGCAGGCCTCGCAGCTGCAACTGATGTGGTGGCAGTTCTGCAAGCACAAGATCGCGCTGTATTGCGGGATTTTCCTGCTGATCATGTACGGTTCGATCCTGATCAGTGAGTTTCTTGCACCCTACAACCAAAAAGCCCGCAACACCGATTTCATCTATGCCCCGCCGCAGGCCGTGCATCTGTTCAACGAGGGCAAGTTCGTCGGCCCCTTCGTCTATGGCCGCACTCAAGTGCTTGATATGGATACACTTCAGCGTCTTTACACCGACAACAAGGCCGATGTGCAGCCCTTGCGGTTCTTCTGCAAATCGGACGATTACATGTTCTGGGGCCTGATCCCGGGCGACATTCACCTTGTCTGCCCGGCGAAAGACGGCCAGTTTTTCCTGTTGGGTACGGACCGCCTTGGCCGCGATGTGCTGTCGCGCATCATCTACGGGGCGCGCATCTCACTGACCATCGGCATCCTTGGCGTCACGATGAGCTTTATTCTCGGCATCATCATCGGTGGCCTTGCGGGCTATCACGGCGGCTGGTTCGATATCGTCACCCAGCGCGTGATAGAGGTGCTGCATTCCATCCCGTCGATCCCGCTGTGGATGGCGCTGGCCGCGATCATCCCGGTGACGTGGAGCCCGATTCTGGTTTATATCGGCATTACAGTAATCCTCGGGCTGATCGACTGGACCGGCCTTGCCCGAGGGGTACGCGCAAAACTGCTGTCCCTGCGTGAGGAAGATTATGTGCTGGCCGCCCGTCTGATGGGCGCAGGCAGTGGCCGCATCATCGGGCGTCACATGATCCCGGGGTTCATGTCGCATCTGATCGCGTCGGCCACCCTGACGATCCCGGGCATGATCCTTGGTGAAACAGCCCTCAGCTTTCTTGGCATCGGCTTGCGAGCCCCGATTTCCAGCTGGGGTATCCTGCTGACCGAAGCCCGCAGCGTCAACATCATTGCCCTTTACCCTTGGCTGATGTTCCCTGTCATACCGGTCATCCTGGTGATCCTGGCTTTCAATTTTCTTGGCGATGGGCTACGCGATGCCGCTGACCCTTACGCATAACTCGGTCGCCAGATGACCCTGCAGCATGGCCGCCCATCATCAACCTTCCGCACCGAGGCAATCTGAATGAAGCACCCTTTGGACAATGCGCGGATTTTGATGTACAGCCACGACACCTTTGGTCTTGGTCATCTGCGGCGCTGCCGGACCATCGCCCACGCGTTGGTGCAGGAATACAGCGGCCTGATGGTGCTGATCGTGTCAGGCTCGCAGATTGCCGGGGCGTTTGACTACCGCGCCCGGGTTGACTTCGTGAAAATCCCCAGCGTGATCAAGCTGCGCAATGGCGAGTATTCCTCGCTTGCCGAACACATCGACGTGGCCGACACCATCAAGATGCGCCGCTCGATCATCCGCCACACCGCCGAAACCTTTGCGCCTGACATCTTCATCGTCGACAAGGAACCGATGGGCCTGCGCGGTGAGATTGAGGAAACCCTTGCTGACCTGAAAGCCAAGGGCACAACCCTTGTGCTTGGCCTGCGTGAGGTTATGGATGCCCCGCGTCTGTTGGATGCCGAATGGAAGCGCAACGACGTGATGGGCAAGATTGACCGCACCTACGATCACATCTGGGTCTATGGCCCGCCCGATTTCTATGACCCGCTGACCGGCCTTGACGTGCCCCAGTCGGTGCGCGACCGGATGGAGTTTGTCGGCTTCCTGCAACGCCGGTCCGCTCAGGAAAAGCTGTCAGAGCAGCGCCGCGACAGCGACTATCTTCTGGTGACGACGGGCGGCGGTGGCGACGGAGCCGATCTGATCGAAGATGTGCTGAACGCCTATCTGCACGACCCCAGTCTGGATCAAAAGGCGCTGGTGGTGCTTGGCCCCTATATGCCCAGCGAACAGCGTGCCGAGTTTCTGCGCAAGGGTCAGTCGATCCCGCAGGTCGAGGTGATCGAGTTTGACACAAGGATGGAAGAACTGATCGCAGGGTCGATCGGCGTCGTCGCAATGGGCGGCTATAACACCTATTGCGAGATCCTGTCGTTTGACAAACCCGCCCTGATCGTGCCGCGTACCACGCCGCGTGAAGAACAATTGCTGCGCGCCACCCGTGCTGCCGAACTTGGCATGATCGAAATGCTGTTGCCCGAAGAGGCTGCCGACCCGGCCCGCATGGCCGCGGCCTTGCGGGCACTGCCCAGCCGTGTTCGCCCCTCTGTCGCGTGCCCCGGTTTGCACCTTGAAGGTCTGACCAACATTGCCCGGCTGGTCGGGCAAGACCTGCAGGCCCGGGGCAGCCGGCCGGGTGCCCTGCGCCGCGCCAAATGACACCGGACCGCCACCCTCGGCTTGTTGTGGTGGTCAAAGGCTATCCCCGCCTGTCTGAAACCTTCATCGCGCAGGAATTGCGCGGGCTGGAACTGGCGGGTCTTCATCTTGTCATTGTGTCGCTGCGCCACCCGACCGACAAAAAGCGTCACGCCGTAAATGATGAGATTGCAGCCGAACTTTTGTATCTGCCAGAATATCTGCACCACGAACCCTTGCGCGTTTTGCGCGGTCTGTGGTCTGCCAGCCGACATGCCGGCTTTTGGCCTACGGTTCGCGCATGGGCGTCCGACCTGTGGCGCGACCCGACCCGCAACCGCCTGCGCCGCTTCGGGCAGGCTGCCGTTCTTGTTGCCGAATGGCCAGAACGTGGCGCGTGGCTGCACGCCCATTTCATCCACACCCCGGCCTCGGTCGCCGATTACGCCGCCCGGATTCTGCAAATCGGCTGGACTGTGTCGGCCCATGCCAAAGACATCTGGACCTCACCCGATTGGGAGCTTGCGGCCAAACTCGCCCGCGCCAAATGGGCGGTCACCTGCACAGAGTCGGGCCATAAGCATCTGCAATCCTTGGCCAAAGACCCGTCAACAGTGTATCTTAGCTATCACGGTCTGAACCTTGAACGCTTCCCGCCTTTCACCGAAACCCGCCCCGATACTGACGGTTCAGACCCGGCCAACCCGGTGCAGATCGTCAGCGTTGGCCGTGCCGTGCCCAAAAAGGGCTACGACACGCTGCTGCGCGCCTTTGCCCTGCTGCCCGCCGATCTGCACTGGCGCTTTACCCATCTTGGCGGCGGTCCCGAACGCAGCACTTTACAATCGCTTGCGCAGAGTTTGGGCATCGCTGACCGCATCCAATGGCAGGGCGCTGTCGATCAGGCGCAGGTTCTGGCGGCCTACCGCGCCTCCGATTTGTTCGCGTTGGCCTGCCGCATCACAGCCGACGGCGACCGCGACGGTCTGCCCAACGTGCTGGTAGAGGCGGCGAGTCAAAGCCTTGCCTGTCTGTCGACCAACATTTCGGGCATCCCAGAGCTGTTCCGCACCGGCGAAAATGGCTGGCTTGTCGCGCCTGATGATCCCGTAGCCCTAAGTGAGACGCTGAAGACCGCCATCACCTCTCCGGATTTGCGCCGCCAATATGGCAGTGCCGCCGCAACCCAAGTCCGCGCCACCCTTGATTATCACCAAAGTGTCGGCCAGCTTACCGCACTGTTTGCCGCCGAAGGTTTGCATCCATGACAGCCAAAACCCCGTCCGTGTTCTTTTACGTTCAGCACCTGCTGGGCATCGGCCATCTGGCCCGCGCCAGCCGCATCGCGCGTGCGATGATCGACCTTGGGATGGAGGTCACCCTGGTCACCGGCGGCATGCCCATTCAAGGCTTTCCAGGTCCGGGCATCCCGCATATAGCGTTGCCACCCATCGCGGTGGCCAGTGGTGCGTTTGCGGGCCTAGTCACCGCCAGCGGCCAACCCGCCGACCCCGCCTACCTTGAGGCGCGCAAGAACCAGTTGATCGCCGCGTATCACGCGGCCAAACCCGATATCGTGCTGACAGAGGCGTTTCCGTTTGGCCGCCGTCAGGTGCGCTTTGAACTTCTGCCGCTGATCGACGCCATCGACGCCACCCATCCCCGCCCCGCCTTGGTCAGTTCTGTCCGCGACATCCTGCAACGCAACCCCAAAGCGGGCAAAGACATCGACACGGTGAACCTGATCCACCGCGCCTTTGATCTGGTGCTGGTCCACGGCGACCCCAGCTTTGCCGCCCTTGAAGACAGCTTTGCTTTGGCCGATCAAGTCATTGAAAGAATTGCGTATACGGGCCTGGTTTGCCCGACTCTTTCGCCCATTCCCCTGGTCGAGGCAGACCGCTTTGACGTCGTGGTTTCTGCCGGTGGCGGGGCTGCGGGAAAACACGTCATCACCTGCGCTATCGAGGCGGCCCGCCTGCTGCCGCAACTGGCGAAATGGCTGATCCTCAGCGGCCCTAACATGCCCCAGACCGACTATGACGCGCTGAACCAGAACCTGCCCGCCAATGTGACGCTTGACCGCTTTCGCCCTGACCTTGCCAACCTGATGCGCGGCGTGCAGCTTTCGGTGTCGCAGGCGGGCTATAACACGGTTGCCGATATCCTGATTGCCGGTTGTCGGGCCCTGCTGATACCGTTCGGCGGCCATGGCGAGACGGAACAAACCGACCGCGCCAAGCTGTTGGAAGCCATCGGGCGCACCCGCACCCTTGATGAGACCACGCTGACACCCGACAGCCTAGTGGCCGAGATTCAAAGGGAAATTTCTCGCCCGCTGCCGCCACAGGCGCTGAATATCCAGACCAACGGCGCCACCCGTAGTGCCGAAATATTGCTGGCGCTGGCCAAATCGCGCGCCGCTGCACAGTAGCGACTGGTGAACCGATGGCCGTTGGGTATCGGCAACCGGATATGTTACCCGTTTGGAAAAGCGGATATGGTCATGGGCGATTGCAAGGCTTCGACAAGGGTTTCGGGAAGATCATGAAAACGCACGATAAAATGGCTGTGCCTGAAACCAGCACCTACCGGCTGGAGGACCAGATCGGGTTCAAACTGCGTTTGGCGTACCAAAAACACGCGGAAATCTTTGTCTCACGCCAGCCCGATGTCACGCCGACCCAATTTGCGGCTTTGGTCAAGCTGAAGGAGTTTGGCAGGCAGTCGCAAAATCACCTTGGCCGGTTGATCGCCACCGATGCTGCCACCACCAAAGGTGTTATCGACCGCCTACGCACCAAGGGGTTGGTGCAGACAGAGGCTTCGACGACCGACCTGCGCCGACTTGATGTCTCGCTGACACCGAAAGGTGTGACGTTTCTGGACTCGGCCGTACCTGTTGCGCGTGAGATTTCAGAAGCGACCCTGCGCAATCTGTCCAAAACCGAAAGCGAGCGGCTGTTGGCGTTGCTGGACAAGTTATAGGCGAAAACGGTGGGGCAAACTGGTTGCCCAACTTTGCACGGTTTACTTTAACAAAGCAGGCTAAGTCTTTGCGGGCGATAGATTAATCTGGTCTGACAGTCCGAAATCGCCAGTCTTCATTCTGTCTTCTTTTTGTCTTCATTCCATCTACATGGAAAAGAAGATCAGGGGTTGTTAACCATGATCACCATAGTTCCGCGAATCTGCCCCCCGACCCGACTCCAGAAGCTGTTTTAGCGCAACCCGTCCTTGCCCTCAGCCTGTTCATGGGTCAGCCCGCCGATCCGGGGCAAGGGGCGGCCTGAATCGGTGATGGCTACGGCCACAAGGATCTCATTCGCGCGGGGGGCGTCGTTCAGGCGCACTTCGATTGCATCGAAATGGCTGCGCACAAAGGCCGCGTCTTTGTGGCCAAGGGGGACGTCCAGCGCTTGCCCCGGCCCGCCCATCTTCTTGGCCGACGGCACAAGGGCCGCGCCCTTTTCAACGGCAATCCGCAGGGGCGCGCCGAGTTTGGGGTGCAGGATGGCGGCGGCGTGTTCCAACTCTCCACCCTCGCCGACCATCGCGGCCTTGCCGTAGCTTTGCGCCTGGGCCGGGGTGATGCCCAAAGCTGCGATGCACCGCGCCCCCAACAGCGCGCCAAGTTCGGCACCGATATCAGTCAGCAGCGACAAATCGGCCTGATACCGCCCGGCGAAGGGGTTGGCGATGACGGCGACGGCAACGGCTTTGCGGGTTGGCGGGATGATGGTCTGCCCCATCTCAGAATGGGTTTCTTCGACCCAGACGGCGATCTTGCGGATATCGGCACTCATCTTAACCCATCCTGTCCTTTGATCGCGCTTGCAGCCAGCCCACCGGCGCGGGAATGGACCCGCGGCCCGGTTGTCATCACCAGAACCACCAGCATTTCACCGGCTTTCGGGGCGTCGTTCAGGCCAACCTCCATCGAGTCAAAGTGGCTGCGCACGTAGGACGCGTTGATATGGGTGATCGGCACATCGAGCCGGGCACCGACGCCGCCGACCTTTTTGGCAGAGGGCACGATGGCCTTGGCATCGCCCAAAACCGCCCGCATCGCATAGCCGCCGGGCGCGTGCCACAACGCGCCGTGCTCCAGCTCGCCCGCAGCCCCTACGATGATGCCTTTGCCGTAGCCTTCAATAAGGGCCGGATCATTGCCCAGAGCGGCCAGAAGTTTTTGCGCCATGTGCAGACCCAAGGGTTCAAGGTCGGTCATGAAGGGTTGAATATCTTCGACATAGCGCCCGGCGAAGGGGTTGGCGATGACGGCCATGATGGCGGCGCGGCGCAAGGGTACGGCCGCGCGCGGGCCGCCTTCGTGGAAGATCTCTTCCACCACCGTTGCGATTTTTCTGATTTCGACATCAGGCATGGGCCGGTATCCTTGGATCAGCGAGGAAGGTTTTGGAGGGGCCAAGTGTGCGCACCTGACCGTTCAGGAACAAGGCCGCCGACGCGATCAGCCCGGCGTGCAGCATGGTTTGGGCGGTTGCAGAGCCACAATTCAGGGCCAAAGCCGTCTCATCCGCGGTCAGCGGGCCGACATGGGTGACAACCAGCCGGTGGCCAAGGTCGGACTCCGGGTGCAGCGTGTTGGCCGGGGCGCGGGTGATGGCGGGGTGGCCGGGCAGATCGACGGCGTTGGCGATCAGGGTGGCTGCGACATCGGCCTGACTGGCGGTTTTGGCAAGAACAGTGACAGAATCTGCGATGCCCAGCGACAGGCTGCGCCCGCCTTGACCGCTGGTGGCAAGGCCGCGTGCCACGTCTGTGGCGGTGATGTCGACGCGGCCAAGCGGGTGGTTGTGCAAGGAGGCGATGGCCATGCGGAACTGCGTACCTGCGGTCAGGTGAAACGCGATATCGCCGCCGTTGTTGACATAGGCGCGGGTCAGGAGGGCGGCGGTCACCATGGCAGACAGGATTTCTTCGGCGACGGCCCCGGCGACGGCGGCCATTGGGGTCACGAAGGTGGGCTTGTGGGGTCGGGCGGCTGCGACCATGCGGCGGGCGGTTGGGCCTAAGACCTTGGGGCCGACCTCTTGCCGCAGAAGGGGGAGTTCGGCGACAAGTTCTGTCAGGATGGTTTGAAAGCGCCGGGTGGCGGCGGCAAAGGCTGCGGTCCGGTCACCATCTGCGCCAACAATCAAGTCAATCGGCCCGTGTTGCAGATGCAGGCGCACACCGTCGGGCAAGAGGCGGGCTGTGGGGCCGGTTTGTGAGGAGCTACTTGTCACGGGACCGGTCATCTCGGACGGCCTTGACGGGATTTGCCCCATGGAAAGTTGGTAGCGTCCTGCGGATCAGGCTCATTCCCCAAGGCTGCAACGCGGCGGATTTCGGGAGTCAGCACATCCTCGACCGGCTGAACGCGGTCAACATGGCCGCCAAGGGCTGCGTAATCAGCAAGGCGCAGGGTGAACTCGATGGGGGCAACCAAGGCGGGGGTCGGCACGTAGCCGAACGAATTTGCCGGCATTCGGGTCACATCGACCATGACCGTGATGCCGCCGCCGGGCCAGACATAGGCGGCAGCGCCGCCACACGAGACATAGGTCAGCGCGGATTTCACCGAATGGGTCAGGCGCACCGGGTTTTCGGTGACCCCAGCACGCAGGCTGCCACCCGCGCCCGCCATGAACAAAACCGAACACAGCGACGGTTCGCAATTTTCGGCGATCCGTTCGGCAGAGGCGCGCAAACTGGCGGGCGCATCGGCCAAAACAGGCTCTAACATCGCGTTTAGTTCATAATAGGCCCATTGTTCGCCCGTGGTGGATACCATCAGCAGGCGCAGGCCCGGCCATGCGGTTTTGGCGTCAAACGGTTTGAGAATCGTCAGCGGGTCTTCGATATCGGTGCCGCCCCAGCCTGTCCCGTGACCTGCGACCTGAAAATAGCGCCCGGGAGTCGAGCGGCGGCCTTTCATCTTGATGCCGGTCGGGGGCACGTCCAGCATCTTGCCCGCCTGATGTTCGGACAGAACGCCGGTGATGTGGTCATCGACCACCACCACCTCGTCAACATGGCCGACCCATTGCTTGGCGAACATGCCGATGGTGGCCGACCCGCAGCCGACCCGCATCAGCTTTTCGGGCACGGTGTTGATGATGGGGGGCTTTCCGGCCTGAATGATGACGCTGGCACCACCGTCAATCTGCACCTCAACCGCCTCTTGGTTGCACAGGCGCATCAGGGCATCGCACGTCACCCGGCCCTCTTTTTTAGAGCCGCCGGTCAGGTGTTCGACCCCGCCAAGCGATAGCATCCGAGAGCCGTATTCGCCGGTCATCACATGGCCGATGGGTTCGCCGTCGACTCGGACAAGCGCGGTTTCGGGGCCGATGAAGCGGTCGGTGTCGATTTTCACCTTGACGCCGCAATAGCTGAAAATGCCTTCGGTGACGACAGTGACCATATCCACGCCGTCAACGGCCTGCGACACGATGAAGGGTGCGGGTTTGTAGTCGGGGTAGGTGGTGCCAGCCCCGACGGCGGTGATGAAGGGGCGGTAGCCTTTGATCAGGTCGCCGTCCCAGTCCTGTTCGTCGCCAGTGCCGGTCAGGAAAGGGACAGCCTCTACCCGCGCCTCTATCACGGTCAGCGGGTCAAGGCGGACCAGAATCCCGGAATGATTGGCATAGCGGTCGCAGGCCCCGACGCGACCGTCGGCGATGTAGCACATCACCGGGCAGGCATCGCAGCGGATTTTTTCGGGCTGCATCTGGCCGGGTTCAACAGGGGCGGGCGGGGCTGCAAGATCACACATAACCGGCCTCTTTCAATGCGGCCCTAAGGCGCGAGGGTGTCACGGGCACCCGGGTCATCACCACGCCTGTGGCATGGCGGATGGCGTTCAGAATTGCGGGGGCGGTCGGGATCAGCACGTGTTCGCCAAGGCCTTTGGCACCATACGGGCCGTGGGCATCAGGTTCTTCGATGATGATGGTGTCAATCGGGGAAATGTCCCCGATGGTCGGGATCAGGTAGTCATGCAGGTTTTCGGTGCGACCGGGGATATATTCTTCCATCAGAGCCATGCCCAGACCTTGGGCAATGCCGCCATGCACCTGACCTTCGACCAGCAAGGGGTTTATGGCGCGGCCCACATCATGTGCGGCGGTAAAGTGCAGCGGCCGTACAAGGCCCAGTTCGGTGTCAACCTCGACCACGACCAGATGGGCGGCATAGCCGAATTGCGCATAGGGCACGCCTTGGCCATTGGCATCCAGCGGACGGGTCGGCGGGTCATAGCTTTCCTCGGCCCGCAGGACATAGCCTTCGGCATCAGGGGCAAGCGTGGTCAGGTCGATGTCATGGGTTCCGGCGGTATCAGTGACACTTATGACCCCGTTGTGAAGGTGCAAGGCGGCATCCCCGGCGGCGTTACAGCGGGTCAGGATATCGTGGCGCAACGCCTCTGCGGTGCGTTTGGCGGCATTGCCGGACACAAAGGTCTGACGCGAGGCAGAGGTTTTGCCGCCATCGGGCGTGTGGTCGGTATCGGGACCGATGCGCTGCACGTCGTGGACAGATACGCCCAAGGCGGTGGCGAAAATCTGGGAAATGACCGTGTTAGAGCCTTGGCCGATATCAGTGGCCCCTTGATGCAGCACGATGGTGCCATCGGCGCGGATGCCGGCCTTGATTGTGGACGGGTTCGGCAGCGAGGTGTTGCCGCACCCGTACCAGCCAGCGGCAACGCCCACGCCGCGCTTGTGTGTTGTGTTGCCCGCGTTGAAGGCGGCGCAGTCGGCTTTGGCCGCAGCCCAGGCCGGGCGCAAAGCGGTCAGGCAGGCCCCGATGCCGACCCCTTGGGTGAAGACCTGCCCGCACACCGTGGGTTGGCCGTTCTGCAGGGCGTTCAGGATGCGAAACTCTAGCGCGTCCATCCCCAGACGGTCGGCCAGCGCGTCAAACAGGCTTTCCTGCGCGATGGCCGATTGGGGCACACCAAAGCCGCGGAAGGCCCCGGAAGATGGGTTATGGGTGTGAATGGCGCGCGATCGTGCCAGATAATCGGCAATCAGATAGGGGCCAGAGGCGTGGACCGGCACCCGGTTCGCCACGGTCGGCCCCCAACTGGCATAGGCGCCGGTGTTGAAATCGCCCTGAAAGTCAAAGCCGCACAGCTTGCCATCGTTCATAGCCCCGATGCGCAGGTGGATCGAGGACGGGTGGCGCTTGGTCGTCGACTGCATGGATTCGGTGCGCGAATAGGCCATGCGAACCGGTTTGCCGGTCTTGATCGCGCCCAAAGCCAGATAGGGTTGCAGCGAGATATCCAGCTTGGACCCAAACCCACCACCCACCGCCGTGGGCACGATGCGGATTTGGGCGCGCGGCAAAGCAAGAATTTCCGCCATCGAGTCCAGATCCATCATCGGGGCTTGGGTGCAGGCGTAAACCTCAACCCGGCCATCTTTGACGACGGCATAACCCGCCTCTGGCTCGATATAGGCGTGTTCGACAAAGCCGCTGTCAAAGTGCGCTTCAACCACGATATCGGCGCGTGACAGGGCGGCATCGGCATCACCGCGCCGCACAACGCCGCCGCACATGATGTTTTGTGCCCGGTTGGGATGCAGAAGCGGGGCGTTGTCGGCCAAGGCTGCGGCGACGGTTTCGACGGCGGGCAGGGGCTGCCATTGGATGGGAAAGAGGGCCGGATCAAACCGGGCCATCGTGTCGGGGTGGCCTATGACGGCGGCTACAGCCTCACCCCGGTGGCGCGCTTCGGTTTCGGCAAAAACGGGTTGATCGACGTAAGCCGGGATGACGCCAAAGGCATTGCGGCCCGGCACATCGGCGGCGGTCAAGAGGGTGACAAGGCCGGGATGGGCGGCAAGATAGGCATTCAGGTCGCCGAAGGTAAAGCTGGCGCGGGGATGCGGGCTGCGGATGACATGGACCACAAGCGCGCCAGCCGGGGCGAGGTCATCACCAAACGCCTCTGTCCCAGCGACTTTGGCCTTTCCGTCAACGCGGGGGATGGCTTGACCGACAGCACCGGTGGGGATGGGTTTGCCCTCACGAACCGCGTGTGCGGCTTGATCCCGCTGCCCGGCGGCGACCACCGCGTCGATGATCTTGCGGTAGCCGGTGCAGCGGCACAAAACCCCTGCCAGCGCATCCTGAACCTGTGCAGCATCGGGCTGCGGTACAACGCGCAACAAGGCGGTCGCGGCCATCATCATGCCCGGCGTGCAGATGCCGCATTGCGCCGCCTGATGATCCTGAAAGCTTTCGCTTAACGCCAGCGCCACCGGGTCGCGCGCGGCCAGACCTGCGACAGTCTCAACCCGGCGGCCCGTGGCGCGCTGGGTCGGCACCAGACAGGCGCAGACCGGTTGACCGTCCAGCAGCACGGTACACGCACCACAATCGCCAGCGTTGCAGCCCACCTTCACCTCACGCGCGGCCAGCCGTTCACGCAGCGAGTGGGACAGGCGTTCGCCAACCTCTGGCCTGACCTGCACCATCTGGCCGTTCAGATGAAAGTCCACGGTGTCGGGGGTGTCATACATCGCGCTGATCTTCTGCATGGGTGATCTGGCGCAGGACGCGTTCGATCAGGCGGGCCACCGCACCGCGCCGGTAATCTGCCGAGGCGCGCAGGTCGGAAATCGGGGTCAGGTCGGTCAACCAGTCTGGGTCAACCGGGGGAAGCTGTGCTGTGGGCTGGCCAAGATAGGCCGCCTCGACCCGTGGCAGGCGGCAGGCGACGGGTGAGCATGACCCGACGGCGACGCGAATGTCGGTGATCACGCCGGCATCGCAGCGCACCAACGCAGCCACCATGGCAATGCTGATCACCAGATAGGCGCGACCGCCGAGTTTCAGGAACCCGCCACGTGCCCCGGTTGTATGGGGCACAAGGATGGCCGAGACGAGCTCCCCCGGTTGCAGCGCTGTCCGCCGCACCCCCGTGATGAAATCGGCCAACGGCAGGATGCGTGTGCCTGCGGGTGAGGTCAGTTCGACCCGGGCGTTTAGCGTCAGAAGCGGCGGTACGCCGTCCGCAGCGGGCGAAGCGTTGCACAGATTTCCCGCGACCGTGCCAGTGTTCTGGATCTGAATTGACCCGACCTGAAGGGCCACAGCTTTCAGGCCGTCAAAGGCGGGCGGCAGATCGGCTGCGGTGATATCGGCCCAACGGGTGGCAGCGCCGATCCGCCAGCCCGCATCCGTGCGGGTGATGCCGCGAAACCCCGGCAGGTCGTTCACATCCAGCAAGGATTTCGCGGTCAGCCGGTCACCGGCCTGCGGGAACCAATCCGTACCGCCCGCGATGATGGCGACATTGCTGCCCGCCAGCACCGCAAACGCTTCATCAAGGGATTTCGCAGCGGTGTAGGCCATCACGACTCCAGCAGGGCAGATAGGGGTGGCAACTCGTTTGTATGCGAATAAGAAGCCCAACCGCACGCGCCTGTCAAATGCAATCAGCATCGGGTTTGCACGGACTGCGTCAATTGAGAAAAGCGAGGCTAAAGGAAGGCAAACCGGGTGCGTTATTTGGCACTGGACGTTGGGGCGCGGTCATTGGCCCGCATCAAAGTCACCGTTTGCCTGCGGGGATCAGCGTTGGCCGCAAGGCTGCCAAGGGCGGCTAGGTTGCGATACTGGCTTCGCGGAACGCATTTGTTTGCCTACATACGAATATGAACCTCGGCAATGGTGGCAGCATCAGGTGATTCCCACCCAACACAGCGCTTGATCCAAGCCCGGTTTATGTTAGCCTACAAATGATCAGGGGGTGCGTCATGCAACATGAAACGACCAAGTTGGTGATCCGAAACATAGGGTTGATGCTGTCGGGCAAGCTGGAAGAGCCGATCTATCAGGCCGATTGTCTGGTGGCGATCAATGGCAAGATCACCGCATGGGGGGCCGAGAAGGACGTTGATACCGAAGATGCCTCATTGATTGTCGACGCGCATGGCTGTGCGTTGGCGCCCGGGCTGATTGACAGCCATGTGCATCCGGTGGTGGGCGACTATACCCCGCGTCAGCAGCAGCTGAACTGGATCGACAGCACGCTGCACGGCGGCGTGACGACGCTGATTTCGGCCGGAGAGGTGCATATGCCGGGCCGCCCCAAGGACATTGTGGGGTTGAAGGCGATGGCGATAGCCTCGCAGCGCTGGTACGAGAATTTCCGCCCCTCGGGGGTCAAGGTCCATGCCGGTGCGCCGATCATCGAACACGGCATGGTCGAACAGGATTTCAAGGATTTGTCCGAGGCGGGGGTCAAGCTGTTGGGCGAGGTCGGTCTGGGGTCGGTCAAGGATGGCAAGACCGCCCGGCAGATGGTGGATTGGGCGCGCAAATACGGTATGCAAAGTACAATCCACACCGGCGGGCCGTCGATCCCGGGGTCAAGCCTGATTGACGCGGCCATGGTGCTGGAAACCGGCGCGGACGTGGTCGGCCATATCAACGGCGGCCACACGGCGCTGCCCGATGACCAGATCATCTGCATCTGTGAGGGTTGCCAGAAGGCGCTGGAGATTGTGCACAACGGCAATGAACGCGCCGCCCTGCTGACGCTGAACACCGCGCGCGAGTTAAAGCAGTTGGACCGGGTGATCCTTGGCACCGACGGGCCTGCCGGGTCCGGCGTGCAGCCGTTGGGGATTTTGCGCATGGTGGCGTTGCTGTCCAGCCTTGGCAATCTGCCAGCCGAGATGGCGTTTTGCCTAGGCAACGGCAACACATCGCGGCAACGGGCGCTGGACACCGGGCTGATCGAGGTGGGGCTGTGCGCCGACTTTGTGCTGATGGATCAGGCGCAACACTCACCCGGCAAATCTCTGCTGGAATCGGTACAGCAGGGTAACCTGCCGGGCATCGGCATGACGGTGATTGACGGTGTGGTGACGTCGGGGCGCAGCCGGAATACGCCTCCAGCCGGGCGCATACCTGAGATTGTGTTTCAGAAGCCGGTGAAAGCTGCAAGTTCGGGCCATTGATGGCTTCTGGGTCAGAAATTTGCCGGGTCGGTTGAGGGGATGCCATGCTGAAGCACGCAACGATAGCCATCGACCGCGCCTGGAATTCGTGGTCGGACCGCCCGGCCGAGGCGGTATTTCTGCCCTTGGGGGTGCGGATCACGCCGGTGCTGTATTCGTCGCGGGCGCGCAGCACGTCGGCCATTGAACCAAGGCGCGATGTGGTGCGGCTGGGGCGGCACGGCATCGACGGCAGCGTGATAGAGCTGGAAACCGATCTGGCAGGCACAACCTTGGCTTTCGCCAGCACCAAGCCCGACCCATTTGTGTTGCGCGGCACGTGGGTTGCAAAGGTGCGGGGCGAATGGGGTCTGCGGTTCTGGGTTACTCTGGCGCTGTCGGCTGAGGGTGGTGAGGCCGTGCAGTATGATGCGGCCAGCGGTGCGGCACTGGTCAAGATCGGCACGCGCTTTGTCGCCCTGGTGACCGACGCGGTGCCGGTGCAGGTGACCGGCCATGCCTCGATTGAGGCGCTGCGGCAGGATTATCAGGACAACGGCTATTTTGATGTCGACAGCCGCAGCACAGAAGCCTCGGTTCTGGCGCTGCGCTTTAACCTAGAGATGATGCCGCAAGGCACCTATGCCGCCGCGGTGGCCGACAGTGCAGCCCGTGCCATCGCCAAAGCGAAGGCGGCTTTGGGTCCACCGGTGAGCGCCGCGTTGCCGTGCCAGACCGGCCTTGCCGCCGGGGCGCTGGATGCGGTGCGCGATATCGTCGGCTGGAACACCCTTTGGGATGCAGTCAACGCGCGGCCCTATACGGCGGTGACGCGGATATGGAACCTTGGGACCTTTGCCGTCTGGTACAATGACCAGACCTATGCCGCCCTTCTGGCCGGGGTATTTGACACCAATCTGGCGCGCGGGAATATGGCGGTGGCCCATGCCGGGGCAACGCCACAGGGCAATGTGGCCTGCATTGTCACCTCAAAAGACCAATGGGTGGACCGCAGCCAGCCGCCGTTGGGGTCTTTGATCGCATGGCAGCTTTACCTGCGATCGGGCGAAAGGTCGGGGCTTGAGGCGGTCTATCCGACCCTGGCGCGCAATCAGCGCTGGTGGCGGGCGATGCGTGACCCGGATGGCAGCGGGTTGGTGTCATGTGGGACGTCCGACGTGGGTGAGGGGCTGTACAAAGGCACCGCCTTTGGGGCGCGCAATGAAACCGGAATGGACAATTCGGCCACCCATGATGAGGCGGTTTATGACCCGGTCAGCCGCAGCCTGTCGACGTGGGATGTCGGGCTGAACTGCGCAGTCGCCCTTGACGCAGAGATGCTGGGCAAGATGGCGGCGGTGCTGGGCTTGCCGGGTGAAGCTGCCGAGTTTTCCGCTCTGGCAGAGACAAGCCGCGCTTTGATCCGTGAAAACCTGTGGGATGAAAGCCGGGGGCTGTTTGCCAACCGGCAGCGTGACGGTGGCTTTGTTCGTTCAGTTTCCCCGACCAGTTTTTATCCGCTGCTGTGTGGCGCGGCGAGTGCCGGGCAGGTGCAGGCTTTGCTGGGGCATTTGCACGACCCGTTGACGTTTGGCGGCGACTGGACCTTGCCGAATGCCACCCGAGATGACCCGGCTTTTGCGGAGAATGTCTATTGGCGCGGGCGCATCTGGCCCAACGTCAACTATCTGGTCTGGCTGGGCCTGCGCCGCTATGGCCTGACTGCTGAGGCACAGGCACTGGCCGCGAAAAGCTTTGCGCTGTTTGAAAAATCCTGGAACCCGGCCCGCATCGCTGCCGAGAATTACAATGCCACAACGGGTGAGGCGATGGATCAGGGCGACACCGATCCGTTCTACATCTGGTCGGGTTTGTTGCCCTTGATGGCAGTGGCAGAGGTGGTGGATTTTGACCCATGGCGCGGGTTGACGCTGACCCATAGTGGCGCGGATGTGCAGCTTGGGCCGATTGTCACCCCGATCGGCAAATTGGTGGTTTGCGCGGTTGATGGCACGATGACGGCGGTCTTGAACGGTCAGGCAGCGCTGTCGTTTGACTTCACTGGCACGCTAAGCGGGATTGCGTTTGGCGCATCAGGTTTTGCGGCGACGCTAGAGGCTGGCGCAGCGGCGGGTCGGTTGGTGCTGCACGCCATTCCGCCAGAAGCAACGCCTGACGCCCGACTGGGGGCTTTGACGATTCGCGGCGTACCGGTTGACGGCGGCATCGCCTTTGACATCGGCGCAACTGGGGAGCAACGCAGGTTTACGGTTTCGTTTTAGCAATCTGATCAAAACCCTACACGATTCCCAAAAAAGCGTTTGACACAAATCGTTTCTGGAATAATGGTTTGCATACAAACAAATAAATCGGTTGCTTACGCGGTGGTTCCAGACGGTTTGGCAGCTTTGGGCTGAATCAGTGGGTTTGCTTGGCCAAAGTGTAAGCGCTGATCAAAATGCAACAATGGAGGTCTGAAATGTCGAACCTATCACCTCGCGGCCCAACTCGGCGCGGAACGATGCAGATGCTTACGGCCGCACTGGCAGCGGCGGCGGGTGCTTCGTTCCTGCCCAAAGCGGCCTTGGCCGGAAGCAAGATCACCGTGCTGAACTGGCAAGGCTATGGCACCGATGAGGCGTGGTCGCTGGAGATGTTCACCAAAGCCACCGGGATTGAGGTGGTGCATGACTATTTCAGTTCGGAAGCCGAGGAACTGACCAAGTTGCGCACCAATCCCGGGGCTTATGACCTTGTGATCCTGAATGCGGCCCGGGTGGCACAAGCCTCGTCCGAGGGGCTTTTGATGCCGGTGGACCTGACCAAGGTGCCGAACTCTGCCAATATTGACCCGGCCTTGCTGGCCAACCCGAACTTTTCGCAGGATGGCAAAGGCTATGCAATTCCGTGGCTTTGGGGTCTGACCGGCATTGCCGTCCGGGAAGGGATCGCCAAGCCTGCGGGTTGGGCCGATCTGGCAGACCCGGCCTATAAGGGCCGCGTCGCGATGGATGATGACGCGATCTTTGCGGTCAACATGGGGGCGCTGATCACCGGTCAGGACATGAACGACCCCAAGGATCTGGACAAGATCAAAGAGGTGTTGAAGGCGCTGAAGCCTAACATCAAACTGCTGTGGTCCAGCGAAGATCAGTGGAACAAGTCGTTTGCCGCCAATGAGTTCGATGTGGGTGTGTTCTGGTCAGGCGGCGCGGTGCGGTCAAAGCGCAATGCCAAGCTGCCGGTTGATTTCGTGGCACCAAAAGAGGGTGCTGTGGCTTGGGTTGACGGGCTTGCCATCCCGGCCACTGCCCCCAATCCGGATGCGGCTTTGGCCTTTGCCAACTGGCTGATCGACCCGGTGTTCTATGTTGAATGGGCCACCAAGGTCGGTGCGCCCGCCTCGTCCAACAGCAAGGCGCTGGCCGGGCTGCCGGCCGACGACCTAAGCGCGCAGGTTCACAAGCCAGAATATCTGGTGCCCGCCGATGTGATGTCGGCGATCCCGGATGACCGGCGAGAGACGTACAACAATCTTTGGCAGGAAGTGAAAGCATTCTATGCCGAATGACGGCCTGACTTCGGCGTCGGACGACACATCTTTTGGGCGCGGGCCTTCGGGGCCGCGCCGCAAACCCTTGCCCGAATGGGTGACGACGACCGCCCTGCTGCTGCCGACCTATGGCTGGCTGACGCTGGCGGTGTTTTTGCCGCTGCTCACCATGTTTGTCTTCAGTTTCATGGACAAGACCCCGCTGGGCAAGGCCCCGGTGGTCTTCACGATCCGGCAATACCGCGCCTTCATCGACCAGCCTTTTCTGGTGCGCATCGCGTACAACTCGCTGATGATCGGCATGTGGACCACGCTGTTCTGCGCCGTTCTGGGCTTTCTGGCCGCCTTGGCGCTGGCCCGCGCCACCACCGGGCGGACCCGCGAAACCATGCTGATCCTGATCCTGCTGCCGTTCTGGACCAATGGTCTGGTGCGGGTGTTTTCGTGGACCATGGTGCTGCGCGAGGGCGGGTTTCTGGATGTTTTGTGGCATATGGTCGCCCCGGACGCCGGGTCTATCAGCTTTTTGTACACGCGCTACGCCATCGTGCTGGGTCTTGTGCACGGCTATCTGCCCTACATGATCCTGACCTGCTACATCGCCCTTGTGACCATTGACGACGCGATCCTTGAGGCTGCGGCCAGCCTTGGCGCACGGTGGTGGACGATCCTGTGGCGGATTTTGCTTCCAATGTCGGCACCCGGTCTGATCTCTGGTTCTGTGCTGATCTTTGTGCCGGTGATAGGGTCGTTCATGGAGCCGCGAATATTAGGCGGCAAGGTCGGTGTCACGATGGGCACGGTGATCGAGGATCAGTTCACCCAAGCCTTCAACTGGCCCCTTGGTGCGTCGTTGTCGTTCATCATGCTGGCAGTGGTGCTGGCGATCTTTGCGACCTTCTCTGGCGTTTTGCGCCGCAGTTCGGGGGGTGCGGCATGACGCGGCTGGGTCAGGTCTATCTGGGCGTCATACTGGTGTTTTTGTACACGCCGATCCTTGTGCTGATGGCGATGGGGTTCAACGCTTCGCCCCTATACGAACTGCCGTTCAGCTTTACGACGCATTGGTATGAGACGCTGGCGGGCAATGACGTGCTGCTGACTGCGGGGTTGCATTCGATCGTGCTGGCGCTGGTCACCTCGGTTGTGGCGACGGTTTTGGGCACCATAGCGTCAGTTGCCCTGTCGCGCCGGACATTTCGCGGCAGGAATCTGTTGCAGGTGCTGCTGTTGCCGCCGATTGCGATTCCGTGGCTGATCACCGGCACCGCGATGCTGATCTTTTTCTACTGGACCGGGATTGGCCGCGGGCTGCATGCGCTGATCATCGGCCATGTGGCGATGGCCATCCCTTATGTCGTGCTGGTGGTCGGCACCGGGTTCAAAACCATCCGCACCGATCTGGAAGAGGCCGCGATGAGCCTTGGTTCAACCCCGATTCACGCGTTTTTTGCGGTCACGTTGCCGTTGCTGTTTCCCAGCATCCTTGGGGCTGCCTTGTTCGCCTTTGCCGTCTCACTCGACCAGTTCGTGATTTCGTATTTCCTGTCGTCCCCCGGTTATTCCACCCTGCCGGTGCAGATCTACTCGGCCATCCGCAAAGGCTTCACGCCGGAAATCAATGCCATCTCTACCCTGCTGCTGTTGGGGTCGATGGCCGTGATCCTGATCTTTGCCCGCTTTGCCAAACCAGGAGAGACCAGTGACAAACGTTGACGTCCAAGCCGTCGCCAAAACCTTTGGCACTGTCCCGGTTCTGACAGATATTTCCACCAGCTTTCCGGTCGGGTCGTTCACCAGCCTGCTTGGGCCATCAGGGTCAGGCAAGACGACGTTGCTGCGCATTGTCGCGGGGTTTTTGCAGCCGGATGAGGGCGTGGTGAAGATCGGCGGTTCGGATGTGACGCAGGTGCCGGTCTGGGGCCGCAACATCGGGATGATGTTCCAATCCTATGCCTTGTTTCCGCACATGACCGTGGCGAAAAACGTGGCCTTCGGTCTGGAACGGCGCGGCATCAAAGGGGCCGAGGCGCGGCGTTTGGTGGGGGAAGCGTTGGAGATGGTCCGCCTGCCCGGCTTTGCCGACCGCATGCCCAAGCAATTGTCGGGCGGCCAGCAGCAACGCGTGGCTTTGGCGCGGGCGATTGTCATCAAACCATCGGTCCTGTTGCTGGATGAACCGTTGTCCGCGCTGGACCGGCGGTTGCGGCAGGAAATGCAGGTCGAACTTTTGCGCATTCAGCGGGAAAGCGGGCTGACCACGATCTTTGTGACCCATGATCAGGAAGAGGCGTTGGCCCTGTCAGACAAGGTTGCCATCCTTGACAAAGGGCGCATCGTGCAGATTGGCGCGCCGCAAGAGGTGTATGAACGCCCGCTGACCCGGTTTGCGGCGGCGTTTTTGGGCGATTCCAACTTTCTGACCGGCGTGGTTGAGAATGGCGCGGTGCGCTTGGCCGATGGAACCGTGGTGCAGGCGACCGGTGTTTTGCCGGCCTTGGGACAGACGGTCACCTTGGCGGTGCGGCCGGAAAAGATGTCGGTGACCCCGGCAGAAGGTGCCGTCAACCGGATCGAGGCTCAGGTCAAGACGGTGATTTATGCAGGACCGGCACTGTCGTATCACCTGCAAACTGCCGACGGCACCGAACTGAAACTGTTCGCGCAAAACCACGATGGGCGGCTGTTGCCAGAGGGCCAGAAGGTCACGCTGCACTGGTCTGCCGAACACACCATCGTCATGGCGGATTGATCGAATGCTGGCCCCCGCGCTGTCACCAAACTGCCTTCACATCGTCATCGACATGCAGCGGCTGTTTGCCGAGGCGACAGAATGGCATACTCCGGCGCTGACCCTGATCCTGCCGAATGTGGCCCTGTTGTGCCAGGCCAGCGGGTCGCGAACCGTTTATGCACGGTTCATCACCGCCCCAAACCCGGATGCGACGACCGGCCAATGGCGGCCTTATTACCAACGTTGGGCAAGTGTGACCGCTGACCGGATCGACCCGGCCTTGCTGGGTCTGGTTGCTCCGCTGGACACGCTTAGCACGACCGGAACCGTGATCGACAAGCTGACGTTTTCACTGTTCGGCACACCGGAGTTAGATGGATTTCTGCAAGCGCACGCCATCGACACCCTGATCTTTTCGGGGGTTGAGACGGATATGTGCGTGCTCGCCACCGTGTTTGGGGCGGTGGACCGGGGGCTGCGCACGATCATTGTCACGGATGCGGTGGCCAGTTCGGACAAGGCGGCCCATGACGCCACGCTGACCCACCTGCTGCCGCGCCTGTCCGAACAGGTCGAACTGACCGACACCGCAACGATGCTGGCGGCTTTCGCGGCCCTTGGCCTTACAGATAAGGGAACCTGACCATGACCGAGACCGAAATTCCGAAGGTTGACTACGCCCTGATCTGCGGCAGTGCCAACTGGGGCCTGCGCTTTCCCGAGGATATCAACGAACCCGGCGTTCGGGTTCTGGCGCGCGATCTGACATTTGAAACGCCTTATGGGATCAGCGGCGAATGGAAGCTCTTGGAATTCGATGGGTCGATCACCCATGACGGACTGCCGCGCCGGGCGCTGACCGTCTGGTCGCATGGCTGGGCGCTGGATGAGATTGACCATGCCTCACAACGTCGGGCGTTCTGGATCTTGCGAGAGGCGGGGGTGCGCCGGGTGGTGGCAAGTTCAACCATCGGGTCGCTGAACCGGGCCATTCTTGAAAGCGATTTCGTGATTGCCAATGACATTCTGGAGCTGACCCAGACGCGCTATTCGCTGCTGCCGGGCCGCGTCAAATATGATGCCAGCGGCAAGCAACTGGTCTGTCCGTCCTGCGCCGCCGTGGTCGAACGGGTTGCGCGCGACCATTGGCCCACTGAGGCGCGGGTTTACGGCACAAGTGCAGGTCTGGTGGCCGCCCACGCCTGGGGTCCGCGCCTGACCAGCCCGGCAGAGGTCACCGCCTACCGCACCATGGGAGGTGACGTGATCAACCACAGCCTTGCGCCAGAGGCGACGCTGGCGCGCGAGATTGGCGCCTGTTTTGTCAACGTGGCGTTCGTGACCGCCGCCTATCAAAGCTATTTCAAACCGGCCGGGGTCAGCGTGCTGGGCGAAGGTGTTCAGGTCAGGCTTGCACCCATTGCCTCGCGCATCGCACTCTTGGCGGTGGCGGGCTTTCCGGATGACATGCCCGATTGTATCTGCAGCAGCCTTAGGTCGGAACAGGACCCACGGCACTACAACAACCGCTAAAGCGTCAGGCATCTTGAAGCGAACCGGATCGGGGGCGTGGCTAAAGACCAACTAAAAGAATCAGGTTTACATTGTTGAGTATTTTAGTATGGTATCCCTATCGCCCAGCCATCCGCCAGTGGACAGCCCGGCCCCCAAGTGATGGAGGCGTGTATGCCATTGTTCTTCAAAAAAAAAACGCAGACCGATGGCACAAACCGTGCCGCAAGCCACCTTCGCCGACGGATCAACCCTGATCGAAGTTGCCATGACGATCTGCGCCGCACCTGACCTGATCGCAGCCCTGGCCGAACTGTTGCTTGACCGGATCGAGGCGGCAGCATGACCGCGCAATCGCCAGCTTTCACGCCAGACACAGAGGTGGTTGAACAGGTTCCGACCCATTCTGCCCTGCATTTGACCGTGGGTGGCCAACTTGCCCGGATCACGTTGGCGGATCAGGTCTACAGCCTGCGGATCACCCGCGCGGGCAAGTTGATCCTGACCAAATGACCCGGCATGATCCCAAAGCCAAAGCCTCGCGGGGCGGTGCGCCGGTTGGCCTTTTGTCTGAACTGCCCGCGGTCGAGCTTGGCGCCGTGCTGTTCTTGCGGCAATGGTGCGGTGGTGATGCCGCACGCGAGGTGATCGCCCGCGATTTCACACTGGTTTTCGGGGCAGACCGCGGCGCAATGCTGACCCAGACCCATGACGCCGTGATGCGGTTGGTGCTGGGGCAATCCCGCCGGCCTTTGATGCGCCATGCCGAAGGTTGCCCTTGCCTTGGCGGCGACGAATCTGCTTTTGCGCAGATGGTCGCAGCCGCAGGCAGCGGCGATGTCGAAGATGCCACCCTGTTCGCCATGACGCTGATTTCGTCACAGGCGGTGCCAAGAACGGTGGTTCTGGCCGAACACATCGGACTCGCCTTTGCAGAAATGCTGGACCCGTTGAGCAAGGCCTTGGGACAGGGTTATTCCCTGGCATCGCGCAGACACTGATCGTTCTGGCGAGGTTGATGCCCTATCTTTCGGGTGCACCGTAGCTGTAAGATGTCAACTGCCCAGAAAACGCGGGTCAGTTTTCGCGTGCGTCGCCCCAAGCACGTTTGGCTTGCGGCCTTTGGGTGTGGTGGTTGAAACACTTTTCCATGTGTTCACTGCCGCTTTGCAAGGCGTGGCTGCGGCCAACCGGATTTTGGTATCCGCCAAAACCAGTTCCTCGAAACGCCTGAATATTCTCAGCCGGGGCGTGTTGGCACAGCTTCGCGCCGACCCTCGGGTCTCTGGCAAAGCTGCGTCACGCTTGACCATGCGCGACGTCTGCACATGGTCAAGCGTTGCTGTTAAGGTCAGTCGAGACCAAGCTTGCCGCGCAGGGTGTTCAGGTCTTCTGCCAGCACGTTCACGGCGGCGGAAAGGGCCACGCGGTCCTTGTCGGTCAGCTTGTCATACGTAACGTAACCGTTGTCCTGCTCATACGTCTTCAACACGGCATCAATGGTCGCGAAATTGGCGTCAACCTTGACCAGAAAGTCGGGCTGCTGCGTTGCGATAAGGGGCCGCACCAAGCCGACGATCTTTTGGGCACCGTCAACGTTGGCCTTGAAATCCCACAGGTCGGTGTGGCTGTAGCGGTCTTCCTCACCCGAGATCTTTGAGATGGCGACCTCTTCCATCAGGGCTGCGGCACCGCCCACGACAATTTCTGGCGGAAAGGTCAGACCTTCGACGCGGGCTTGCAGGTCCTTGACGTCGGCCAGCAAGTGATCGGCGATTGGGGCAAGTGTTTCAGCCGAATCCGTGCCCCACAGACCATATTCCAGACGGTGAAAGCCGGTAAATGCGGGATCAGCCTCTGCCTTTTCGTGGTCGTCGGCACGGCTATCGATCGCCTTGTCCAGATCGGCAAACAGTTCGGCAACCGGTTCAATGGTTTCGTAGGTGAACCGGGTCGGCGCGTACAGCGTCTTGGCCTTTGCCAGATCGCCCGCCTTGATTGCGGCAACAAAGGCGTCGGTGGACTTGACCAGCACATCCATCTGGTCGGACACGTAGATCTTGTAGTCACTGATCGGTCCGACCAGATCAAGGGCCGAGTCCGCCCGGGCGAAGGCCGCGGGAAGGACCACAAGTGCCGTGGCGGTTGCAAGAAAGAAAGAGCGCATGGGATATCCTTGGTTGAGGGGCCCGTTTTGGGGCCTGAAGCGGGAAATCCGACTGGCTTTAACCCTGGCTTGTCGAGGAAATGGCTAAGATCAGGGTGCGACCAAGATAGTCGCCCTTTGTGTCAGAATAGCCGGGAAGCGCGAAGAAATAGCCGCCGCCGACCGGTTTGATGTATTCCTCCAGCGGCTCGCCATTTAGGCGGCGCTGCACGGTGATGAAGGACGCCTCAAGATCGGCCTGCCACGCGATGAACAGCAGACCCTGATCCAGATGGCCGTTGGCAAGGACGCCGTTCACGTAGTTGAAGGGCCTGCGCAGCATCAGACTGGTCTGTGCCTCCGGGGTGCGCGGGTTGGCCAGCCTTATATGGGCGTCAAGCTTGGTCAGTTTTCCGTCCGGGTCAGCACCAAAATCGGGCACGCTACGCTCTGTTCCAGCCGCCGCATCAAGGGGGGCGCCGGTCATTTTGCTGCGGCCGATGATACGCTCTTGTTCGGCAAGTGAGGTGCGGTCCCAACGTTCGACGGTGTTGCGGATCAGGCGCACCACCATATAGCTGCCACCCGCAGCCCAATCCGGTTCATGGCTATGCGCGCCAGCCCAGACCACCTTGTTCATCAGCGTGTCATCGGTGTTGTCCGGGTTGGCAGAGCCGTCGCGAAAGCCCAACAGGTTGCGCGCGCTTTCGCCAGCCTTTCCCGGCGCGGCGGCCACGACCGGCACGTTGCCCGCCTGCATCCACTTGATCACAAGCTGGTCCGGCACCGATTTCAGGATATCGCGCAGCGCATGAACGACGGTGTCCTGCCGGTTGGCGCAGAACTGAATGGCAAGGTCGCCGTGCGTCAGGTCTGCGATCAGCGCATCGTTGCTGAATTGGGTCATGCGTTGCAGAACCCGGGGCTTTTGATCGGCGAGCCAGGGCCGGTCGTCAAACAACGAGCTGCCAAGGGCCACCGTGATCGTCAGCCCATCGGGTT
The DNA here is from genome assembly GCA_038231775.1 of Rhodobacterales bacterium. Taxonomy (GTDB): domain Bacteria; phylum Pseudomonadota; class Alphaproteobacteria; order Rhodobacterales; family Rhodobacteraceae; genus Stagnihabitans. The sequence goes on along the minus strand of JBBRKS010000009.1, from coordinate 24,966 downwards.
GAATAACCGGCCCAAGCAGACCGCTGTCAGGCGGCGGCAGCTTTGGATCGTCAGGTTTGACCGGGCCACCTTGGGTCAGAAAGGCAATCCGGTCGGTCAAGCGCCGCAACAGGCTTTCCAACGCTGCCGGATCATCAGCCAGCACATGAAACGAAGCGATCATCGCATTTGCAGGGCGCGGCGTGGTGATGCCCGCCTGATGCGGCCCGAACGGCAGCACCACATCAGACCCGCTGGCAGCATCGGCCACCGGCGCATCGGCGACATGGGACTGATCTGCGGTCGCGGCAAGGCTGGCATAGGGGCAACCCGCCAAAGCCACAGCGCCGGTCAACAGGCCGCGACGGGTGGTTAGCGCGGTGTCCTTGGCCATACCCTTACTCCAATCCGATAGCGGGGTTCAAAATGCTGGCTGCGGTGGCCAAAGCCGTGAAGGCGGCCGCGATCTTCTGGCGGCCCGCAGCGTCGATGTGGTCATAGGGTGGAAAGGCCCCGTTCACCAAAAACCCGTCAAGCGTGGCCTGCGCTGTGGCCAAGGCCTGATGCAGGCTGGCAGAGGCATCCGGGTTTGGCCCGGCAACCAGCGGATCAATCAGCAGGACAGATTTGGATATCCCGTCCAGTGCGCCCTGCATGTCTGCCAGATCGGTCAGACTGTACGACGCTTGACTGGATGCCAGATCAGCGGCGCGGGTTGCAGCCCCGGCTGCCGTGTTTGCCAGATCGGCGGGGGCGAAATTCATCGCCGTCAACCGCTCTTTCAAGGTCACGGCATCAGTGGCCAGTTGGGCTGCCACGGGGGCAAGCCCGACGGTCGAACCTTGCACCCAAAGCCCATATTCGATCCGGTGAAATCCAGTGAAGCCTGCATCCTGTTCATACCCGGTCAACTCGGCAGCTTTGGGGTCGATTTTGGCGACAAGATCGGCAATTCTGCCAGTGACCGGCGCCATTTGCTGCCAAGGTTGGCGCGCCGCAAGCCAGGCCAGACGGGCACCGTCGGTATCCCCGGCGGCAATCCGCTCTGACAAGGTCGATGTCGCCGCGATCAGGGCCGAGGCCCGCCGGACAAGATAGACGCGGTATTCCGCCAACGGCCCGACAAAGGCCCGCGCCTCTGGTTTTGCCTGTGCCGCAACCGAGGCCGCATTGGCAACCACGGTCAGCGTGCCGTGCGGGTTGGACAACAGGCCGCAGGTGATCTGATAGGTGCCGGGGTTCAACCGCTCTGTCACGGCAGAGCTTAGGCCGGGGGCGATATTCTCACGTTCGGCCAGCACCATAACACCGTCCAGAATTTCCCATTCCAGCACGCGGTCTGATGTGTTGTGGATGCGGAAGGTGGTGCGGCCGGCTGGAACTGTCAGGCTTGCAGGATCACACGAACTGTCGGTGATCGTCACGGCGATTTCACCGCTGGTGTCCAGCGGTTTGGCCGTACGGACCGCAAACCAGACCGCGCCGATGCCAAGGATCACGAGCGCGCCGACACCAACCAGCGCGGGTGAGGTGCCGCGGCGCAAGCCGGGCTGAACAACGGGTTGCAACGGTGCCATCGGTCAGACTCCCTTGGCTTTCGCCGACAGCTTGGCCACCAGCTTGTCAGACACCTGCACCGAGGCCGGGCGCAGGAAAAACCAAAGCGCAATGCCAAGCGTCGCGGCCCAGATCACCACCTCACCCAGCACAGGCGCGTCGTGATAGCCAAACAGCCCGCTGAGAACCGTGCCCGCAATTGGCGTAACCGGCAGCGTGCGCGTCAGATCCCAGACCGGCTGCTGTGCAAGGTTCCACACACCGGCCTCGTGCAGATTGCGCAAGACGTTGGCAGCAAGACCCGCCGCAACCAGAATGATGAAAACGCCGGTCCAGCGGAAGAAACGCCGCAGGTCCAGCCGCACACCGCCCTGAAAGATGCCAACGCCGACCAGAACCGCAACCACAAGCCCAGACAGCGCACCGATCGGCGCACCTGGCCCCGGACTTTGTTGCAGCAGAGCTATCAGGAAAAAGACAGACTCCAACCCCTCACGCGCCACGGCGAAAAAGCTAAGGCCGATCAGCGCCCAAGCCGGGCCGCGACTGTTCTGGATGGCGGCGTCGATGTCTTTTTCAAGCGTCTGGCGGATCGAGCGTGACGCCCGGCGCATCCAGAACACCATGGAAATCAAGATGAAGGCGGCAAAGGCCCCGACCAGCGCCTCAAACAACTCCTGGGTCTTCTGGGGCAGTTGGCCGCCGACCGCCAGCACGCCTGCGGCGACGAACAGCGATGCGGCAACCGCCAGAAGCACGCCGACCCAGACCGCCGACAGCCAGCTGCTGCGTCCGGTTCGCGCCAGATAGCTGGCAATGATACCGACAATCAGCGCGGCCTCGATGCCCTCGCGCAACATGATCAGGAACGCGCCCATCATTTTGCCCAGCCTTTCCAACTAAAACAGTCAGGAATCGAATACCCTACGGTTTCTGTCTGCGCAAGGGATGCGCGCAGCGGAAGGACCCGCGATGACCGCGATGTTACCGCAACGTCCGGTAGGATCGGATGTGGGGGAAGTGGGGCTCCAAGGCCTGACCCGAACAGTGGGTGGCTGCCAGACGTTACCAAGGCTTCAGGCTTCAGGTTTCGGGATTGAACCCATCGGGGACGCGCTTACCCTGATCCAAGGGCAGGCCCGCGTCCTGCAACAGATCAGCCACCATCGCATCGGCGTTCGGCCCGGCATTCATCAGGTGTTGCCAGATGTCGCGCACCGCCGGGGCAATCCGCGGCTCTGTCACGGCACGGGCGGTGTGCAGCCAGACCGCCAACCCGTCGCTGCTGTCATAGTCACGCTGCTTGCGCATTGCAGTGATCTTGGTCTGGGTCGAGGTTGCAAAACGGGCCACGGTCAGGGGCGGCCATGTCGCAAGGTCATGCAGGTTCTGCCCGCCAGCCAGAAAAGAGGCAGCCCAGAACCGGGCATGAGCCGCATAGCTGTCAACGAAATGCGGCTTGGCCTGTGCCAGCTTGTCCGCCAGCGCCTGCGCAGCATCAATCAGGGCGGTGACGGCCTTTTCCTGCTTCCATATGCTGAACATTGCGTCCTCCTGTCCGGCTTATGGCGGATAAAGCGCGATTGTCCAACATGCGATCCGGGGGGGTGGACTGATAGGGCAAAGGCATCGGCGGTTGAACCAGCGCGCACCTTGCCGCCCGCTGCAAAAGGGTCTTCGAATTGGCGGGCGGTTAAACGGAATGACGCTCTATCAGTTGACCCTGCACTTTGATCCGGGCCGGGCCGGGCGTGCCGTTGAGCATGTCGATCAGACACTCCGTCGCCTCAACCCCCATTTCGTAGTGTGGCAGCAGCACCGTCGTCAGCGGCGGATGGACGTATTGCGCGATTTCCCGGCTGTCGTAGCCGATGACGGCCACATCGCGCGGGATCGACAATCCCAGTTCTTTCAAAGCGTCATAGCAGCCCAGCGCCATCAGATCGTTGCCGCAAAAGATTGCAGTTGGCGGGACCGGCAACTTCATCAGTTCGCGGGTATATTCATAGCCGGTCGAAGGCTCCCAGTTTCCGTTGCGCACCAGCGTGGCGTCAAAAGCAATGTCGGCGGCTGACAACTCCCGCTTGTAGCCACGCAGCCGGTCACGCGATGCGTCCATCCACGGCTCTCCATTGATATAGCCGATGCGGCGGTGGCCTGCGGCGATCAGACGCCGGGTTGCAATCTGACCCCCGATAACCTCTGCCGGCAGCACACACGGCAGCGCGGGGTCGCCGGCGTAGCAGTTCAGCAAAACGGTCGGCATGGGTCGTGCCAAAAGTGGAGCTTCGACCCGCCGCGTGTTGATAGAACCGTAGATCAGACCAACAACCGTACCTGTCGCGGATTGTCGCAGGATCGCCTGTTCTACCTCGGTCTTGCCGCGCGTCACGGCGCACCACACCGCAAAGCCCTGCTCCCACGCCGTTTCGCAGATGCCGTCCATCGCCAACGCGGTCCACGGGTCGGTCGACATCTGGTCCACCACGAAAGCAATCGTGCCCAACGACGACTTTTGCGGATCGTTGCGGCGGGTGGTCTGGTAGTTCAAACGTGCTGCAGCCTCAACCACCCGACGCCGTGTGGTTGCAGAAAATCTTGCATTGCTGACATCGTTCAGAACAAGCGACACCGTCGTCTGCGACACGCCAGCCTCTAACGCGACCTCGTGCATCGTGGTGCGACGTGGGTTCACATCACGCCTGGCCTTGGGGCCGTCGGTCTTTTGGGGGCCGTCAGACATGATGCTACTCGGCAGCGGTCGGTTTTGTGCGGGCGTGTTGGGCTGCATCAATCATCCGGCGGCGTTCGCGGAACCGTCCCCATTGCTGATCAACCAGAACGCCGATCAGGATCACGCCACCCATCACCGAAAAGTTCAACGACGAGGGGATGCCAAGCAGGTTCACCAGATTCTGCAGCTCTTGCAGCAGCACCACACCCAGCAGAACGCCGATGATCGACCCCTCACCCCCGCGCAGCGAAAACCCGCCAAGGACGGCTGCGGCGATGGCGTAAAGCTCATAGAAGTTGCCATGCGAGGCGGGCGAAATCGACCGTGTGTACATCGCGAAATACACCGCCGACAGGATGGTCAGAACCTGACAGATCACATAGGCACCGACGATGACCCGATCTGTCTTGATGCCGGAAAAACGCGCCGCCTCTTCATTCTTGCCGACCGCGTAAAGATAGCGCCCAAAGACTGAACGGTGGATGACGAACCACATGAGGGTCGCAACCACAAGAAGCGCGATGAAAGAGTTGGGAATGCCGTAGCTGCGGCCAGCCGTCAGGAATTCAAGGTCGGGAAAGGTCTGCCCGAAGGCAAAGCCAGCGGTGGCGTCCTTGGTGTAAAACCGGGCGACGCCGCGGTAGATCAGCAAACCACACAGTGTCACGATGAAGGGTTGCACCTTGAGCTTGGTGATCAAAAGCCCATGCGCAAGTCCAACGATCACCGCAAGAAACAGCATGATGGCAAGGGCAATCGGCCACGGCAGTTGTTGGTTGGCCACCAGATCGACAAACAAAACCCCCACCAACGCGATCACAGAGCCGACTGAAAGTTCAATCCCGCCGGTCAGAATGACGATGGCCTGCCCAAGCGCCGAAAGCCCGAACATGCCGACCAGATTGGATGTGTTGGCGATGTTGACCGGCAGCAGAAAGCGCGGGTTGATCAGGGCAACCACTGCGCCCACGACGAGGATCAGGACAAGCAGGCCCAGGTCTTTGCGGTTCATCAAACGGCTCCTTGCGCTGACGTTATGCGTCCGGGCAACGCCTTGCACATCGTTATCATTGTCTTACCCCGTCGCCTGTTCCGGACATGTCGCCAATCGTCTTTCCAACGGCCAGCAAAAGCACGTTTTCTTCGTTGAATGCGCCGCGGTCAAGGATGCCGGAAATCCGCCCCTCGTGCATCACGGCGATGCGGTCCGATACACCGATGACTTCCTCCATGTCACTGGAAATCATCAGAACTGCGACGCCGCTGTTGGCCAGATCGCGCATCAGCCGGTAAATCTCTGTCTTGGCACCGATGTCGATGCCGCGTGTCGGTTCATCAAAGATCATCACGTTCGGCGTCATGGCCAGCCACTTTGCCAGCACCACCTTCTGTTGATTTCCCCCGGACAATGACCCCGCCAAAGTGGTCAGCTTGGCCGCCTTGATGCCAAGGTTGCGGCTTTGCACCTGTGCCACCCCAAGTTCAGAGGCGCGCTTGACCATGAACTTTGCCGCATGTTGGGAAAGGTTGGGCAACGAGATATTCTCGACAATCGGCAAGCCCAGCAGCAACCCCGCCTCTTTGCGATCTTCGGGAACCAGAAAAATGCCCCGTTCAACAGCCTGTGAGGCATGGGTGGGAACAAAGCGTTGGCCCTTAAATTCGAAATGCCCGCCATAGACCGGATCAATGCCGAACATCGCCCGTGCAAGTTCGGTGCGGCCCGATCCGACCAGCCCGGCCAGCCCAAGAATCTCGCCTGCGCGCAGATCAAGCGTCACGGGCTGCGTCACATAGGCCGCCGTCTGCACGCCGACCGCCGACAGGATCACCGCACCCGTGGTGGGCGACGTTGGGGCCGCTTGTGTCTTGAGGTCACGCCCGATCATCAGCTTGACCATGCGGTCATGGTCAACTTCGTCCCGGTCCAGCGTTCCAGCCAAAGTCCCGTCGCGCAAGACGATGACACGGTCAGCGACCTTCTCAATCTCATGCAGGCGGTGCGATACGAAAATGACGCTGATCCCGTCGGCTTTCAGGCTGGCGATCACGTCCAGCAGCTTTTCGGTTTCTGACAGCGGCAGGCTTGAGGTCGGCTCATCCAGAATGACCAGCCGGGCATTGACTGACAAGGCTTTGGCGATTTCAACCAGTTGCCGCTGCGCCAGGGAAAGCTGCGACACCCGTGCGGTCGACTCGAAATTGGCGCCAATCCTGGTCAGCAACGGGTCAACCTGTTTGTGCAGCTTGACCTCGTCAACGATGTGCATAAGGCCGCCAAAACGCGGTTCACGGCCCATAAAGACGTTCGCGGCCACATCAAGATTGTCGAACAGGTTCAGCTCTTGGTGCACAAAAGCGATGCCCGCAGCCATGCTTTGGTCAACCCTAAGCGATGGGCGCGTCACACCGTCGATGGTGATCGCGCCGTCGTTCGGTGCGACCACGCCGCCCAGCACCTTCATCAGGGTGGACTTTCCCGCACCATTTTCGCCAACCAGACCGATAATCTCACCCTTGTGCACATCCATCGAAAAGTCCGACAGGGCAACCACCCCGGGATAGACCTTGCGGATATGGGAAAGGCTTAGAAACGGCCCCGGGGCGACCGGGGTGATCTTGGCTGCAGAAGGGGTCATGGCGGCTCACGTAAGGATGGACCGGGGGGGGTGGCGCACTCCGGATCAGCACAAAACAACCGGCCCCGCAGACTACTGCCACGGAGCCGGCGATTGTGTGGATCAGTTGCCGGACATCGCCTTCAGCCCGGCGGCATAGGCGTCGATGTCAGCCGCATACAGAACCTTGGTCGGCACGATCACTTGACCGCCCTCAGGTATCCCCGACTTGTCGCCGCCCAGAACCGCTGCCATCAGCTTGAAGCCCTGATAGGCCCATTCGAACGGCTGCTGCACCACGGTGCCCGCGATGGTGCCCTCTTTGACGCCACCCAGCGTGATCGGATCGTCGTCAAAGGCCACCACGGTGATGGTCCCCAGCTTGCCTGCATCCTTCAACGCTTCGTAGATGCGCGGCGGGTTGTAGGAGTAAAAGCCTACCATGCAGGTGATATCCGGGTTGGCGGCCAGCACAGCCTCGACGTTGCTTTTGGCGCGGGTCTGGTCGATGTCGTCGCCGCGCGTGTCAACCAGTTCGATCTTGGTGCCCTTGATTCCGTCAACAAAACCCTGCGCACGCTCTTTGTAGTTGGCGGCGTCCAGCAGGCCGACAAAGCCCATGCACTTGCCACCATCCGGCATCGCCTTCTTGGCAATCTCTGCCGCCTGCGCCCCGGCCAGAACGTTGGACGAGCCGATATAAGCGATCCGCTTACTGTTGGGCGCATCAGAGTCGGTGGTGAACAGGGCCGCTTCGCCCGCGATCTTGTCCAGCACGTCAGTCGCCTTCGGATCAACCGCAGACACCATGATGCCTTTGACACCGGCGGTGACAAGGTTGTCCATCAGGGTTTGCTGAATCGCGACCGAGGATTGTTCGGGATATTCGAATTCCAGGGTGTAGTCCGGAAGTTCAGCCTGTGCCTTTTTCATGCCCGCCTCGGCAGCTTTCCAGAAGTCCGAGGCCCCGTTGGCGACGAAAGCAAGGACCGGCTTGTCGCCAGCCATCGCGGGCGACAGCGCAATTGACCCAAGTGCAAGGCCGATAGCGGTCGCGGTGGCAAGTTTCACTGCGTGTTGCATAGATTCTCCTCCCATGTGGCCGAGCCATGGCCAGTCCCAAGTTTTTGATGCGCCACTCTTAGAGAACGGTCCGGTCTGTGGACGTCGCCCTCACCTCCTCCTGACGCAAAGATATTGATAGTAGAGATGATAATATTAGTAAAGATTCTTGTGAACCGACAGACGGGCACGGCTTCAGCCCCGAAAATAGGGGGCCGAGGAAGTGGAGTTTTCCCGCAAAGATGCCGGGCAAAATATCTGACGTTGGAACGCCTGCCGTTTGAACGCGGGTTCAGGCGGGCGAATTATAAAGACCAAAGGCGATGATAACGACCAGCACGCCTGCGGCCATTTCGATCCACGGCAAAATCCGGGCGGCCGCCTGGGCGGGCAGGCTGGCCAACGCGCCCTCTCTTGCCCAGACGGCAAGGAGTGCCACCGCAACCGTGATGACAGCCGTTCCCAGACCCATGGCAAACGCCCCCGCGATCCCCGCCGCAGCGATACCAAGTTGCCACGTCAGGATCAGCAGCAACAAGGCCCCGGTGCAGGGCCGCAACGCGATGCCGAAAATCAGCACCGCCGCATCGCGCACCGAATGCAGGCGGGACATATCCTCAAGACTTGGGCCATGCGCGTGGTTGTGGTGGTCATGGTCGTGATGATCCTCGTGATCGTTGTCGTGGCCCGCATGATCGTCATGGTCGTGCCCGTGGTGTTCGTGCCCATGATCGTGGTCGTGATGATCCCGCTGCCCATCCGCAGCCCGCAGCACGGCGCGTCCGCCGCGCCAGATCAGCCACAGCCCAAGACAACCAATCACCACCGACCCGATTGGCGCCAAAGTCTGGCTGCCCAGCGCCTGTGACGCATCGCGTTTCCAGCCCAGCACCCCAACCGCCGCATAGACCAGTGCAACCGCCACCGCTGACTGCGCAAGGCTTGAGGCAAGCGCCAGCCCTGACAGGCCCAACCAAGGCACCCGATGCCCAAGTCCATAGCCGCCGATCAGCACCTTGCCATGACCCGGCCCGACCGCATGAAGCACACCGTAGGTGAAGCACAAGGTCAGCAGCGCCACGACGGCCCCCGGCTCGCCATGCTTGATATGTCGGATCGCTTCGGCCAAAGCCGCCTGCATGTCACGCTGCGCCGCAATCGCCCGCGACTCGATCAAAGTCAGCCCGCCAGCCAGCCAAAGAAGGGCCAGCACCAGCGCAACCACCACGCCGAAAATCAGGAATCTGACGCGCATATCACCCAAGCCTCTGATGCGAATTGTTTGCCCATCGCCGGAAAGTTCATCTCGGCGTCTTGCGACATGGCGCGGATGGCAGCCTCAAGATCCTTCTTGGCCTTCGCCGTGTCGGCAGGACGAAAAATCGACTGGCACCTGCGCCCGGCCGGCGCCCCGATAAAGTCCACCACTGGTGAAATTTCGTAGTAAACATACAGTGTGGGATCATAAGTATGCAGTTTCAGCACGTCGTGCCCCAGTTTGACCGGCGCTGCGAAATCCCGGATGTGCGTCGTGGTGATCTTGCCGTCAGCGTAGACCAGCGTCCAATCCCTCGGCTGCGACAGGGTCAAAGGTGTGGCGTCCAGACTGGCATAGCTGTCGCCTGCATAGCCGGGCACCCAATGCATGTCGAACCCGTTCAGATCGGCCAATTCCTTGTCCGTCAGTTTGCCGTCCATGTCCTGATCCATGCCCTGATCCGCCAGAAACTGCAGCGTTGTGTAGTCGTCATAGCCCCAGGTCACGCGGATGCCGGTGGCATCGCCCGCAGCATCGAACAGCACCGCAATCGCCGTTTGAATGAAAACATGCGGATGCGCCTGCGTTTGGCCGGGGACCAGTATAAGCAGACCGATAAGAAGCCGGGTGGGCCTTAACGCGATAGGCGCAACCTTCGAAGGCCCGGCCATCAGCGCCTTGCCAAGAGCGCGGGCAAACGACCGGCTCAGGCACATCATGCCTGCCAAAAGGGCACCTGCGCGCATCATCAACCGCTGCATCTGACCTCGACGATCTGCGCGTACAAGCGGCCAACGGCGGGGTAATCGCCCTCGATGCTGCCGCCCACCGGAATCTTCATCAGCTCGGTCTGCAACGCAAGGTCGGCGACCCCCAGATCCGGCTCTTTGACATGCGCTGTGCAACCGGGCGGCGCGCCGCGCAGGGTCGGGTCGGCGCGGATGGTGTATTCGTCATAGTAGTTCGGATCATAGTTCTGGATCGTCAGACCCTTCGGCCCGATCTTGATGGGTTGCACAAGATCACGGGTCAGGAAGGACAGGACCCGGCCATCCTGAACCCGTACGCTGCCATCATAGGGGCCTGACATCGGCTGGTTGACACCGTCCACCGCCACATACAGATCGCCCGGAAAATCCTTGGGCCAGTTCAGGTTGAACCCCTGAAGCGCTGCGACTTCGGCGTCGGTCAGATGGCCGTCCAGATCAGCATCAAGGCCCATATCGGCAAACAGCGACATGGAAAAGAAGTCGTCATAAAGCCATGCCACGCGGATCGACGACAACCGTTGGGCAGAGTCGAAATTCAACACAAGGATGGTATCAAGAAACACATGCGGATGGGCCGCAGCAGATAACCCCGACAGGGCGACCTTTGCGGCACAGGTCAGGGCAAAAGCGAAACGCGTGCGCCGCATGATCTTCCCGTTTTGGGTGTTGATTACCCTGCCGTAAGGGCCGTGCAAATGCACGCCTTGGTGTAGCATGCTCGGCTGTCGGCGGTATCGCGCCGATCTGCCGGATGCGCGATCCGTCCGGCCATTTCGTGGAAATTCAAGCTGTCGGCGGGCGACCCACCGGCCAGCTATGGCCGAGGCGCGGTCAGGGGGATGGCGCTGACCGGGGCCGTCCTGATAGCCTGCGTCAACCCCTTCACAATGGACACGACGATGCCCCAGACCCCTACGTTCAACCGCCGCTTAATCCTTGCCGAACGCCCCAAGGGGGAGCCTACATCGGCCACCCTGCGGCTTGAAACCGATGCGGTTCCGGCACCGGGACCGGGCCAGATGCTGCTGCGGACCGAATATCTGTCGCTTGATCCCTACATGCGCGGCCGGATGAGCGATGCACCCTCGTATGCCGCCCCGGTTGCGGTGGGCGCGGTGATGGAGGGTGGAACCGTGGCGCAAGTGGTGACCTCGGATGTGGCGGGCTTTGGTGCGGGCGATTGGGTGCTGAGTTTCAACGGCTGGCAGGATTATGGGCTTTCTGACGGCACTGGCGTCACACGGCTTGACCCCGCAATGGCACCTTTGTCCTGGGCGCTTGGTATTCTGGGAATGCCGGGCTTCACCGCTTGGGCGGGCCTGACGCAGATCGGGATGCCCAAGCCCGGCGAAACCGTGTGTGTGGCGGCAGCCACCGGGCCGGTTGGGGCGACGGTCGGCCAGATCGCAAAACTGATGGGCTGCACGGTTGTGGGCGTCGCGGGCGGTGCTGACAAATGCGCCCACGCGGTCAATGTGCTGGGTTTTGATGCCTGCATCGACCACAAATCCAAAGACTTTGCCGCCCAGCTTCAGACCGCCGCGCCCAAGGGCATCGACGTTTATTTTGAGAATGTCGGCGGCGCGGTGTTTGACGCGGTTTTGCCGCTTTTGAACAAAGGGGCGCGCGTGCCGGTCTGCGGACTTGTCTCTCAATACAACGCAACCAGTCTGCCCGCCGGACCGGACCGCCTTTCCCTGCTGATGAGCCAGATCCTGCGCAAACAGATGACCGTGCGCGGGTTTATCATCTTTCAGGATTTCGGGCACGTGTACCCGGAATTTGCCAAGGCGATGGGGGCCTGGCTCAAATCCGGCAAAATGCACTACGTCGAGGATATGGTTGAAGGACTGGAAGCCGCCCCCCAGGCCTTCATCGGGATGTTGCGCGGTGAAAACTTTGGCAAGCGGGTGATCCATGTCGGACAGCACGCGCAGACCGCGCCACACGCAAAATGATAATTGAGTGGGCTACAGCTGCGGTCCCCGGGTGATACCCGCCGACCATCTCTTTTGTCGCCAAAACAACGTGCGGCGTGGTTGCCATATGCAGCAACGCTCACTTCCCGCTGCACGGTGGCCTGATCACTGCGACGCGTTCGACGGGGCGGCCGTCCGGTCGAAACCAAGGCTGACGCGCAATCCCGGATGGGCATCGGTCAACGTCAACACGGCGCTGTGCAGATCGGCCACGGCCTTGACCAAAGCCAGACCCAGACCCGACCCTTCCGTGGTACGACTTTTCTGCACACGGTACAGACGGCGCAGCACGTTGCCCCGTCCGGCCTTGGGGATGCCAGGCCCGTTTTCGCAGAGGATGGCGCGGGCAATCGCACCGTCGCTTTCAACCGCACAGGTCACAACGATACTGCGGGCAATGGCGCAGAGCGTTTTCGATCAGGTTGGCGAAGGGCTGGGTCAGCAGTTCCTTGTCGCCTTCCACCAAGGTTGAGCCGGAAGTGTGGCAGAGCAGGGTCATGCCGACATCCTCTGCCACCTCGGTATAAATCTTGGCCACCGCCTGGATCACTTCGCACAGGTCCAGCACAGTGAACTTTTGCCGCGCCGTGCCCGCCTCAATCTGGGCGATGCGCAGCAGGGCAGAAAAGGTCTGGCTGATGGCGTCGCTTTCCGCGATGGCCGCTGCAAGATCGGCTGTGACCGGCAGGCCTTTCGCCTCGGCCTCAGCCGCTGCTTCGATCCGGATGCGCAACCGGTTCAGGGGCGTGCGCAGGTCATGCGCGATATCGGCACTGACCTGACGCATCGCCTCGACCAGAAGGCCCAGCGCGTTGTTGATGGCATATGAGATCTGATCCAGATCGCTGCCCGCCCGAGACAGGGTCAGCCTTGCGGTCAGATCACCCTGCGCGACCCGATGCAAAACGGCCTCAACTTCGGTGATGCGGACCTGAATGCAGGTGGCGATCCAGACGCCGATCCCGATGACCGCCAGCAAGACACCAAGTGCGGACCAGACAAAGGCGCGGCGGCTGATTTCGGCCAGATCATCCAGATCGGCGTCGGTCAGGCCGACAATTATAGTATGTCTATTAACCTTGCCCGCAAAGATGTGGTAGGGATAGTCGGTCTGAATGCCAAGGGTCGCAGCCTCGATCGTTGACCAGCCCGGCTGATACCAGATGTCGGGCAGGCTGGCCGCCAGAACCTGCCCGCCCGCAGCACGCAGCAGGAAAACCGTGGCATGATCGGGGCTGGCCTTGATGCGCGTTGTCACCGCCTCGATCAGGTCGGTCTGGTCGTTCGAGCGGCTGGTTTCCTGAAATGCGGTGAAAATCTCTGTCACGCGGGCAACCTTGTCGACACCTTTGGCGTCAAGCTGATCACCACGACATGGATGTTCACCGCCGCCTTGGCCGCGACGTTTGCGCTGTGGTATCGGGCCGAGGGCACGCTTTCGATCCACTCGATCCTGAACCCCGGGCCCGAGGTGTGGTACTGGCTGGCGATCCTGTTCACCTTCGCCTTGGGCACCGCAGCCGGCGACCTTGTGGCGGAACAGTTCGGTCTTGGCTACCTTAGCACCGGTATCCTGTTTGGCATGATCATCGGGTCGCTGACCTTTTGCTCCTACTTCCTTGGCCTAGACTCGATCCTTGGCGTCTGGCTGGCCTATATCGTCACCCGGCCCCTGGGCACGTCGTTCGACGATCTTATTTCACAACCGCATGAATATGGTGGCTGCGGCCTTGGCACCCTCATCACCAGCGCTGTTTTCCTTGGGGCGATCATCCTGATCGTCGCCTACATGACGATAACCCATGACGGAGAGGAACCTGCGGTCGAGGCCTGACGGCTGATGCAACGTCAAACCGCACTGGTATATCCGTCGCTGGCTGGCCTTGGGTGACGAAAGGTGACAGGGCCTAACTGACACCGCACGGGCAGCTTTGAAGTCCGCGTCCGCTTAAATCTGCGCCGCCAAGCGTCGGTGCTACCGACGTTACCCGCTCTGATCCGACAACATCCGAAGTCAGGTTTACAAACCCGGGCCATGGGCTGGTCACACTTTGTCCCCCAAGAATCGGATACGTTTCTGGCAAATCCAACCTGCAAGCCCGGTCAAATGCGCAGCTTCCTCAGCCATGTCCTGTTCCTTTTCCTGACAGTCTCCAGAGCATGGGCGAATGACGTGCCGCCGTCCGCGTTTTCGCAAGCTTGGGGCGATTGCGGGCAAGGCGTTGCCGCACTTCCCAATCCAATGGCCCCCGGGATAAAACCGCATTGCCAGTCTGTGGCTTTGGTCGAAACCACACCTCCAGCCACGATCCCGACGCGTGAGGCATTGCGCCCCGATGATCCCGGCTGATCCGCCATATGACGCCGAAACCTGCAGCATCGAAGCGGCGTATTCCGTGCCCTATATCGACGGACCCCGGTTTCAGGCCGCCAAAGCCAGACTCGCTCAAAACGACAGCCCCTGGCTGGAAACAATTCGACAGCGAGAAATGATGGCATCGAATGCGCTGCCGGACTTGAAAATCAAGGCGCTGCGGGAAGCCGCGTCCCAACGCCAGTTGTTTCACGAGGAAGCACTTCTACTCGACCAACTCGTCACCCAAATGACTGGCGCTCCACCTGCCCGTGATGAGGCGGCCACTATTTGGTCCGGGAATACCGCTGCCGGGCGAACAACGCACCGTTTGCGCCAAGTACATTGCAAGGTCTGGTCGTGGCCGTGCAAGACGACCAACAGGCAAACGGCGTCCCTTTTTCCGGCCAGGAAGTACGCGACCGCGCCTTGAAGGTATTGACCGCATTTCCCGACGACCCGGAAATCTGGCACCTTGCCATCGACATGATATCAGTCTTCGGCACAGCACCCGGTCAGGATGAGATGCAGCGCCTTGAACTCGCTGAACCCTATTTTGAAAATGCCATCGCCTATTCGTTGCACGATACATCCGAATTGGCCGCAGCCGTCGATCTAAAACTGCGACTGTTGGTCCAGCGATGGATCATCGACTCTGCCGAACCTGTTCCGCCAAAAGCAGTGCCGCCAGAGGTGGAAACCGACCTGATCTGCCCAACGATCCGGCAGCAGCGGCTGTTGGCCGAAATCTGCTTTGCGACGCAAATGGCAAGCAACGGATGCGGCTCTTGGGAAGCGGTTACCAGTAACCACTTGAAATTGGACGAGTTTGCCAAGGCTGGCCATTGCGTCGCAGAGTACAGCCCACGGTCCCTGTCCGACCTCGGATATTCGCCGGTTCCCGTGGATCTGACCGCGCAGAATTGACCGCGCGGCCTAAGTGCTGCGGCGCGAAACGCGGCAGGGGCGTAGCCTAATCAACCCTGAGAGAGTGTCGTCAACCCCGTCAGATTTGCCTGATCTTGCAGGTTCAGCACCGTGGCCAACAACGGGTTCGGGAACCGGCGTTGCAGGGTCACGGCACAAAAAGCCTCTGTTATCCCGTCAAGCCGGGCCAGTTCGACCAGCTTGCCCGTTGCCAACTCATCGCGCACGACAATCGGCGGAATCACTGCCAGCCCGGCATTTTCACGCGCCAAAAGCCGGATCATCGCCATGTCATCCACCTCTGCGGCAATTTTCGGCACGATGCCAAGTTGCGCGAACAGCCCGTCAATCGAGGCGCGCAGGGCAGACTCGGGCGTTGGCAGGATCACGGGCTCGGTTGCCAACAGCGCGGCCAATGTCATCCCAAACGGCCGATTGGGGTCTGGCGTGCCGATCAGGCTGACCGATTGGGCCGCGATCTGCTGAACAAGATAGGGGCTGGCGGCATCCCGCGCCGGGAACAGGTTTGTCAGAACCACGTCCAGCGCCAACGCCTGCAACCCGCGCAGCAATTCAGTTTGCGACCCCGATCGCAGCACGATTTCAACATCCGCCCGGCCGATCACCGGGCGCAGGAACGCCATCTGAAAGTTGCGCGACAAGGTGGCCAGCGCTCCGACCCGCAGTGCGCGCCGCACCAGCCCGGTTTCACGCAAGGTCGCCGTCAGGTCGCTTGCGGTGCGAAAAATCGCCTCGGCATGGTCAAGCGCAATGCGCCCCGCCTCGGTCAGCACAAGGCCCCTTCCCCGGCGTTCAAACAAATCATGACCCAGGGACGCCTCAAGCGCCTTGATCTGGGTCGACAGCGCCGATTGCGACAGGTTCAGCTTGCGCGCCGCCCCGGTCAGCGTGCCGTCCTGTGCAACCGCCCGAAACAACCGCAGATGGTGCAGGTTAAGCTGGGTCATACTTCCATCAGACAGAACGTTTCGGCAGATAATATGTAATTTTCTATATGGCTGGCAACCGGTATCTGTGACCCCCACGCCACAACCCGGAGAATGCCATGATCCTGCCGCTGTCCCTGTTTGCCCCGCTGGCGTTGCTGCCGGTTGCCGCCTGGGCTGTCGTACAACCGGGCCGCCGACCGGGCCTTTTGCCGAAGGCGTCCGAGGCGGCAGCACTTGTTGCACTGGCGCTTGCCACCGCAGGCCTGGTGCAACTGTGGCATGGCGGCCCCGCCAAACTGACGCTGCTGGATGGGCCGATTGACCTGTCGCTGGCCTTTGACGCCGTGTCGATCACGATGACGGTGCTGGTCGCGTTTGTCGGCTGGATCGTGATGCGCTATGCCAGAACCTCTCTGGACGGCGAGCGGCGTGAGGGCGCGTTTCACGGCCTGATGCTGGCCACGCTGGCGGCCGTGCTGGTCCTTGTGCAGGCGGGCAGTCTGCTTGTGATGATGGTGGCCTTTGGCGTGATCGGCGTCACCCTGCGCCACCTCTTGCTGTTTTACCCCGACCGGGCACAGGCGCAGCGCGCAGCGACCAAGTTCGCCTGGGTCTGGCATGTGGGCGATGGGGCGCTGATCCTTGCCACCCTGCTGCTGGCTTTTACGTTTGGCACCACCGATCTGGCGCGTCTTTCAAGTGCCGCATCGGGCGGTCTGCCTTGGCTGGGCCATGTCGCCGTGGCGTTTCTGATCCTGACAGCCGCCCTGAAAACCGCCGCCTTCCCGCTGCACGGCTGGCTGACAGAGGTGATGGAGGCCCCTACCCCAGTCTCTGCCTTGCTGCACGCCGGGATCATCAACGCCGGAGGTTTTCTTCTGATCCGAACGGCCTTTGTGGTGCAGGCAAGCCCGGGTGCGATGGCCGCACTGGTCTTGCTCGGCGGGCTGACAGCGCTGTTCGGGGCGGTTGTTATGCTGACGCAAAGTGCGGTCAAGACAGCGCTTGCCTGGTCCACCGTGGCCCAGATGGGCTTCATGCTGCTGCAATGCGGGCTGGGGCTGTGGCCCCTTGCCCTGCTGCACATCGTGGCGCATTCGCTGTACAAGGCGCACGCTTTCCTGTCGTCTGGGGCGGCTGTGCAGGCGGTCGCGGCCATTCGGCGGCCCGGAGCGGTCGCCGTGCCGAGCCTTGCTGCCGTGATGAAATCGTTTGGGCTGGCGCTGGTGCTGTATGCGCTGGTCGCTGCACTGTTCACGCTGATCGCCGGGCCAAAGTCGCCACAGGCGCTGGCACTTGGGGCGATGCTGATCTTTGGCGTGGCCTATCTGGTGGCGCAAGGGCTGGCAGACGCCGCCCCCATGGCCCTGACCCGGCGCACCGGGCTTGCCGCGCTTGCAACGACACTGGCCTATTTCAGCTTTCAACTGGCTGCTAAAGAAGTTTGGGGGGCGCATTTGCCCGCAGCCCCAAGCGCTGGTCCGTTGGAGTGGGCGCTGATCGTGCTGGCGGTGGTATCGTTTGGCCTTGTCGCCTTTGCGCAGGCGCTGTTTCCGCTGTGGGCGCACCACCCGGCCACCACCGGCCTGCGGGTACATCTGGCCAACGGTCTGTACCTGAACGCCCTGCTGGACCGTATGATCGGCGGCTTTCAGTCCGCAAAGTCACGCTGATCCAAAATCGGGCTGATCCAACCCTCAAACTGCCAAAGGCTGAACCCCATGCTCATCCCACCCACCCAGATCTCGCCTGACTGGATCTCCGCCGTCCTGAACGCGGCCCAGACCGCCTGCCGCGCCATCCCGCCAGCATTTCCGCTAGAGGCGACCGTCGCCGTCAACCCGTTTTTAGGCCAGACGGGTGAGGATCTGGCCACCGCCAGCGCCCGATACGCTCGGGTGGCCGGGGCGTCGCTTACGCGACCACGGGCAGACTATGCCGCACAGATCGCGCAAAGCCGCGTTACGGATGACGACTTGGCCGCAGCCCTGATCGCCTGCCGATCGCCCCTTAAACCCGCCGATCTGGCGTTGCTGAAGGCCAAGGTCACCGTCGAAGGTCTGGCATCCCCCGCACTGCCCACCGTTGCTGATCTTGGGGCGGAAAACACCGGCACCGACTGGCCTGCGCTGATCGCCAAGACCTTTGGCCTGTGGGCTGCTGGTCATTTCGACCGAGGGCAAGCGCTGTGGTCTCCGGCCCCGGGACAGGGTGCGTTTGCCGCCTGGCGCGCTTGGGCAACCTATGACCTGACGCCCGAAATCGCAGGGCTGACCGGCTTTTGCGCCCATGTCGCGGCCGCGCCTGACAGCGCAGAGCGCGCCATCCTACGCGCAGCCGACCGTCTGGGCCTGACCGAGGCGGCGTCAGAGACCGCATTTCACCGCCTGATGATCGACCTTGGCGGCTGGGCACAGCATGCCCGCTGGTTGCTTTGGCAGGCTCAGCTGGAGGGCGGCTCTGATGCGACGCTGATGGATCTGCTGGCGATCCGGCTGATCTGGGAAGAGGCACTTTTGGCCCACACGCCGCAGATTCAGGATCAGTGGCTGGGCGTCGTCTCCGCCCACCAGATGCCAGTCGCCCCAACTGCCGATCAGGTCGTTGACACCATCCTGCAAGACGCGGTCGAGCGCGCCCATCAGCGCCGCCTTGCCAGTCTGTTGGCCCGACCTGCCCCAACCGACGGCCAACAGACACCCAAGACGCGGCCCGTTCTGCAAGCTGCCTTCTGCATCGACGTGCGGTCCGAAGTGATCCGGCGCGCGCTGGAGGCCCAAAATCCCGCGATTGAAACCGTTGGAGCGGCCGGTTTCTTCGGCCTTCCCCTTGGTCACAAGGCACACGGCACCGATCAGGTTGCCGCACACCTTCCCGTACTTCTGAAACCCGCCATGACCGCGTCAAGCCGCGCCCCGGCGGCGGCTGAACAAGCAGACCGGATTGCCGCACGGGCAGCGCGTGCCTTTGGCCGGTTCCGTCAGGCGGCAGTGTCCTCGTTTGCCTTTGTCGAGGCTGCGGGACCGCTTTATGGCGCAAAACTGGTCAAGGATGCGCTTGGGTGGCAAGGCAGCGTCCTGCCGCAGGACCCGTGTCCACAGCTTGAACAGGCACTTTCCCGCGCCGACAAAGCCGCAACCGCAGCCGCAGCCCTTACTGCGATGGGGCTGACCAGCGGTTTTGCGCGCGTGGTTCTGCTGGTCGGCCACGGTGCCAGCATGGTGAACAACCCGTACAAAAGTGCCTATCAATGTGGGGCCTGCGGCGGTCACAGCGGCGCGGTTTCGGCCCGGGTTCTGGCAACCCTGCTGAATGATCCGGACACGCGGGCCGGCTTGCAAAGCCACGGGATCACGGTTCCGCCCGACACGCTTTTCCTTGCCGCATTGCATGACACCACGACCGACACCGTCACCCCCTTTGTGGACATACCCTGCCCCGACCATGCGGCGGATCTGTCAAGGCTGGACGACTGGCTTGGCGGTGCGGGTCACATCACACGGGAAGAACGGGCGCGGCACTTGCCCGGTGCCACCCCGCAGACCGTCGCAAACCGGGCGAGCAACTGGGCCGAGACGCGGCCGGAATGGGGGTTGGCGGGCTGTGCCGCCTTCATCGCGGCCCCCCGCGCCATGACGTCGGGCCTTGATCTGGCCGGGCGGACCTTTCTGCACAGCTATGATTGGCAGGCCGACCCCGGTTTTGCCACGCTGCAGATGATCCTGACAGCTCCGGTGGTGGTGGCAAGCTGGATCACCCTGCAATATTATGGGTCCGCCGTGGCCCCTGCCGCGTTTGGTGGCGGCAACAAGCTGATCCACAACGTGCTGGGCGGCATCGGTGTGGTCGAGGGCAACGGCGGACGCTTGCGCTGCGGGCTGCCGTGGCAGGCGGTCCATGATGGCACCAAGCTCGCGCATGACCCCTTGCGGCTGTCCGTCATGGTTGCAGCGCCACAAGAGGCCATCACCAACATCCTGACCCGGCACCCGGACCTGAGTGCCCTGTTCGACAACGGCTGGCTGCATCTGTTTGCCCTGAACGAACACCACATCGCAGCCCGCTATCGCCCCGGACAGGGGTGGAGCGACGAACCGCCTATAGGATTTGCGGCATGATGAAATGTCGATTTGGTGAATAAGCGCCAGCCCGAAAAACCGTCTGCCGCAAAGTCAGGGTATGCCGACTCACCGCCCAATCCCTACGGCTCGGACAGTTCCTGTTGCAGTCTTGCGCGAAACACGTCGGGCATAACCCAGTTGGGTTGGTGGCCCAGCACCATTTGCAGAAAGCCGACCGAAAAGGCCGCATCGGTGCGGGCGTTTTCCTTGAACGACCACCACTGCCGCAAATCATCAATCGCGGGTGAGAATTCCGGCTTGTCCTTGAACTCTTGCTGCATGGCGGCGGAGTGCACGGTCAGGCAGAATAGGGTGCAGGCGTACCCCTCGGGCCAGAACGCAGCGGCCGAAGCGGCATCAGCCTTGGCGGGTACACCCAAAGCCGCAACCGGCATGTCGGCGGTCAATTCCCGCAACATCAGGCCAGCGGCAAATTCGAAATAATCGTGCCGGTCCTTGGTGTTGTTGGGCTTTTGCTGTTCCACGGCGCGCAACCAGCGCACGAAAACACCGGCAAGCTTGACCCCGTCAATCTTGTAGGTGCAACCGATCCTTGTGCCGGTCGCTGCGATATAACTTTCAAACGCCGCCCGAAACCACCGCATCCGGCGCACGGCGATCCGCAGCGGTTCATTCGTGGGGGGCAGATCAAACGGCGTTGCGTCAGACATGGGATTGAAACTCTGCGTACAGCGCTTCCAGTTGGCCTGCGTCACGCGCCTGAAAGGCGGCCCCGGCTTCGGACGCAAGCGCTGTGGCAAGGTCGGTCGCGGCATCGAGTGTGGCGTGGTCGTCGGCGTCACTGCGGTCAGACATCAGCCACAACATCACGGCAAAGATGGCCACATGATCCAACGCAACCCCGGGCAGACGGTCGGCATCCCCAGCACTGGCACCGCGCAAAACCTTGGCATCCGACAGCGCCAAAGACAAAGCGGCGGCAATCGCCTCATCCGACCCAAGCTGGGGATGCGGCCCCAAGGTCAGATAGGCGTCCCGCGCGGCAGTTTCGCTGATATAGACCGAAGGGGCCTGCAAACGCCGCAGCACAGCGCGCAGGGCCGCGTAAATGCCCTTGGCAAAGGCATCCTCGGCGTTCTGGCGTCCGGTCAGACCTTGCAACGATCCCAAGGGTTCGTCACTGGCCCCAAGTGCGATGCGCGCAAAGCCCGACGCCACCGCGTTCAGGCCCTCGGCGATAGACCCGACCTCGCGCAGCACCGACCCGGCCAACCCGGCAGCCGGACCGGGCAACGATCCCAGCGGCATCGCGTCCAGAAATGTCTCACCACCCCGGCGCACGGCATGCCGCAATCCGCGCAAAGCATCGCGCAGCGGCATCGCATCGGGCAGCGGGCTTGGCATTGTCACGTCCCCTTAGATCAAGGCAGGATAGACCATCGCAGGCCGCACGGGAAGATTACAACTGGGTCCGGTGCGGGGTCTTTGCCATGAACTCTGTCGTGTGGGCCAGGCTTTGCACGCCCGCCTGACTGCCAAGGCCTGTCGCGTTCTGGGCAGAGGACGCCTGTGCAATGGCGACACAGTCTTGCGGTGCAAGACCAAGATGCAGCCCGGTCGCAAAGCCGCCATTGAAGCAATCACCACATCCGCAGGTGCATTTCACGTCAACCATGTAAGAGGGCGTGTGAAATTCGTGGCCATCGCGGTGGCGGTAGAATGCTCCCTGCGCACCAAGGGTCAGGATCACGCATCCCGCCCCACGGTCCAGCAGAAACTGTGCCAGATCGCGGTTGTCGTGCAGGCCGGACAGGGCGCGCGCCTCCTCCTCAGACGGGATGAAGTAATCCGTATGGGGCAACAGGCGCGCCACCTTGGGCAGGTCATCGGGGGTCGAGGCGAAGACATCCAGCGTGGTGATCACACCGCGCCGTTTCGCCTCTGCCATGATTTCTTCGGTGCGGCCCGTGTCCATCCGGTTCATCAGACCAACCCCGCCGACATGCAGGATTTTGGTGTCCAGCAGGCGGTCAATCTGGGTGTCGTCGATGTAAAACCCGTCAGTGGCACCGCGTTTGTGCAAGGCCGGGCGTGCGCCGTCGGGCCGCGTCGTGACCAGCGAAGACGAGGTGGTGAACCCGTCGCAGCGCTGCATCAGGCTGGTATCGACGCCAAACTTGGCCAGCTTCATCAGCACCCAGTCGCCCATGTCATCATAGCCGACCCCGCCGACCGCCTGACATTTCAGCCCGTGTTTGGCCGCCACAATCACTGCACTTCCCGCAGCACCCGATACGGCAAGCGTCAGTTCTTCGACAAAATAGGTGTCGCCGCCCGGCGGGATGTGGGTGACGGGACGGCACAGGGCGTCAAAGGTGATGAACCCCATAGAGGTGTAGTCAAACGTGGCACTCATGCCAAGCCCCGAAGACGCTGACCACTTTCGTCAAAGAAATAAAGGCGCGACGGGTCAAATCCGATGGTGATGGGCGCGTCGATACCAGATCGAAAATCGCGCGCGGCCTTCACCTCGATCTGTTTGGTGCCCGTGGTGACGGTCAGATAGGTGACATCACCGGTCGGCTCTACCCCGTAAACCATGCCCTGCACGCTGTCACCGCCGACGCGGCAATCTTCGGGGCGGATGCCCAGCGTGACCCTGCCGGGCAGGCTGGCGGGGCAAGCAACCTGAATGCCATGCGCGGTAAAGCGGCCATCCTTGGCCGTGCCGGCAATCAGGTTCATGGGGGGTGAGCCGATGAACCCCGCAACGAACGTATTGGCCGGGTCGGAATAGATCTGATCCGGGGTGCCAACCTGCTGGATTGCCCCCTTGTCCATGATCACAATGCGGTCGGCCAGCGTCATAGCCTCAATCTGGTCATGGGTCACGTAAACCGTCGTGGTGCGCAACTGGCGCTGCAAATGCTTGATCTGCACCCGCATTGACGCGCGCAGCTTGGCGTCAAGGTTCGACAAAGGTTCATCCATCAGAAACACCTGCGGCTGGCGCACCACGGCACGGGCCAAAGCGGCGCGCTGGCGTTGGCCACCCGACAAAGCTGCCGGTTTGCGGTCAAGATACTCACCCAGTTCGACCATCTTGGCCGCTTCACGGATCAGCGCATCCTGTTCGGATTTTGGGATGCCGCGCATCCGCAAAGGAAAGCGGATGTTCTCGTAAATCGACATGTTGGGATAAAGCGCATAGCCCTGAAACACCATCGCCACGTCGCGGTCGCGCGCATCAACGCCGTTCACAACCTCGTCGCCAATGGTGATCTCGCCCTCGGTCGGCTGTTCCAGCCCGGCAATCATCCGCATCGTCGTGGTCTTGCCGCAGCCCGACGGGCCCAGCAGCACCAGAAACTCTTCATCCTCGATCGTCAGTGACATTTCCCGGACACCAACAAACGCGCCATAGCTTTTGACGATATTCTGCAACTGGACTCGCGCCATAGTTTATCCTTTCACGGCGCCCATGGTCAGACCACGCGACAGATGCTTTTGGATCAGGATCACCAGGATCAGGATCGGCACAAAGGCGAGGAAGGACACAAGGGCAATTGCATTGTAGATCACGCCGTCAGACCCGCCGGTAAAGTTCGCCAGTGCGACGGACATCGTATAGGCCTTTTCGGTTGAGGCGATCAGCAGGGTGAACAAAAACTCGTTGATCGCAAAGATCGCGGCGATGACTGCGGCGGTGATGATGCCGGGCAGACAGGCGGGGATGATGATCTCGCGCAGGATGCGCAGATCGCCTGCGCCATCGGTGCGGGCGGCATCCTCCAATTCCTTGGGGATATCCAGCATGTAGCTGCGGATGATCCATGTCACGAGGCTTAGATTGATCGCCGCATAGACCAGCATCAAGGCCCAGATTGTATCCAGAAGGCCCATTTTGCGGAACAGGAAAAAGATCGGCACGGCCACGATGGCGGGGGCCATCATACGGGTGGACAGGATATAGAACCCGATATCCTCGCGCCCCTTGAAGTCATAGCGCGACAGGGCAAAGGCGGCGGGAATCGCCAATGCAAGGTCGATGATCACCGACCCGGTCACCGACAAAAGCGAGTTTGTCAGGTAATGCGCAATCGGCCAGTCGTTGATCAGCTGATACCACGCGTCCAGTGACAGGGTGGGAAAATAGATCGGATGCGTGCCGATGATCTCGGTCCGGGGCCGGAACGCGATAGAGGCGAACCACAGGATCGGGGCAAGGCACACCAGCGCCCATGACCCCAGGACCGCATAGCGGATCACCATGCTTTCTCTGCGGTTTTTGCGGGTTTTGATCATCAGCTTTTCCCCGACTTGAACGCGCGTTTGACGATGGTTTGCGCCAACACCGTCGTCAACACCAGCATCAGCACCGACGCGGCAGAGGCATAGCCAAAGTTGAACATCCGAAAGCCCTGCCGGTAGATGAAAAAGCTCATGGTTTCCGTGGCACCACCGGGGGAACCTTGGGTCATGATATAGACATTGGTGAACATGGTGGTGATGTCGATTCCTCGTAAGGTAACGGCCACCACGATCACCGGGCGCATCATTGGCAGGGATATGTTCCAGAAGATCGACGGCCAGCTTGCGCCGTCCAGCCTTGCAGCCTCTTCGATCTCTTGATCCTGACTTTGCAGACCGGCCACGAAAATGATGAACAAAAACGGCGTCCATTGCCAGACATCGGC
>JBBRKS010000008.1:0-53072 GCA_038231775.1 Rhodobacterales bacterium | reverse complement strand
GCATCACCAAAGACGGTGTGACGGTTGCCAAGGAAATCGAACTGGCTGACAAGTTCGAAAACATGGGCGCGCAAATGGTGAAGGAAGTCGCTTCCCGCACCAATGACGAAGCAGGCGACGGCACCACCACCGCCACCGTTCTGGCCCAAGCGATCATCAAAGAGGGCATGAAGGCCGTAGCGGCCGGCATGAACCCGATGGACCTGAAGCGCGGCATCGACATGGCTGTGGTCAAGGTCGTGGCTGCGATCAAAGCCGCCTCGCGTCCGGTCAAGGACAGCGAAGAAGTGGCCCAAGTCGGCACCATCTCTGCCAACGGCGAAGCGGAAATCGGTCGTCAGATCGCTGACGCGATGCAGAAAGTCGGCAACGAGGGTGTCATCACCGTCGAAGAAAACAAGGGTCTTGAGACCGAAACCACCGTTGTCGAAGGCATGCAGTTCGACCGTGGCTATCTGTCGCCCTATTTCGTCACCAACGCCGACAAGATGACTGTCGAACTGGAAGACGTCTATATCCTGCTGCACGAGAAGAAACTCTCGTCGTTGCAGCCGATGGTTCCGTTGCTGGAAGCCGTGATCCAGTCGCAGCGCCCGCTCTTGATCATCTCGGAAGACGTCGAAGGCGAGGCTCTGGCCACGCTGGTCGTCAACAAGCTGCGCGGCGGCCTGAAGATCGCTGCTGTCAAAGCTCCGGGCTTTGGTGACCGTCGTAAAGCCATGCTGCAGGACATCGCCATTCTGACCGGTGGTCAGGTGATTTCCGAAGATCTGGGCATGAAGCTGGAATCGGTGACCATCGACATGCTGGGCCGTGCCAAGAAAGTCTCGATCACCAAGGACAACACCACCGTCATCGACGGCGCCGGTGTCAAGGCCGAGATCGAGTCGCGGGTTTCGCAGATCCGCACCCAGATCGAAGAAACCACGTCGGACTACGACAAAGAGAAGCTGCAAGAGCGCGTGGCCAAACTGGCTGGCGGCGTTGCGGTGATCAAAGTCGGCGGCATGACCGAGATCGAAGTGAAAGAGCGCAAGGACCGCGTTGACGACGCTTTGAACGCGACCCGTGCGGCCGTGCAAGAAGGCATCGTTGTCGGCGGTGGCGTGGCCTTGGTTCAGGCGGCGAAGTTGCTGCATGACCTGGTTGGCGCCAACTCTGACCAGCAGAACGGCATTTCCATCGTGCGCCGTGCACTGGAAGCTCCGCTGCGCCAGATCGCTGAAAACGCTGGCGTCGATGGCGCTGTCGTGGCTGGCAAAGTGCGCGAGTCGAACGACCCGACCTTTGGCTTCAACGCGCAGACCGAAGAATATGGTGACATGTTCGCCTTCGGCGTGATCGACCCGGCCAAGGTTGTGCGGACTGCCCTGGAAGATGCGGCCTCGATCGCGTCGCTCTTGATCACCACCGAAGCGATGATCGCTGATCGCCCCGAGCCGAAGTCGGCTGGCGGCATGGGCGGCGGCGGCATGGGCGGCATGGGCGGCATGGACGGCATGATGTAATCTGACCGCAAGGTTGGTTGGAAAGGGCGCTCCGTTTGGGGCGCCCTTTTCGTTGGTGCGGGGCTTGGCGCTGCGCCCAATCGCAGGCATCAAGGGGCAAAGGAGAAGTCCATGCGCCTGTTGGGGGTGACCTGTCTTGTCATGCTGGCCTTTGCGGCCAATTCGGTGCTGAACCGGCTGGCCGTCGGGGCCGGGCGGATTGATCCGGTGGTGTTTGCCACGATCAGGCTGGTGTCGGGCGCTGTGATGCTGGGGGTTCTGGTGGCGCTGCGGCACGGGGCGGTCTTTCCCGGCTGGCGCGGGCGGCTGCCGGGGGCGGTAGGGCTGCTGGTCTACCTATACGGCTTTTCCGCAGCCTATCTGGCGCTGGATGCCGGAACCGGGGCGCTGATCCTGTTTGGCGTGGTGCAGGTGACGATGTTTGCCGGGGCGTGGCTGGGCGGTGAGGTTTTGCCTGCGGGCCGTATCGTGGGGGCGGTGCTGGCGCTGGCGGGGTTGGGCGTGTTGCTGGCGCCGCAAGGTGGCGCGCTGTGGCCCGATCTGTCGATGGCCTTGGCGGGTGTGGGCTGGGGCGTCTATTCGCTGGTCGGGCGCGGGCAAAGGGATGCGCTTGCAGCCTCGGCGTGGAATTTCGGGCTGGCGGTGCCGGTCGGGCTGGTGGTGCTGGCGGTCTGGCCGGGACAGTGGAGCGGGGCGGGAGTTGGTCTGGCGCTGGTGTCGGGGGCTGTCACCTCGGGTCTGGGCTATGCGCTGTGGTATGGCGTCTTGCCGCAACTGGGCGCGGGGCGAGCGGCGGTGGCGCAACTGTCGGTGCCGCTGATCGCGGCTTTGGGCGGGTTTTTCCTGCTGGGTGAAATGCCGGGCCCGGCGTTCTGGCTGGCATCGGTCATGGTGCTGGGCGGGATCGGGCTGGGCGTTTTGCCTGCCCGGCGCAAAGGGCTTTGAGCCGGGCAAAGGGGTGCTGTCCCCCTGGCTACCGGATCAGCCGCTCTAGCGGGTCATAGGTCAGCCCGGCCTGCCAGGGCACATGGGCCAGGCTGTCGGGCTTATACCGGATGCGGCGCGCTTGCAGGTCGTCTTGCGCAAAAAAGCGCCGCTCGGTCACCACATTGGCCGGGTCGCGCCAGCCGTTGGTCAGATTGCCCTCGACGATGGTGCAGCGAAAGAAGATGTCGACCTGATGAAAGCCGGTCGCCGGGTCGTGAAACTCGTTGATCAGGGCGGGCAGGCCCACGGCGATGCGCAGGCCGGTTTCCTCATGCACCTCACGCATCAGGTTGTCGTGCAGCGAGGCGCCCGATTCCACCCCGCCGCCCGGCGCACACCACAGATCAGACCGCCCGCCCGGAAAGGCGTTGACCAGCAAAAGCCGGTTGTCCTGCAGGATCAGCGCACGGGTCGCAAGGCGTGGGGTTCTGGTCACCATGCCGCAACGCTTAAGCGCCCGTGCGTGAAAGTCCAGTGTTTAGGAAAGCGCGGGTTGCGCTTCACGACCGCGCGACGACGCCAGCAGGAAAAGCGACGCGCCAAGGATCAGCGTGATGCCCAGCCAGATGTTGCCCTCTGGCCAATAGCCGAACGCCAGCCCGTAGATCACGATGTTGGACACCAGTTTCAGGTCATCAAACGGTTGAACAAAGGCCGCATCCGCCGCCGCATATGACCATGTCAGCAGATACTGCGCCGCCATCATGATGACTCCCCCGATCAAAAGGCAGCCGAGGATCGGCAGGCTGGGCACCTGAAACCCGGCCTGCACGGACAAGGCGGCATTGATGGGCGTCAGCAGAACCAGCAGCCACAGGGTGACGGTCGGCGCAGGCTCGGTCCGGGTCAGGTATTTTGTCATCAGCGAGGCTGCCCCCCACAGAATCGCCGCCGCCAGCGGATACAATGCGGCACTGGTGACCCCGGTGGTCCAAAGCTGCGAGACGATTGTGGCCCCGGCAAACCCCACGGCAGCCGCAATCCAGCGCGCCGGGGTGACCGTCTCTTTCAGGATCACCGCCGCCCCCAAAAGCACGAACAAGGGGGCGGTCATCACCAAAGCGATGACCTGCCAGATCGGGGTGCCCTGCGACAGGCTGATCACAAAAGCCTGTACACCAAGGGCCGACAAGATGACGCGGATGATGTGCAACACGGGGTGTTTGGTGCGCAGGCCTGACAGCCCGTGGCGCAAAACGAACGGCAGCGAGAAGGCCAGTGCCACACCATATTGCCAGAACGTGTCTGATTGTGGCAGGAATTTCAACTGGTTGGTGATGATGAAGGTGATCGCGTTGGCTACGGCAAAGCAGATGCCCGCCAGCACCATGTAAAGCGCACCACGCGCAGCGCCCGAGTTCAGCGCGGGGAGGGAGAGCTGATTCATTTGGTTCCTTTCCAGAACATCAAGTGAATCAGGGGGAATGACCACAGGCCGCAGCCGCCTGAACAGGGGCTGCTTGTGACCGGTTCTCTTTCATCCGGACTATACCGTCGGCCCCGGAGTTGCGCCGGATCTGCTGACCCTTTGGTCGCTTTGTGCGTCGGCCAAAAGCGCTCGCGGGCTGTACCGCCGGTGGGGAATTGCGCCCCGCCCTGAGAATGCCGGGAACAGCCCCGGCGTCACCGTGATACCGGCACATAAGGGCGCAAGCAAGGTGCAGGGGTGCGCGGGTGGTGCGCGCGGGAGTGTGGGGTGGCGGTGCGAGGCTGGCGGTGGAGTGGAATATGAGGTCGTCGGGGTTGGGGTGCTGGACTGCGGCCATGAACTGCGGCGATGAACGGCGGCGCGCCGGTTTCTGCAAGGGGTTCAGGCGCAACGGCGGACCGTGGAGGCGCGTGCTTTCAGCGTAAGGTGCTGGTAAATCGCACGGAGCGGATTTGGCACTGTCGATCATTGGTGACCCGCCGGTTTCTACAAGATGTCCGGGTGCTACAGAGATGTGGGTCGTATCGTTCTTGCCGTGATCCGACCGCAAGATTGCATCTCACCGGCACCCTTCACACCCGATAACCGAACAACTCCCATGCGCGCAGTTTGGCGCGGGTGCTGAATTGGGCGGGAAATTCGTCAAGGTATTTCTGGTTGGCGTTGGTGACCGTGGCAAAACGTTTGCCCGGTTCCAGCGGGGTCTCACGCCGGGCGATGCCGCAAAAGCGGGCGATTTCGGCGGCCGTCGCCTCGGGATCGGTGCAAAAATCTTCATACCGGGTGATCATGCAATCGTCGCCCAACGCCTCTATCGCCGACAGATAGGCGGCATTCCAGTGCTGCATCAGGGTGTTGACCGGGATGTTGTGCCATTTGTGGGTCGACATCGAGGTGGCGCGTGGATCACGCGTCCAGATCACGAAGCGGGCCTGCGGGAACAGGCTGCGCAACCAGCCGATGCGGGTGATGTTGGGCGGCGATTTCTCCAGCAAATGATGGTGGCCGGGATCGTTGGCATAGGCCGCCCACGACCCCAGCAGACGGTCGGCCAGCCGCTGCGCCTGATCCGTGTCGGTCACCGGGGCAGGGCGCATCTGCGGGTAAAAGGCAAATGTCCCCGGCCCGCCAAACGGACGTTCAGACGGGTAGACGTCTTGCAGAAACTGCCCCTCATTCTCTGGCACGCGGGCCTTTTGCAGGAAGGCCACGTCGTAATGCTTGGCCAGATAATCCTGCCCAAGGCTGGTGCCAGAGCGGTGCAGGCCGCAGATGAAGCTAAGGTTGGTAAAGCTGTGCGGCACGCGTTTCAGGGTCACGGGCGCACGGTCGTCGCGGTCAACCGTCAGGCCGATCTGCGACAACAACGCATTCGCATCGGCAAATCGGCGTTCGCGCAAGGCTTGCGCTACGGCGTCGTAGGGCAGGTCAATCGGGTCATGGATCATAGGCCTATCCCGTGCAGGTGAGGTGGCAGATGAAAACGCGCGCCGTGCAGCGTATCCTGCACCCCGTCGGGCAGGGCGGCATCCGCCTCATACTGGCCGGGCGTGGTTTGCTTGGCGCGGTTGACCAGGTAGCAGCCGTCCGACGCTCGGGGAAAATGTGCGGCAAGAAAGCGGCGTCCTCGGCTGTCATCGGGGTCAAGCGGGCGGTCGGCGAAGCCTTGCAAGCGGGCATCCACCTCTGACACCGGCCAGCCCCAACGCGTCCAATCCGGCACCTCGCCCTTTTGAACCACACCGATGCGGTGCTGTTGGCGGGCTTGCAGCAGGTCGCGGTCGAGAAACTTCAGATGCAGCAGCCACAGGTCCGGGTCGATGGCAAAGCCTTCGCCCAGCGTGGCATGCGGGGTCGAGCCGACGTTGCTGGCAAACAGCGCCGGTTTGCATTCCGGCAGGCGGAAATGGGCATTGCGGCGCTGATCCAGCACACCAAGCGCGGGGTCAAAAGCCGCCTCGCCCGCCGGATCATGAAAAACCTCTACCCCGATGCCGCCCAGAACCGCGTGATTGGCCCAGCGGGTTGGCGCTGCCATATAGGTCGCAAGGTCCTGCCCGTGGTCGGGGTGGACAACCAGCACCTCATCCACGTCATGAAACACCACGACATCGTAAAACACCCGCAAGGCGACGCGCAGCTTGGCCAGAAAGTTGAAGCGGTAGCCGTCGAACTGCACCGGCTGGCCATTCTGGCGGATGCCGTCGCGCGCAAAGGCCGGATAGTCGAACGGCATCCGCAGCACCTGCACTCCCAAGTTGCGGGCGCGGTCAAGTGCGGCCGTGTCGGTTGACTGATGATCGACCACATAGCAATTCACCGCCCCAAACAGCGCGGCGTAATAGCGCACCCAGATGTCGACAAACGCCCCGTCATCCTTGGCCATCGTAAGACACGCCACCCGTGGAGGTGCACAGTTCTGCGGACCGGTTCCCATCGCACACAACTTTCTGTTGCCTGTTTGTTCACCAACCTGTCTAGCCTTGGCAACCGCCCTCGGGGAAGATCAAATGTCATTAAAGTTGTAGGCTTTGTTCTGTCGCATGAAGGGCGTATGGGGGGGTATCCGCTTTTGAAAGGCAGACCTGAAATGCAGTTGCGCTATGGAAATCTGGCCAAGGCCATCGCGAAACAAACCGGGCGGCCGGCGGCGTTTTTGCTGGCACTTGGGGTTATTGTGCTTTGGATCGTCACCGGGCCGATCTTTGCCTTTTCCGACACCTGGCAGTTGGTGATCAATACTGGCACCACGATTGTCACCTTCTTGATGGTTTTCCTGATTCAGAACACCCAGAACCGCGACACAGAGGCGATCCAGATCAAGCTGGATGAACTGATCCGCGCGACCAAAGGTGCCCATAACGCCCTGATGGACATGGAAGAACTGGAAGAGGCCCAACTGCAGGACTTCCGCCGCCGCTATGCGACTTTGGCAGAGGCGGCGCGGATTCGTCTGGAGCAGGGGCTGGAGGACACCGACACGCCCGAGACGTAGTTGGACGGGGGAACCTGACCGCAAGACGGAATGGCGCTAGGTTTGGCGGGCCGGCAGACGTGACAAACCGTCCAATCGCAAGCTCCGCTGCGTCAGACCGCCCGACCCTATTTCACCCGGTTCACGTGCCCCATCTTGCGACCGGGCCGGGGCGCGCCCTTGGCGTACAGGTGCAGCGCTGCGCCTTTCTCTTTGGCAATCTGCGGCACAGCCAGAATGTCGTCGCCGATCAGGTTCTGCATCACCACATCGGAATGCCTGCTACCGTCGCCCAACGGCCAGCCGGTGATGGCGCGGATGTGCTGTTCAAACTGATCGACCGCACAGCCGTTCTGCGTCCAGTGACCAGAGTTATGGACCCTCGGCGCGATCTCGT
Source organism: Rhodobacterales bacterium (assembly GCA_038231775.1). Lineage (GTDB taxonomy): Bacteria > Pseudomonadota > Alphaproteobacteria > Rhodobacterales > Rhodobacteraceae > Stagnihabitans. Next base: position 45,777 of record JBBRKS010000008.1, on the reverse strand, counting down.
TGGCGATCAGGCCTTGCGGGGTGACAAACAATTCCACCCCCAGCACGCCGACATAGTCCAGCGCGTTCAGGATGCGCGCCGCCATCAGGATGGCATCGGTGCGCTGGCTGGCTGTCAGCTTGGCAGGCACCGTGGTGGTGCGCAGGATGCCGTCCAGATGGACATTCTCACCGGGATCAAAACAGGCAACCGACCCGTCAAGACCACGGGCGGCAATCACCGAAACCTCGTGGGTGAAGCTGACAAACCCCTCAAGCACCGAAGCCTGCCGCATCGCCGCCTTGGCCATCGCAGCATCGCCGGGTGACATCAGCCGCATCTGGCCCTTACCGTCATAGCCCAGCCGCGTGGTTTTCAGGATCGCCGGGGTGCCGATGGCGGCAATCGCTGCATCAAGGTCAGCCGCGGTAAGAACCGCCCGGTACGGTGCGCAGGCAATCCCAAGGCCGGTCAGAAAATCCTTCTCAAGCAGCCGGTCCTGCGAGGTGGCGAGTGCGCGCCGGTTCGGCCTGATCGGTTTAAGGCTTTCCAACAGATCAAGGGCAGAAGTCGGCACATTCTCGAACTCATATGTGATCACGTCAACCGAGGCGGCAAAGGCGCGCAAGGCAGCCTCATTCTCATAAGAGGCGCATGTCACGGCATGGGCGACATCGCCGGCAGGCGGGTTCACCCCCGGTTCATAGATATGACAGCGAAAGCCCAGCCGGGCTGCGGCTACCGACAGCATTCGCCCCAGTTGCCCGCCGCCCAGAATGCCGATGATCGCGCCAGAGGGAAGCTCACTCATCCTTCGGCTCCTCGGGGATTGACGCTGACAAAGCCGCGCGCCATGCGTCCAGCCGTGCGGCCAGTGCGGCATCCTGCAAGGCAAGGATCCCTGCGGCCAACAGCCCGGCATTGGCCGCTCCGGCAGCGCCGATCGCCATGGTCGCCACCGGATAGCCCTTGGGCATCTGGACGATGGAATACAGACTGTCGACCCCGGCCAGTGCCTTGGTCTGGATCGGCACACCGATCACCGGCACCCGTGTCTTTGACGCCATCATGCCCGGCAGATGTGCGGCCCCCCCGGCCCCGGCGATGATCACCTGCAAGCCGCGCGCCACGGCAGTCGTGCCATAGGCCCACATCCGGTCCGGTGTGCGATGCGCCGACACGATCTTCGTCTCATAGCGGATGCCAAGCTGGTCCAGCAAAAGCGCTGCCTCTTTCATCGTCGGCCAGTCAGACTGGCTGCCCATGATGATCCCGACCTGAACGCCCATGCGCACCTCCGCTGTCCTCGGCGCCGAGTATACCGGTCCTGCCAATCGAGCAAGCCTCAAGCACCCGATTGCTCTTTGCCAAATACTCCCGCCAGAGGCAGCGGCGCCAGTATCGCCCGCAACACCAGCCGGTTGGCGCAGACGGTGTGTCTGGCAAGCCCCCCGAATCCGTGTGGCCTCAACCCGTCGGACTCGCACTCGATCGGGCCAATCCCCGCAAGCCCCCTATTTCAGGCTATGATATCCGGGATCATGTCGTCCTCGATCTTCACCATCTGATCCTTCAGCGCCAGCTTCTGCTTTTTCAGGCGGCGCAGGGTCAGCTGATCCGGGCGGCCCGAGAATTCCAGGGCGTGGATCGCCTCGTCCAGATCACGATGCTCGCGCCGCAGCACCGCCAGCCGGATGCGCAGCATGTCCTCAAAGTTCAACTCGTTTGAGACGTTCATATGGGCGTCGCGGATTATTGTGGTCATACAGATACTCTACAGCGATTCGCTGGTCCTTCGGGAAAAAATTTTGTTGAAAAGAGTGCGACGGTAAACCGGCGGGCGACGCCGCTGCGGCGGGCAAAAAACAGGCGAAAAGAGATTATGCCCAACCATCCCACTCAAACCTGTTCCGCCGCAAAAACCAACAGACACCCGACCAACCCAACTCCGATTCCACCACCTGAATATTTCAACCCCATCGCAACCCTTGCAGCCCAACCGGCGGCGTCCCATATTCAACTGGTGACGGGTGCCTTCGGGGTCCGCCACGCCAATGTCGCTTAACTCAAGGACATGCGCATGACGAAACTGACCTTTGGCGCCCACCCTTATCTTCTGGGCTTTGAACAACTGGAACGGCTGGTGGAACGCACCGCCAAGACCGCCTCTGAAGGCTATCCGCCGTTTAACATCGAGGCGACTTCGGACTGCACCTACCGCATCACCCTCGCGGTGGCAGGCTTTCGCGATGAAGACCTGCAGATCACGGTCGAGGACCGGCAACTGGTGATCCGTGGCCGTCAATCCGAAGAAATCGTTGACCGGGTGTATCTGCACCGTGGCATTGCCGCCCGCGCCTTTCAGCGCAGCTTTGTGCTGGCCGACGGGGTAGAGGTCGGCGGTGCCGATCTGGAGCATGGCCTCTTGCACATCGACCTGCGCCGCCAGGCACCCGAAACCGTTGTGCAAACCATCCGCATCGGCCGGTCATGACCCGTCAAAAGCCCAGATCCGTGGCCCAAAACCGCCCGACCCAAAACCGCCTGACCCCTACACACCGGACCCAAACCCCCCGGCAACCTACGACAAAATCTCATGAAAGGAGATCCGTCATGGACGCGAAATTCGACCTCCTGCCAGAGGCAGAGCGCAGCATTGTCTATGTCCGACCGGTTCTGGTCGCCGACCTGCCCGCCGACCTGCAAAGCCAGGCGGAGGGGTTCAAGACGATCTATGCCGTGCACCGCACGGACGGCGAACGCGTCGCTTTGGTGGCTGACCGGTCGCTGGCCTTCGCCTTGGCCCGGCAGAACGACATGGCCCCGGTTTTTGTCCACTGATCGGGCCGTAACCGGGCGTAAAGCCTCCTGACACGACAGTTGCAGACCTCAAACTTGCGGTATAGAGGCCTGCAACTTTGCTGTTCTAGACCGCAAAGCCAATTGCTGCACCTGCAGCGTTCGTCCCAAGTCACGTCATCACCAGCCACTGGCGGACAGGCCGCCCGGCATGACGAGATAAGGGACGAACCGATGGCTTCTACCACTTCTTACAGCCGATTGCATATCGGGCTGCACTGGGCGACCGCCCTGCTGATTGCCGCCAACTATTTCATCTCTGATGGTATGGGTGATGCGCTGGATGCGCATATCTCGGGTGAGCCTGTCGTGGGTCTGACCCCCGTTTGGCATGTCTGGGCAGGATCAGTGCTGCTGGCTCTGGTCATCCTGCGGCTGATCGTGCGGTTTCGGACCGGGACTGCCACCAGCTTTGGCCGCATGACGCTGGCGGAAAAGGCTGCCGAGTTCGGTCATTGGGTGCTGTACGCCCTGATGCTGGCGGTGCCGGTCCTCGGGGCGATTACGTGGTTTGGCAAGAATGACAGCACGGGCGATCTGCATGTGCTGGTGATGAATGGGTTGATGATCGTTATTCTGGGCCATGCCGCGATGGCGATCTTTCACCACTATGTGCTGAAAGACGGCACCCTGTCCAAGATGACTCCGCTGCGTTAACCCGCGCAATGCCAAACGCCGCCCCGTTCAAGGGGCGGCGTTTGCTTCATGCAGCAAGCCCGGATTTTTCGCAGAAAAATCGTAAGCCGGATCAGAGCCCGCGCATCACGCCTTGATCAGACCCATGCTTTCCAGCTTCAGGATGACCTGATGGGCGCAATGGTCCACCTCGATCCCGGCGGTTTCCAGCACCAGTTCGGCTTTGGTCGGCAATTCGTAGGGGTCAGAGATGCCGGTGAACTCTTTGATCTTGCCTTCACGCGCCAGCTTGTACAGCCCCTTGCGGTCACGCTTTTCGCATTCCTCGACACTGGTCGCCACGTGCACCTCGATAAAGGCACCGTAGGCTTCGATCATCTCACGCACCGCACGCCGGGTCGCGGTATAGGGCGCAATCGGGGCACAGATGGCGATGCCGCCGTTCTTGGTGATTTCGGACGCGACATAGCCGATCCGCTTGATGTTGATATCGCGGTGCTCTTTGGAAAATCCCAGTTCCGACGACAGATGCTTGCGCACCACATCGCCGTCCAGCAGCGTCACCGGACGCCCGCCCATCTCCATCAGCTTGACCATCAGCGCATTGGCCACGGTTGACTTGCCCGACCCGGACAGCCCGGTGAAGAACACCGTAAAGCCCTGCTTGTCACGCGCCGGAGAGGTTTTGCGCAGCTGTACCACCACTTCAGGGAACGAAAACCACGCTGGAATCTCAAGCCCCTCACGCAGTCGGCGGCGCAGTTCGGTGCCAGAGATGTCCAGCACGGTGCAGCCTTCGGGGATTTCGTTGGCGGGGTAGTACTGGTCACGTTCCTGCACATAAACCATGTGCTTGAAGTCGACCATCTTCACGCCGATTTCGGATTCGTACTTTGTAAACAGGGTCTGCGCGTCATAGGGGCCATAGAAATCCTTGCCCTGACTGTTCTTGCCCGGGCCAGCATGGTCGCGGCCGACGATAAAGTGGGTGACACCGTGGTTGGCGCGGATCAGGCCGTGCCAGACCGCTTCACGCGGGCCAGCCATGCGCATCGCAAGGTTCAGAAGCGACATGGTTGTGGTCGATTGCGGGTACTTGTCCAGCACCGCCTCATAGCAGCGCACGCGGGTGAAATGGTCCACATCGCCCGGCTTGGTCATGCCGACCACCGGATGGATCAACAGATTGGCCTGCGCCTCACGCGCGGCGCGGAAGGTCAGTTCCTGATGGGCGCGGTGCAACGGGTTGCGGGTCTGAAACGCCACGACCTTTTCCCAGCCGAGTTTCTTGAAATAGGCGCGCAGTTCGTTCGGTGTGTCGCGGCTGGCCTTGAAGTCATAGTGGACCGGGGCCTGCAGACCTTCGACCTTGCCGCCCAGATAGATCGGGCCCGCAACGTTGTGCAGGTAGTTGATGGCCGGATGCGCCAGATCATCGGCGCCCACGCCAAACACCTTGGCCGCCTCGTTCGATTTGTCCGGGGTCCATTTGTCGGACACTGTCATGATGGCCAGAATCACGCCTTCCGCATCGCGCAGCGCAATCTTTGTGCCCGGGGCCACGGCGTCAGCGAATTTCTCGGACACGTCCAGCGTGATCGGCATCGGCCACAGGCTGCCATCCGCCAGCCGCATGTTTTCGACGACACCGTTGTAGTCGGCTTCGGTGTTAAAGCCCTGCAGCGGGTAAAATCCGCCGTTCATCAGTAGTTCCAGATCGCAGGCCTGACGAGAGGTCAGATCCCACGACGGCATGGCACCTGCCTCGGTCTTGAGACGCTCTGCGTCTTTGGGTGAAACGAACAATTCGGGAATCGGCGCGTGGTTTGAAATGGCCATAGGGGTCTCGCTCTTGCTGAACAATCGACTGAGGGTCATGCAACCCCCGCTTGAAGCGGCTTTTGGCCTCGCGCCACAATATAATCAAGCTACTTGGACAATGGTATTACGAAACACGCCCAATATGCCGCGAAAACTTGCCGATGCTGGCCTGTTTTTGCGGCAGTGCGGCGCAAGACAGCAGGAAGTTTGCGGCAAGGGGGCGGCGGTGCGCTTGCAAAGCCGCCGCACCGCCTTGCGTCTAGTGCCCCGCGAGCCAGCGTTCGGCGTCCAGTGCGGCCATGCAGCCCATGCCCGCGCTGGTCACCGCCTGACGGTAGATATGGTCAGTCAGATCGCCCGCCGCAAACACGCCGGGGATCGCGGTGCGCGTGGTGCCCGGTTCAACCTGAACATAGCCGCCGTTGTGCAGTGGCAGTTGGTCCTTGACCAGTTCCGAGGCCGGGGCGTGGCCGATCGCCACAAAAAAGCCGTGGCACGGAATGTCGGCCATTTCTCCGGTCAAAAGGTTGCGGGTCCGCACCCCGGTGACAGAGGCGGGGGCGTCGCTGCCCAGCACTTCGGTGACTTCGCTGTTCCAGATGACGGCGATCTTGGGATGCTTGAACAGCCGGTCCTGCATGATCTTTTCGGCGCGCAAGGCATCGCGGCGGTGGATCAGCGTGACCTTGGTGGCAAAGTTGGTCAAAAACAGCGCCTCTTCCACCGCGGTGTTGCCACCGCCGATGACGACAACCTCTTTGCCGCGATAGAAAAAGCCGTCGCAGGTCGCGCAGGCCGAAACGCCAAAGCCCTTGAACTTTTGTTCCGACGGCAGTCCCAGCCATTTGGCCTGCGCACCGGTCGCAAGGATCACGGCATCGGCGGTATAGACCATTCCACTGTCCGATTGCGCGGTGAAGGGGCGGTTTTGCAGATCAAGGCTGGTGATGTAGTCAGAGATCACCTCGACCCCCATCGCCTTGGCGTGATCCTCCATCCGGATCATCAGGTCCGGGCCTTGGACATGGGTGTCACCCGGCCAGTTTTCCACCTCTGTCGTGATGGTCAACTGGCCGCCCGGCGTCAGGCCCTGCACAAGGATCGGGTTGGTCATCGCCCGCGCCGCATAGACCGCCGCCGTGTAGCCCGCCGGTCCCGAGCCTATGATCAGAACCTTGGTGTGCCGTGTCTCGCCCATTTTCGCCCTCGCCGGAATCTCAGACACATTGATATAGGTGAGGGCAGGGGCCGGGGAAAGGGCTTGCGGCCCGCCATCGGTTCGCGACCAGGTTATGACTTTTTCTTGCGTATCGGTGAAATATTATTGCGCAGACAGGCCCGCCCGCGTACAGAAAAGCGCAACAGAGGAGCGTGCCATGCCAGTTGCCAAGCTTGATCCGATTGATCGCAAGATTCTGGCGGAATTGCAGGCCGATGGCCGGATGACCAATGTCGAACTCGCCAGCCGGGTCGGGATTTCCGCGCCACCCTGCCTGCGCCGGGTGCGCACGCTGGAGGAGGCGGGCTACATCAAGGGCTATCACGCTGACATCGACGCGCGCGAACTGGGATTCGAAGTGCAGGTTTTCGCCATGGTGCGCCTGAACAGCCAGGCCGAGGCTGACCTGTCGGTCTTTGAAGGCCGCTGCCGCGCCTGGCCATTGGTCCGCGAATGTCACATGCTGAACGGCGAGATTGATTTCATTTTGAAATGCGTGGCACCGGACCTGTCGACCTTTCAGAATTTCCTGACAGAGCAGCTGCTGAAGGCCGACAACGTGGCGAATGTGAAAACATCCCTCGTGATCCGCTGTGCCAAGGACGCGCCGGGACTGCCGTTTGAGGTGCTTGAGGCAAGGTTGGCGAAGAGCGCCTGATTTTTCGCCAGCGGAGTCACGATTTTTCTGCGAAAAATCAAGACCCTCCGGGGGGAGTATTTGGCAAAGAGCAAATCACAAGGTCACGCGGATTTCGATCATGCGTGGGCCGTCGCAGGGTTGGCTCAGCGCCCAGTGCAGCAGGTCGGGCTCTTGCGGGATCGAGGTGAAGGGCAGGTCGCAGGCGGCGGCGAAGGGTTCCATGCGCAGGGGCGATGGGTGGCAGCCGATGATTTCGGTATTCGCGCCGCGCATCGCATCGGCGATTTCGCGAAATGCGGCGTTGTTCCAGACGATATAGGTGATCGGCAGGCGTTCATCGACCGCCGTGCGCAATTCACCCGGTGAGAATTGCAGGCCGCCGTCGCCGATCAGGCAGACCACCTTCGCGCCGGGGGCCGCCATCGCGGCACCCACGGCGGCACCGGGGCCAAAGCCCAGCGCGCCAAAGCCGGTGGCGGCGTTGAACCAGCCACCGGGGCGGTCGTGGTCGTAATACAGATTTCCGGCATAGACCGGCTGGGTACTGTCGCCCACGATCAGGCACATGGGCAACGCGGCGCGGACCGCCTCGACCATCTGCAATTGGGCGGGCATGGTGGCGGACAATTCGCCAAGGATCGCGCGGGCGGCTTGCCGGGTCTGGGCCGCCTGCGTCTCGCCGTCAGACGTATGTTGAGTCAGCCGTGCCAGCAGGGCCGTCATCGTCGCCCCCGCATCGCCTTGCAGGGTCAGCGTCGCGGGATGGCGGGCCAGTTGGGCGGCATCGGTGTCGATGCGGATCATGTTGGCCAGCGAGGGCAGTCCGTCGTCGGCATACATGTCGTAGTCGGTCTGGCCAATCTCGGTTCCGACCGCCAGCACGCGGTCAGAGGCGGCGATCAAAGCACGCACCGGGACAAGGCTGGGTGAGGCCGGGACGCACAGCGGATGGTCGTGTAGCATGCCGCGCGCGTTGGTGGTTTCAATCACCGGGGCGTTCAGACGTTCGGCGAGCGCTTTCAGCGCGCCCTCCTGGCCCCGCGCACCGCCGCCCGCCAGGATCAGCGGGCGTTTGGCGGTGTTCAGCAGGGTTGCGGCGGCGGTCAGCGCCTCGGTCGGGGGCAGGGCTTTGGAGGGCAATGTGGCGGGGACTGCAAGTTCGGGGCAGGGTAGTGGCATGACATCGGTTGGCACTTCGATGTGAACCGGGCCGGGGCGGCCGGTGGTCAACAGGCCCCAAGCCCAGTCGAGCACCGGGCCAACATCTTCGGGCGACAGGATCTGGCGGGACGGGCACAAGGCGCGCACCAGTGCCGACTGGTCGGGCAGTTCGTGCAACCGGCCCAGACCCTTGCCCAACGTGTCGCGCCTGTTCACCCCGGAGATCACCAGCACCGGCACCGAATCCTCACGGCTTTGGCCCATCGCGGTCAAGGCATTGGTCAGGCCCGGCCCTGTAATCACAAAGGCGACGCCGGGTTGGCCGGACACCCGCGCATAGCCGTCGGCCATGAAGGCGCAGCCCTGTTCGTGGCGCGCTGTCACATGGCGGATGGAGGAGCCCGACAGGCCACGGTAAAGTTCCACCGTATGCACGCCGGGGATACCGAACACCACGCGCACACCGCGCGCCGCCAGACCCTCGATCAGACGTTCGCCAACGGTTCTCATGATGACCCTTTCAGCGCGCGCGCCGGGATAGTCTTGACCGGAAGGTTTCCAAGCGTTCTCATCTCAACTCCCTTTCATCTGGCGGGCGGCAAAGGCGGCAATCCTGCGACAGGCTTCGGCCACTTCGTCGTCCGGGCGCGTCAGGCTGAGCCGCAACCAGCCGTTCAGCGACGCACCAAAGCTTTCGCCCGGCATGACGGCCACCTTTTCCTCGGCCAAAAGCTGGCGGGCGAAATCGGTGCCTGACAGGCCGGTGGCGCGGATATCGACCACGGTGAACATCCCCGCCCCGGGTTCATGGACATGCACGGCGTTCTGCCCGCCCAGCATAGTCTTGATCAGGGCGGCGCGGCGGGCAAAACGCTCAGCCATGCCCCGCGCCACGGTCGAGGGGTTTGACACCGCAAGCGCTGTCATATCGGCGATGAAGGGTTGGTTGCCGAACAGCATCGTCTCTGCGACCGGCAGCAGGCGGGTGGTGAACTCGGCCGGTCCAACCGCCCAGCCCGACCGGAACCCCGGTGCCGCGTGCGATTTCGAGATCGACGATACCGCAATCGTCCGCTCTGCCAGATCAGCCACATCAAGCGGTGACGCGAACTGGCCCGCGCCGAAGATCAGTTCTTCATAAACCTCATCCGACAGAATCCACAGATCCTGCGCCTTGGCGAGAGCGCCAAGTGCCAGCACATCCTCGGGCGTCAATACAGCACCGGTCGGGTTGTGCGGCGTGTTCAGGAACAAGACCCGCGATCTGGGCGTGACCCGCGCCGCAACATCCGCAGCCTGCATCCGAAAGCCGTGTTCGGGACGCAAGGGCACCGGCACCGCCGTGGCACCGTGTGCCATGATGACGCCTTCATAGGTGGCATACATCGGGTCACCGACCAGCACCTCGTCGCCCGGACCGACAAGGGCGGTCAACACAGCGTAAAGCGCGGTCTGCGTGCCGGGAAAGGCGGTGATCTGGTCAGCGCCGATCGGACGACCGCTGCGGTTGGTATAGCGGGCCGACAGGGCGGCCAGCAATGCAGGCTCTCCGCGCCCGTTGGAATAGGCATAGCGGCCCGCATCCATCGCGGCCTTGGCCCGGGCCAGCAATTCAGGCGCAGGTGGCACATCGGGTTCACCGATGGTCAAAGAGATGACGGCTTCACCCGTAGCAACCATGGCGCGGGCGGCGGCATGGATTTCCCACTTGGCACCGCCAAGGCCGGCCAGACGTTCGGTGACAGCGGCGTATTTCATGACGGATGTCCCATCAGGGCCTCATAGCGGATCGGCTGTGACAACAGCAGATAGTGCGACAAATCCTGCCCAAGTATAGCCCCGACAGAGCGGATGCCGATTTCGACCAGTTCCCCCGTCTCAAACGCCTCTGGCAGCACGCAGCCTTCCATCCACAGACCGTCAATCACCGCGTTGCAGGCAATCGCCAGACGGCGCGGTTCGGCCGGATCGGGTGCATCCCGCATATCGGGCAAGGCGGCGATCAGGCCCTGCAGCATGTCGCGAAAGCCCAGATAGGTTTGCGAGTGGGTCTGGCGCATCGCAGGGTCGCGGTGGGTTTCCTGCAGGAAGGTCGCCCACAGAATCAACGCCTCGGGGTCCACGACGGGGGGTTGAAGCGAGGCTGCAACGAACGCCGTCAACCGCGCCCTTGGGTCGCTGGGCGCGGCGTTCAGCACGGCAGCGCTGTCTTCGGTCATCCGGTCCATCAGATGGCGGTAGGCGGCGGCGATCAACTGATCCTTGCCTTGGAAATAATGCCGGATCAGACCTGCCGTCACTCCGGCCTTCTGGGCAATCGCGCGCACCGTGGCCGACTTTGCCCCACCCTCGGCCACCAAAGCCAGCGTTGCCTCGACAAGGGCGTGACGGCGCTTGTCTTCAGCCTCACGCCGGTAGGGTTTGCGGTCTTGAACCATCTGGGCAGCGCCTTGTTATCCACACGCATAATTGATACCGCGCCCGGTCTTTGCCCGCAACCCAAGTGCCGTAGGGTTTGGCGGAATTAATGTCGGGTTACGCGAGAAAGCAGGATGTGGGGTGGCGCAACGCTACGAATGCTGCGCCAAGTCAGACTGATGCAGATGTGCGGCCCGGACAGTTGTGCGGCGCGGACTTGACCGGCCCTTGGACGTTGTCTTGCTAGGGATAGATTTCCTTGGGATCAACGCCCCACAGCGCAGTCTTGCGCACCCATCCGGTGTCGCCCTCAACCACGATGCGGCACCAGTCCGGGATACATTGCAGCAGTTTGCCGATCACGCCCATTTCGGACTGATAAACGACCTGCATCGTCTGGTCGGGCGCGGAAAACGCCTGCGCCATGTCTTGCGTGACCAGAACCGTGCGCACCCCCGACAGCAGCGAGTAGTGAATCCACCCGCCCGCGCCATCGACATCCTCGACCCTTCGCCAGTGTTCGTATTCGGCGGTGATCTTCAACGGCATCCCCTCACGGGTGAAGACCCAGTCGATGCGGTGGGTCAGGCCGGGGCCGCGCCGTGCGTTGCCCTCTGATCCTTTCAGGCTGACAAAGCGCGGGATCGGCCGGTTGGTCACCGCCCCCATGCCCGGATCATGCGGCAGGACAATCGCGTCCGGGGTCACCGCCCCGTTGATGCCGGGATCGGTCGCGCCCTCGACCTGCTGTTCCAACCCGGCACTGCCGTCTTGCGCCTGCACCACAGCGGGGCAAAGCAACGCCCACATCACAAACCCTGCGGCATACACCACAACCCTGCTTAAACCTCGGCTTTGACCGCCAAGGCCGATCATCACATTGTTGAGAGGACCGCTGCGGCACCCTGCACATGGCCCGCTTACCAGGCCACCCGCCAAATTGCCGCCGCGACCTGAGCCGCGAACACCGCCCCAGACACCTGCCAAAAACACCCATAGACGTGCCGTCATTGCCATCCTGCCCGATGTGCCTGCGTCTTGTTGTCTGTGCGGGGCCGGATCGGCCTGTCCGCACTTGTGCCTCAAGGCACTTGGCGTCACTTTGCCACCAATACGGCGCGTTGGGAAGAGAAGGAAGGTCACCATGGGTCAGGCACGTTTGTCGGTCGTCGTCACGCGGCACTTGCCGCCGGTGGTGGAAACCCGCCTCAAAGAACTGTTCGACGTTGACCTGCGCGACCCTGACACGCTGATGAGCCGTGAGGAAATGGCCGAAGCCATGCAGACCTGTGACGTGCTGGTGCCCACGATCTGTGACCGGATCGACGCGGGCCTGATCGGGCAGGCCGGCACCCGGCTGAAGCTGATCGCGAACTACGGCGCGGGGGTTGACCATATCGACGTCGCAACCGCCCGGGCGCGGGGGATTTTGGTGTCCAACACGCCGGGAGTGACAACCGAAGACACCGCCGACATGACGATTGCCCTGATCCTTGCCCTGACACGCCGCATCCCGCAGGGTTTGGCGGCCATGCAGGCGGGCGAATGGCAGGGTTGGTCCCCGATGGCTTTCCTCGGTGGCCGGTTGGCGGGGCGGCGTCTTGGCATCCTTGGCATGGGGCGGATCGGGCAAGCTGTGGCACGCCGCGCCAAAGCCTTTGGCTGTCAGGTCCATTACCACAACCGCCGCCGCCTGCGCCCCGATCTTGAGTCGGAACTTGAGGCGACCTATTGGGAAAGCCTGGATCAGATGGTCGCCCGGATGGACATTCTGTCGGTCAACTGCCCGCACACGCCGTCCACCTTCCACCTGATGAACGCAAGGCGGCTGAAGCTGATGAAGCCGACCGCCGTGATCGTCAACACCTCTCGCGGCGAGGTGATCGACGAAAACGCCCTGACCCGAGGCTTAAGGGCTGGCGAGCTGGCGGGTGCGGGCTTGGACGTCTACGAAAACGGCAGAGTGAATCCACGCCTGAAAGACCTGCCCAACGTCGTGCTGCTGCCCCATATGGGATCGGCGACGATTGAAGGCCGGATCGAGATGGGCGAAAAGGTGATCATCAACATCAAAACTTTCGCCGACGGCCACCGCCCACCCGATCAGGTTGTGCCGGGAATGTTGTGACGCGGTGACTTATCGCGGAAAACGGCATGGTGTGAGGCGTTGATTTTTCGCGGAAAAATCGTGGCCCCGATTTTTCTGCGAAAAATCCCGCCTGCGTCCATGTGAAGTCCGGGTTAACAAAACGTAAAGATTTTTTGTAAAATCAAGCGTTATCAATTGGTTATGTTATATAACACGTGTGTTATCTCATGATTTCACACCGCAAACCCGGTCAGAACCGCCCCGGCCTGCAGGCCGAAATGTCCACCTCAGGTTCGCGCCCCTTGATCAGATCGACCACGATCCGCGCCGTGATCGGGGCCAGAGTGACACCGATATGACCGTGGCCAAAGGCATGGATCACCTCGGCCCCACCCTGTGACGCACCTATCACCGGCAGGCTGTCGGGCATTGACGGGCGAAAGCCCATCCAGGTCGCCGAAGGCTCGGGCAGGTCGGGAAAGATCGCCCGCGCCCCTTTCAACAGCCGGTCCAGCCGGTGCTGCGAGGGGGGGGCGGTCAGGCCGCCCAACTCCACCGTGCCCGCGACCCGCAAACGCCCCGTCATCGGACACAGATAAAACCCGCGAGAGGTGGGGCTGCACGGCCGCGTCAACAAAGGCGCGGGCATGTCCCATTCCAGATGATAGCCACGCTCGGTGTCCAAGGGCACCTCGTCGCCCGCCATCGCCGCAAGGGCGCGTGACCGGGCCCCGGCAGCCAGGATCACCCGCTTGGCATGCATGCGAAAACCGACACCTTCCAGAATGATGCCGTCAAACTGCCGGGTCAGCCGTTCAACATTTGCCGTCAAAAGCCCTGCATATTGCAGCGTCGATTGGGCCAGCCGTTGCACCATCGCCCCCGGATCGGACAGGAATGAAGCGCCCGAAAAGAACGCTGCCCCGGCCATTTGAGGCAAATTGGGTTCCAGATGGGCCAGTTCGCTGGCGCTGATCAGGTCAACCGATACGCCAAAGCTGCGCCGATGGGCCATGTCGGCCTCTGCCGCGCGAAACGCCTTTTCCGTTTCGTACAGATACAGGCAACCCTCTTGCTGCAGAAGATCCAGCCCGCCGATCCGGGTGGCCAGATCGTGCCAAAGCTCGCGCGCGCCCGACACCAGAGTGGCAAGGGCAAGCGCGTTCTTGTGGGCCGCTTTGGGCAGCGACTGGCGGGTAAACCGGGCCAGCCACGGCGCCAGTGCCATCATCGCCCCGGGCCGGATCGCCAGCGGCGAGTTGCGGTTGAACAGCAGGGAGGGCAGTTTTTTCAGCACATCCGGTGTGCCGACCGGCAGGACAGCATAGTCGGCAATCGTACCGGCATTGCCGTAGCTTGCACCGGACCCGGGCGCCTGCGGGTCGATCAGCACGACCTCGTGACCCTCTGCCACCAAAGCCTCGGCAATGGCCAGTCCCACGATTCCCGCGCCGATGATGGCGATTTCGGTCGAGATGTGCTGCACGCTGCGGTCCTCCCGGGCCGGTATGGTCGCCCGGTTGGCCCTTTGAACCAGCCTTCGCCGCCGATATCAACCCATTGGCGGGTCAGGCGCAAAAGCCGGGCGAACCAGCACCGGCCCGCGTTACAAGCCGGGCTTCCCGTTTCACCAAAGTCAGACCGGGCGCACCTTGCAGCGCGCCCAGACCCGGTTCACATGCAACTGACGAACAGCGCCATCGTGTTTGCCCGGGTCATCACCACCGGGTTGCCGCCGCAGGACGGGTCTTCCAGCGCCATGTCGGTCAGCATGTCGATGTCTTCGGGCTTGACCCCCATGGCCGTCAGGTTGGCCGGGATGCCCAGTTTGGCGCGCAGGTCCATCACCGCAGCCTTGAACCCGTCAAAGCCCTTGAAGCCAAGGTAGGCTGCTGCGGCGTTGATCTTGTCCTCGATCACGGCGCGGTTGAAGTCCAAAACCATTGGCATGACGACCGCGTTGGTGGTGCCGTGGTGGGTGCCGTACACCGCACCAATCGGGTGTGACAGGCTGTGGATCGCCCCCAGACCCTTTTGAAACGCCGTAGCCCCCATCGCCGCCGCACTCATCATATGGGCGCGGGCGTCAAGGTTGGTCGGATCATGATAGACCAGTGGCAGGTTTTCAAACACCAGCCGCATCCCTTCTAACGCGATGCCTTGCGACATGGGGTGGTAGAAGGGCGAGCAATAGGCCTCCAAGCAGTGCGCCAGCGCGTCCATCCCGGTGCCAGCCGTAATGAAGCGCGGCATGCCGACGGTCAGCGCCGGGTCGCAGATCGTGACGACCGGCATCAGCTTGGGGTGGAAGATGATCTTCTTCTTGTGGGTGACAGGGTTCGTCAGTACCCCGGCACGCCCGACCTCTGACCCGGTGCCAGCGGTGGTGGGCACTGCGATGATTGGTGCGATCTTTTCGGCATCGGCGCGGGTGTACCAGTCGTCAACATCCTCAAGGTCCCAGACCGACAGGTCTTTGCGCTGATGCGCCATCAGGGCGATCATCTTGCCCAGATCAAGACCCGACCCGCCGCCGAACGCGATCACCCCGTCATGTCCGCCTGCAAGGTAGACGGCGATGCCGTCGGCCATGTTCGTCTCATTCGGGTTGGGGTCCACCTCGGAAAAAACCGCGCGGCCAAGGCCGGCCGCCTGCATCACATCCAGCGCCTGTTGGGTGATCGGCAGGGACGCAAGCGCCTTGTCTGTCACCAGCAAGGGCTTTGTCAGGCCAGCGGCCTTGGCAAGTTCGCCCAGTTCGGCAATGCGGCCAACGCCGAATTTGATCGGGGTCGGGTAGTTCCAGTTCCGGTTGGGAACGTTGTGAGCCATGTTACACCTTCTTCAGATGGTAGGATTTCGGACGGGTCACCGAATGGAACCCAAGGAAAGACAGGCTGCCGCCCCGGCCGGTGTCCTTGCAGCCGGTCCAGCACAAAGCCGGGTCAAGGTAGTCGGCGCGGTTCATGAAGACGGTGCCGGTTTCGATATGGGCGCCAAGGGCTGCCGCCGTGTCATAGTCTTGCGTCCAGACCGATGCCGTCAGGCCGTAGGGGCTGTCGTTCATCAGGGCCAGCGCTTCGGCGTCGTCTTTCACCTTCATGATGCCGACGACCGGGCCAAAGGATTCTTCCATCATCACCCGCATCTTATGGGTCACGTTGACCAATATCTGGGGCGCAAGATAGGCGCCGCCATCATCGGCGGGGAAGTTCGCGGGGTCAATCAGGGCGGTGGCACCTGCCGCAATCGCCTCGGCAATCTGGTCACGCACGACCTTGGCAAAGCGTTTGTTGGCCATTGGGCCAAGGGTGGAGTCTGGGTCGAAGGGGTTGCCGAGTTTCAGCGCGTTGACCCATGCCACCGATTTTTCGACAAAGGCGTCATACAGGCTTTCGTGAACATAGATCCGTTCGATCCCGCAGCAGCATTGCCCGGCGTTGAACATGGCACCGTCCATCAGGGTATCAACCGCGGCGTCAAGATTGGCGTCGGCGCGGACATAGCCTGGGTCTTTGCCGCCCAGTTCCAGCCCAAGGGGGGTGAAAGTGCCCGCTGCAGCCCGCTCCATCGCTTGGCCACCACCGACAGAGCCTGTGAAGTTGACAAAGTTGAAGGCGCGAGAGGCGATCAGGCTTTCGGTGGTGGCATGATCCAGCACGACGTTCTGGAACACATCGGCCGGGATGCCTGCGGCGTGGAACGCTTCGGCCAGACGTTCGCCGACCAGCATGGTTTGGCTGGCGTGTTTCAAGACCACCGTGTTGCCCGCGATGAGGGCGGGGACGAGGGTGTTGATCGTGGTCAGGTAGGGATAGTTCCACGGGGCGATGATGAAAACCACGCCAAGCGCCTCACGCGCGATCAGACGGCGGAATGTGTCGCTGTCTTCGATGACGGTGGGGGCGAGGGTCTTTTCGGCGATCTCTGCCATATAGTCGGTGCGGGCGTTCACCCCGCCAAACTCACCGCCAAAGCGGGTCGGGCGGCCCATTTGCCAAGCGAGTTCGGTGACGATTACGTCTTTCATGGCGTTGAGGTTGGTCACTCCGGATTTGACCAGCGCGATCCGTTCAGTCAACGGGCGGGCGGCCCACGACTTTTGCGCGGCCTTGGCCCGGGCGGCCATCGCCTGCGCCGCCTCAAGGGTGAGGGGCAGGCGTTCGGCATAGACCAAGCCGTCTACCGGGGAAATCAGTTGGATGGGTGTCATTTGGGATACCTTGTCGGGCGATTGCCCTGTCGTTTGTAACAGAGCCGGGCGTTTGTCGAAGTGTGGGGCGTTTGGTTGAGAGTGGGGCGTTTGTTTGGGAGTGGGGGCATGCCCCGACCTACAGTTGGGATAGGGTCGGGTTTGGTCGACCGTTGCGTTATGACCGTTCAAACAGACGCTGCAGTTCGAAATCGGTCACGACGCGGTCGGTTTCGGCAATCTCCCACTCGCAGGCGTGGTGGTAGTGGTCCACGACCTCGTCACCAAAGGCGGACCGCAGCATGGCGGAGGCTTTCAGGAGGGCTGACGCGTCGCGCAGATTCTTGGGCACCTCGCGGATGCCTCCGGCCATGTACATGTCGCCGCGCATTTCCGGTTCAAGTTCCATCTTGTTCTCAATCCCGTCCAGACCTGCGGCCAGAAGGGCAGCGCAGGCGAGATAGGGGTTCATGTCGCTGCCCGGAATGCGGCATTCGACCCGGACGGCCTTGGTGTGCATCCCGCAAACGCGAAAGCCTGCAGTGCGGTTGTCCGCACTCCACACTGCTTTCGTCGGGGCAAACATGCCGATCGTGTAGCGTTTGTAGCTGTTGACGTAAGGCGCAAGAAAGGCGGTGATGTCGCGGGCGTGGTGCAACTGGCCTGCGATATAGTGCTTCATCAGGTCGGACATGCCGTGCTGATCCTTGTCGTCGGCAAAGGCGGGTTTGCCGCCCAGCGTCCACAGGCTTTGGTGGACATGGGCCGACGACCCGGCTTTGCGATGGTCATACTTGGCCATGAAGGTGACCGAACGCCCCTTGGTCCAGGCGATTTCCTTGATGCCGTTCTTGATGATCGAATGGTTGTCGGCGGTGTCCAAAGCGTCAGAGTATTTGTAGTTCAGCTCTTCCTGACCCGCATCCGCCTCACCTTTGGAGTTTTCGACCGGGATGCCTGCGCCGTACAGGCCGTTGCGGACGGCGCGCATCACGTCTTCTTCCTTGGTGGTCTGGAAGATGTGGTAGTCCTCGTTATAGGCCGACACCGGGTGCAGGGCTTTCAGACCGCCATCGCGCAGGTTTTCATAGGAATTCTCGAACAGGTAGAATTCCAGTTCGGTCGCCATCATCGCCTGCAAGCCCATGGCTTTGGCGCGGGCGACCTGCTTTTTCAGGATCGCACGGGGGCTGATCGTGACCTCTTGATGGGTGTGGTGGTCCATCAGGTCGGCCAGCACCAGCGCTGTGCCCGGCAGCCACGGGATCGGGCGCAGGGTCGTCATGTCGGGCTTCATCACATAGTCACCGTAGCCGGTTTGCCAGGATGAGGATTTATAGCCCTGCACCGTGTTCATGTCCTGATCGACGGTCAGCAGATAGTCGCAGCAATGGGTTTCCTGCCACCCACTTTTCACAAAGAACGCGGCGTGAAAGCGCTTGCCCATCAGGCGGCCCCACATGTCGATGGCGGCCACCAGAACGGTGTCGATGGTGCCCGCATCGACGGCGAGTTTCAGGTCTTCGAATGTCATGTTGCCGGGCATGTCCGGTCTCCCTTGTGTTGGTGTGTCCGGGGGTTGGCCCCCCTGCATCTTTTCGGGCGGCGCGGCTTAGCTGGCCTTGGCCTGCTTTTGAATTTCGACCAGCCCCATGTTCAGCACCGGGGCCAGCGTTTCGGCCATCGCCTCACAGGCGGCGTCGGTGGCGATCAGGTCGTTGCGGATTTCGAGCATGACGTTGGGCAAGCAATAGGGCGTGGCCGCAAGGCGCAGGGTGTGGGTGACATCATCGCGGGCCGCATAGGGCTGGTTCAGTTCGGTCACCAGCTTGGTCTGGCGGGCCGCATCCCGCAGGGCAAGTGCCAAGGCCGGGTCGGCGTCATGGATGATGCCGAATTCAACGCGGCGCTGCGTGCCGAAATACACCGGCGTGAAAGAGTGGATCGTCACAATCACCGGTGCCAACCCAAGGGCGATGCGCCGGGCGATCAGGCTGTGCAAGCCGTTGGCCCACGGCAGATAGACCGCTTCGGTGCGGGCCAGTCGCTCTTCGGCCGAAATGGCGGCGTTGCCCGGGATGTCGTGAACCTCCGACCGGGCGGGCATCGCCCCTTTCATGTCGGGGGCGCGGTTGCAGTCATAGATCAGACGGCTGACCGGGGCGTGGATCAGGACGGCATCCAGACGGCGCATCAGACCTTTGGCGACGGCCAAAGCGCCCGGGTCAAAGGCGATATGGGCGTGGCGCTGGGTCTCGGACAGGCCAAGATCGCCCCAACGTGCCGGAATTGTGTTGGAGGCGTGTTCGCACACCAACACCAACCGCCCCTTGGCGGCGGCATTCTGAATGATTGGCGCGTAGGTTGCCAATGGCGCGTCAGCCCGCATCTGCGAGTCACCCTCAATTTTCGACAGGCTGGCGTTTGCCGGAAATTCTGTCAAGATTGTTTCTGTTCCGCGCCAGTTGTTACGATGTTTTCTGTTTGCGGCAAGGAGAGATCGATGACCCTTGATGATCAACTGCGCACCGCCTTGCCGAACTTGACCCGGGCAGAGCGGCAATTGGCCACTCATGTCCTGTCACATTACCCGGTGGCAGCACTGGGTTCGATCACGCAATTGGCCAAGGCGGCGCAGGTGTCGACCCCAACCGTGGTGCGGCTGGCGCAAAAGCTGGGGTACAGGGGCTATCCGGATTTTCAAGGGGCGATAAGGGGCGAGGTCGAGGCGATGCTGGCCACGCCGTTGACCAAGCACGCCACACGGGCGGGGGCGGTGCCGGATGGTCATATCCTGAACCGGTTCGCCGAGGCGGTCGTGTCAAACCTGCAAGCGACGCTGAACCAGATCGACCCGGCAGAGTTCGATGCGGCGGCGGGCCTGCTGGCCGATCCGGGCCGGAGGGTCTTTGCGTTGGGCGGGCGGATCACCCATGCCATCGCGGACTACTTCACCTCGTTGATGATGGTGATCAGGCCAGAGGTGACGCTGTTGTCTGACAATTCAGCCGCGTGGCCACCTGCGCTGTTGGAAATGGCCGCGGGCGATGTGTTGGTGGTCTTTGACATCCGCCGCTATGAAAACAGCGTGTTGCAGGTTGTCGAAATGGCGAAAGAGCAGGGGGCAGAGATCATTCTGGTGACTGACCGCTGGGTCTCACCGGCAGCAAGCCATGCCCGTTATACGCTGTGTTGTCATATCGAAGCGCCCTCGGCCTGGGACAGCAATGCCGTGCTGATGGTTCTGGTCGAAACGCTGCTGGCCTCGGTGCAGGACGCGACCTGGGCCTTGACCGAACCCCGCCTGCGCCGGTTGGAAGAGCTGTATGCACGGACGCGGTTTTTTCGGCGGCATCGGTAGGGGGGACGCGTCGGAGATTTGATGGGCGGCTCGATGGTTCAGTGGGGGGTGTGAAGCGGCTGAATAATGCAGAGTCGTGTGATGCGCGGCAGAGTCGGGGTGTCCCCCGACCTACAATTTGGACTGACATTGAGAAAACTGGGGTCGGGTCGTTCTGACCGATCTCGCCAAATGGTTTAGTAGCCCAAGGTGCGGTCGACTTGATGCAGCAAAGGTTCGCCCGCCTCACTCCGCCGGATGTTTTCGACCAGCACGCGGGCCGCACTGTGGGGTCGGGTGTCTGCGGCAATGTGAGGGGTGACGGTGATATGGGGGTGCGACCAGAAGGGATGATCCTTGGGCAACGGTTCGGTGCGGAAAACGTCCAGCGTGGCGTGGGCGACTTGGCCGCTGTCTAACGCCGCCAGCAGGGCCTGATCGTCGATCAAGGGTCCGCGACCCGGGTTCAGGATGAACGCGCCTTTCGGTAGGTAACCCAATGTGCGGGCGTTCAGCAGATTCTCAGTCTCGGGCGTGCGGGGCAGCAGGGTGACGACGATGGCGGCGGTTGACAGGACCTGACGCAGGCCGTCGTTGCCGTGAAGGCAGGTCAGACCTTCGATGGTTTTGGCAGATCGGCTCCACCCGGTGACCGGAAAGTTCAGGGCTTGCAACGCCCGGGCGGCGGCCAGACCAAGGGCACCGACGCCCAGCATCGCCACCGGGCGCTGGCGGGCCAAAGGCGGGCAGGTCGGGTCCCAGAGATGGGTCGGGTTCACGATATGGCGGTCCATGCCAAGATGATGGCGCAGGGCGTGGCCGACCACCCATTCCACCATACCCTCGGTCAGGCCCGGGTCGACCATGCGGGTCAAAGGTTGCGTCAGGGTGGCGTTGCCGACGATCCGTTCGACCCCGGCCCACAGGCTTAGCACAGCCTTGCAACTGGTGTAGGGGCTGAAGTCCTGCAAGGGGGCGGACGGGGCGTAGATGATGTAATCGACCTGTGCCGGGGCAGGGGCCACTGTCACTATGGTGGCGGATAGGCCCGCCTCTGCCAAGGCCTGCGGCAGGATCGTTTCATAGTCGGGCCACAGCGAGGGTGCGGCGAACAGGATCAGCATCGGGTCACTCCCTTATTTCGGCTGGGCGCATTATTTCGACAGGGCCAGCGCGGCATTGACAGCCAGCGCAAGGATCACGGTATTGAAAAAAAACGCGCCGATCGAATGGATCAGAACGACTTTTCGCAGCGCAGCCGAGGTCACCACCACGTCAGAGACCTGTGCGGTCATGCCGATCACGAACGAAAAGTACAGAAAATCAGAGATCCCGGGTTTGGGCGTGCTGGGAAACTCTAGCCCGCCTGCGGGTTTGGGCGCGTAAAACAGATGAGCATAGCGAAAGGCGGCCAGCACATGCAGCGTGGCCCACCCCAACGGGGCAGAGGCCAAGGCGAAGATCGCCTCTGTCAGGCTGTCGTTTTCGCGGTTCAGCACCATAAAGATCGAGGCTATACTGATCGCCACAGCGCCAAGCGCCAGAACAAGGATCAATGCGGCACCCTCGTCATCCGCCTCGGCATGGCGGCGCAGGTTTTCCGGCGTGGTCTTGGCGACCATCCACCCCATCAGCGCCAGGTAGCAGACAAAAAAGCCGTTCACGCCGATCAGCGCAGCCATCAGGGGGTCTAAGGGCACAGCGTAACTTGCGCCCCAAAGGACAAGACCGATCCCAAGCGATATCAAGAACCGCCCATGGCGGTGCAGGGTTGATTTCAGCATCAGCGCAACCTGTGAACAATGGCGCTTTGCGCCAGACCGAACGCCAAAAGCAGCACCAGCGTCGCTGATCCGCCATAGCTGAGGAACGGCAGCGGCACGCCGACAACCGGTGCCATCCCCATCACCATCGACAGATTGACCGCCAGATACAGAAAGAAATTCGCCGCAAGCCCGATCAGCATCAATGACGAAAACCGGTCCTTGTTCTGCATCGCGGCCCACAGCAGAAAGATCAGGATCACCGCGTAAAGTGCCAGCAAGGACACCGCACCGACAAAGCCGAACTCTTCGCCCAGCGTGGTGAAGATGAAGTCGGTGTGCTTTTCTGGCAGGAAATTCAGCCGGCTTTGGGTGCCTTGCATGAATCCCTTGCCGCTTAGCCCGCCGGACCCAAGGGCGATCTTGGCCTGCAGGATGTTATAGCCCGCCCCCAACGGATCGGCTGACGGATCAAGGAAAGTGTCGATCCGCTTGTACTGATAATCGTGGATCAACTGCCACGGCGTGCCGCGCAACAGGAATATCCCGGCGACCCCGGCCCCGATCAGGGCCACAACGCCCGCGAAATACCACAGCGACACCCCAGCCGCGAACATCACCGACGCCCCGGCGATCACCAGCATCAGGGTGGTGCCAAGGTTCGGCTCCATCAGCACCAGAACGGCGGGCACGATGATCAGCAGCACCGGGATCAACACCCACAAAAAGCGCGACACTCTGCGGTCGTCCAGCCAGTCATAGTAGGTCGCCAGCATCATGATCAGGCTGACCTTCATGAACTCTGACGGTTGCAACCGGATGAAGCCCAGGTCGATCCAGCGCTGCGCTCCCATGCCGACCGCACCAAAAAAGTGCACGACCAAAAGCAGCACAAAGGTCAGCAGGTACGCGGCAGCCGACATGCTGCGCCAGAACCAGATCGGCGTGAAACAGATGCCCAGCGACAGGATCATCCCGACCCCAAAGCGCTTCATCTGCGGTTCGGCCCACATCTGCAAATCACCGCCCGAGATCGAATACAACATCAGCCAGCCAATCGCAGCACAGGCCAGCACCAGCAGATAAAGCCCCCAGTTGACGTAAAACACCTTGGCAAAGCCAGAGGGGGCAAACTTGACGCGGTACTCCAGAAAACTCATCGCGGTCAGGCCTTTGTGTCGGGGGGTTGGGTGCCGTCGGGATTGCGCAGTTGCAGTTCCTTTAACATCGTCTCAATCCGGCTGCGCTGATTTTCGGGGTAATCCTTCGGGTCTGGCATCGTGCCGGTCAACACGCGCAGCAGAGCGTCGCGCGCGATTGGCGCTGCAACCGACGATCCGCCGCCGCCATGTTCAACCACCACGGCCACCGCATAGCGCGGCGCATCGGCGGGGGCGAAGGCCACGAAAATCGCGTGGTCGCGCTGTTTCCACGGCAAGTCGTTGTTGGCGACCACGCCCGTCTCGCGCTCTGCCGCTGAAATGTTGCGAACCTGCGAGGTGCCGGATTTGCCCGCCATCTTGTAGATGTCATTGACGATGCGCGCCGCATAAGAGGTTCCGTGCTGCCCGTTGACCACCTGCGTCATGCCAGAACGTACCGAATCGAGCTGCGAGGTTTCCATGCCCAATGCTACGGCCTCTGGCACCGGGACCTCAACCCCACCCACGGCGCGGATCAGTCTTGGTGCGACCAGATTGCCGGTCGCCACACGGGCCGTCATCACCGCCAGTTGCAAGGGCGAGGCCAGCACATAGCCCTGCCCGATCGAGGCGTTGATGGTATCGCCGATCCGCCAATCCTGTTTGAAGCGCTGGGCTTTCCACTCTTTGGTCGGCAGGTTGCCCTCGGTGATCGCCGACATCGGCAGGTCATGGCGCTGACCAAGGCCCATCGTCTTGCCCATCGCGGCAATCTTGTCGATGCCAACCCGTTGGGCGACATCGTAAAAGAACACATCGCAGCTTTCAGCCAAAGCGCGGGCGAGATCAACCTTGCCGTGCCCGCCCGATTTCCAGCAGTGAAACTTGCGACCGCCGAATTCCAGATAGCCCGGGCAACGCACCGTGGTGTCAACGTCGACCGAGCCATCCGCCAGTGCCGCCAGAGCCGTGACGATCTTGAAGGTTGACCCGGGCGGATAAGCCCCTTGCACGACCTTGTTGGCCAAGGGGCGGTGATCGTTTCCGGTCAGGTCGGTGTAATCGGCAGAAGAGATGCCGCGCACAAACAGGTTCGGGTTGAAACTTGGGGCTGAGGCCGCGCCGATGATGTCGCCGTTCTGCACATCCATCACGACCACGGCGGCGGATTGGTCCCTCAGACGCACCTGCAGAAAATTCTGAATGTCGGCGTCAATCGTCAGCGTCAGATCAGCGCCCGCCTGCCCCTCTGTCCGGTCCAGTTCGCGCATCACGCGGCCCACGTGGTTCACCTCTATCTTGCGGTTGCCAGCCGCCCCACGCAGGGTGTCCTCTTCCCATTTTTCAACGCCGATCTTGCCGATCTGGAATTTGGGGATGTGCAGCAAGGGGTCAGGGTCGTCGAGCCCGGCCAGATCGGTTTCCGACACGGGGCCGACATAGCCGACCACATGGGCAAAATCGGTGTCACGCGGATAGACACGCGACAGGCCGACATCGGGCGTCACACCGGGCAAAGCAGGCGCGTTGACAGAGATGCGGCTGAACTGTTCCCAGCTTAGCCGGTCGGCCACCGGGATCGGCACAAAGGCGGCATTCCGCCCGACATCCTTCAGCACGCGGGTCAGGTCGGTTTCGGTCAACGGGATCAGATGGCTAAGACGGTTCAGGATAAGGCTGACATCGCCCGCCCCCTCACGCGTGATCACGACGCGGTAATTCTGTTCGTTGCCCGCGATCAGTTTACCGTTGCGGTCAAAGATCAGGCCGCGGGCGGGTGGGATCAGCTGGATGTTGACGCGGTTCTGTTCGGCCAGCAAAGCGAATTCGTCGGACTGGTCAACGCCCAGATAGCGCATCCGCCCGGCCAGCACCGCCATGGTAGCGGCCATGGCACCGCCCATGAACAAGGCACGGCGGTTGATCCGTCTTGCGCTGTCTTCGACATCACGGACCGGGCGTCTCACATCCGCCTCCCATAGGCGTCGATCTCGCCGGTGGCAGGTTTGTGCAGGTCAAGGCCATAGCGCGAAAAGGCGACGACAGCGGGATAGGCCAGCACCGACCAGATGATCTGCAACAGCGAAAACCCGAATGACGGCTGGTCGACAAAGGCCAGCGCCATCACCAGACGGTTGGCGACAAACACCCCAAGGATCACGCCGCTGACCAGCAGCCATTCAACGCCAAAGGTCAGCTCTCGCGTCAGGGCGCTGCGGGCGCGGATGAACTCTGCCCCCAGCAGAACCAAAGCGGTCCATAGACCGGGCGGGCGCATCAACAGCATGTCTTCGGTCAGAACGACGCCTGCGATCATCAGGGCGGACAGGTATTCCGGCCTGCGCACCATCCATGCAAAGATCAGACACAGCAGAATGTCCGGCCCGGGCAGATGCCCCGCCGTGGTGTCCAACGGCAAAAGGCGCAGGATCGTGATGATGAGTGCCACCGCCAGAAAGATCAGCCGGTGCAGCCAAAGCGATCCGATCCACGCCCTAATCACTGCGGCCACCGGTGGTGCCGTCACTGACGGTCGGGCCCGTGTCAGCCCCGGTGACCCCCGTGTCACTTGGGGCGGGCGGCAGGCCCGCGGCGGGCAAAAGCGGTCCCTGAACGCCCGGGGGCAAGGGTTGCGGCGGTTCGGGGACCAAAAGCGCGCCGGGGTCGGTGATCGGCACGCTTTCATAGCTGCGCAACACGCGCAGGAATTCCAGCCGCTGATAATCCGCTGCCAGCGCGACGCGCAGCCGCTTGTCCGCGCCAAGGGCGACCTGACCAACCAGAAGGCCCGCAGGAAACACCTCACCGTCGCCGGTGGTGACCACGCGGTCGCCGGGCTGCACCTGATCGGCATGCTCCAGAAAATCCAACGGCGGCCGCATCGAATTGTCGCCCGACAGCACCGCCTTTTGGCCAGAGGGTTGGACGACCACTGGGATACGGCTGGAACTGTCGGTCAACAGGATCACCCGGGCGGTGCGTTCGCCCACGCCCGAAATGCGGCCCACCAGCCCGATGCCGTCCATCGTGGCCCAACCATCATGGATGCCGTCGCGTGAGCCTACGTTCAGCAGCACCGATTGGCGGAACGGGCTGCCGCTGTCGGCCAGCACCACGCCGGTCACATGGGTCAGCATCGGGTCAAGGCGTACGTTGTTCAGGTCCAGCAACCGGGCATTCTTCTGCTCCAACTGCAAAGCGGCCTCTTTCCACGCCTTCATCTGCTGCAATTCATCGCGCAATTGCTGGTTTTGTTCGTATAGCCGGGCGTAGGACTGAAAATTCTCAACCATGCCAGTCACCTTGGTCACTGGCATCATGGCCCAGGAAAATGAGGGCACCACGCGGTCAACCAAAGCGGTGCGAAAGCGTTCGACCCGAGGGCTGTCAATCCGCCATAGCAAAAACAGGGCCAGAAGGACCAACACCAGCAGCCCCACCAGAACCCGGCGCAGCGGGCGTGAGAAGTCTTCGGAATCGTAGTCGCGCGTTCGGGCCATCGGGCCACCTTACGCCAAAGGGCCTAGCTGTCGTAGTCGATGACGTGGCGCAGTTGTTTTTCATACTCCAACGCCTTGCCGGTGCCCAGTGCCACGCAGTTCAAAGGTTCGTTGGCAACCGAGATGGAAAGGCCGGTCTGTTCGCGCAAAGACAGGTCCAGATCACCCAGTAGCGCACCACCGCCGGTCAGCATGACACCCCGGTCAACGATATCGGCGGCAAGGTCGGGCGGCGTGGTCTCCAACGCCTGCATCACCGCGTCGCAGATTTGCTGGACGGGTTCAGACAGGGCTTCGGCCACTTGCGCCTGATTGATCTCGGTTTCTTTCGGCACACCGTTCAAAAGGTCGCGGCCCCGGATTTGGATGGAAGCACCCCGGCCATCGTCGGGCATTCTTGCGGTGCCGATGGTGGTTTTGATACGTTCGGCGGTGGATTCGCCGATCAGCAGGTTCTGGTGGCGGCGCAGATAGTTGATGATCGCCTCGTCCATCCGGTCGCCACCGACGCGGACCGAACGGGCGTAAACGATATCCCCCAAGGACAGAACTGCCACCTCAGTGGTGCCGCCGCCGATATCAACGACCATGTTGCCGGTCGGATCGGTGATCGGCATCCCCGCGCCAATCGCCGCAGCAATCGGTTCGGCAATCAGGCCAGCCCGACGGGCACCCGCCGACAGAACCGACTGACGGATGGCGCGCTTTTCCACCGGAGTAGCCCCATAAGGCACGCACACGATGATCTTGGGTTTTGAGAAGGTCGAGCGTTTGTGCACCTTGCGGATGAAATGCTTGATCATCTCTTCGGCGGTGTCAAAGTCGGCAATCACACCGTCGCGCATCGGGCGGATCGCCTCGATGCTGCCCGGGGTGCGGCCCAGCATCAGCTTGGCATCCTCGCCCACGGCCAGAACCTGCTTTTTGCCGTCCTTGACGTGATAGGCCACAACCGAGGGTTCGTTCAGGATGATCCCGCGCCCTTTGACGTAAACCAGCGTGTTCGCCGTCCCAAGGTCGATGGCCATATCTGATGACCACAACCCGGAAAAGATGCTAGAAAGTATCGACATGTCGTGGCGCCCCGCTGTGGCCCGAAAAATAAAAAACCCCCGCGACTCAGAAGAGCGGCGGGCGTCTTCGTATAGGGTGTCACAAACTTGGGCGAAAGGCCAATGACCCCGCGACTGCACATTTCCGCCCAGCCGTTCAGGGTTGGTAAATTGCGTTGAATTTGCGGGAGTGGCGGCGGTTTGACAACCCAAAATTGACCTTTTCGAATATTTGGGCAGTTTGGCGCGGTGCGTGTTTCGCAGACGGAGAGGGCAAGATTGGGATAAGCTCACCAATACGTGTCACAAATGGGGGCAAAGGATGGGCGATTTTACCAATCGGGTGGCACTGGTCACCGGGGCGGGCAGTGCGGGCGGCATTGGTTTTGCGATTGCCATGGCCCTGCAAAAGGCCGGGGCAAAGCTGTGCGTGACCGCAACCACCGGCCGGATTTTTGATCGCGCGGCAGAGTTGGGTTGCATGGGCCATATCGCCGATCTGACCGACCCAGCGCAGGTCGCAGCCCTGTTTGCGGCGGTTGAGGCGCAGCTTGGTCCGGTTGGCGTACTGGTGAACAACGCGGGCATGGTGCAAAGCGGCAAGCGGGTGAAACGGGCCAAGCTGGGCGGTCTGTCGGATGCCGATTGGGCGCACCACATGGCACTGAATATTGGCGTGACGTTTCATTGCATCCGGGCGGCATTGCCCGGGATGCAGGCGGCCGGATATGGGCGCATCGTCAACATCGCCTCGGTCACCGGACCTTTGGTGACGATAGACGGGTCGTCGGGCTATGCCACCGCCAAGGCGGCCATCACGGGGATGACAAGGTCGGTGGCGCTGGAATATGGCCGCTCGGGCATCACCTGCAACGCGGTGCTGCCGGGGTGGATCGGGACGGAATCCTCTAGCCCCAAGGAAATCCGGGCGGGGCGTGCGACGCCAGTCGGGCGACCGGGAACCCCGGGCGAGGTCGCGGCCTGCGCGGTCTTTCTGGCCTCCGACGCGGCAAGTTATGTCAACGGGGCCATGTTGGTGGTGGATGGCGGCAATACATTACTCGAGATGAAGGGTGCTGGGGACTTCTGACCGCAGGACCCGAATGGCAAAGGCCAGAGCAAGACTCTGGCCTTTGATTTGTAGCTAAGGCGAGTTCCCGCAGGATTACTGCTTGTAGCTGACCGTCTTCACATCCGAATCCGGGGCCGACTTTTTGCGCCTTTGGATCAGACGGTTCAGCGCGTTCACGTAAGCCTTGACGCTGGCCACGATGGTGTCTGTGTCAGCCGAAGACCCGGTGGCGATCCGGCCATCCTCTTCCAGCCGCACCGAAACCGTGGCTTGTGCGTCAGTGCCTTCGGTCACGGCATGCACCTGATACAATTGCAAAGTTGCCTGATGCACATACAGCATGTTGACCGCGTTAAAGGCGGCATCGACCGGGCCGTCTCCGGTGGCTTCGGCAAAAGCTTCGACACCGTCGATCAGCAACGTCAGTTCAGCCTCACGCGGGCCATCGGTGC
The DNA here is from genome assembly GCA_038231775.1 of Rhodobacterales bacterium. GTDB lineage: Bacteria > Pseudomonadota > Alphaproteobacteria > Rhodobacterales > Rhodobacteraceae > Stagnihabitans. Next base: position 16,442 of record JBBRKS010000008.1, on the reverse strand, counting down.
CGCAGACGACGCGCAGGCGTTTGACCTGCAGGTGGTCGCTGTCGTCGGTCGTGCCTTCATCCTTGACCAAAGCGATCAGGTCGTCGTCGTAAACCTCTTTCTTCTGGTCGGCCAAGGTCTTGAAGCGCACGAAGACGTCGTTCAACTGGTTGTCGGCCAGATCAAAGCCCAGATCCTTCAGCTTGGACCGCAGGGCTGCCCGCCCCGAATGCTTGCCCATCTGAATGTTGGTCGCACTTAAGCCGATATCTTCGGGCCGCATGATTTCAAAGGTCTGGACGTTCTTCAGCACACCGTCCTGATGGATACCGCTTTCATGCAGGAAGGCGTTCTTGCCGACGATGGCCTTGTTGAACTGCACCGGAAAACCGGAAACCGAGGATACCCTGCGCGACAGGTTCATGATCTTGGTGGTGTCGATGGCGGTCTGATAGGGCAGGATGTCATTCCTGACCCGCATCGCCATCACGACTTCCTCAAGCGCAGTGTTACCAGCCCGCTCTCCCAGGCCGTTGATCGTGCACTCGATCTGACGCGCCCCAGCCTCAACCGCGGCCAAGGAGTTGGCGGTCGCCATGCCAAGGTCATTGTGGCAGTGGGTGGCAAAGATGATCTGATCCGAATTGGGAACCCGTTCCAGCAGCATGGCGATCAGCTTGGCGGATTCGAAGGGGTAGGTGTAGCCGACGGTGTCAGGAATGTTGATCGTGGTCGCCCCCGCCTTGATGGCAATCTCGACCACGCGGCACAGATAGTCGTGTTCGGTGCGCGTCGCATCCATCGGCGACCATTGCACGTTGTCGCACAGGTTGCGGGCATGGGTGACGGTGTCGTGAATCCGTTCTGCCATCTGGTCCATGTCCAGATTGGGAATGGCGCGGTGCAGGGGTGAGGTGCCGATAAAGGTGTGGATGCGCGGCGAGCGGGCGTGTTTCACAGCCTCCCAACAGCGGTCGATGTCCTTGTAGTTCGCCCGCGCCAGCCCGCAGATCGTCGAATTGCGCGCCCGTTTTGAAATCTCTGACACAGCCGCGAAATCGCCTTCCGAGGCGATGGGAAACCCGGCCTCGATAATATCAACACCCATCTCGTCCAACAGGCCGGCAATCTCCAGCTTTTCGTCATGGGTCATCGTCGCGCCCGGCGATTGCTCACCATCACGCAGGGTGGTGTCGAATATCAACACGCGGGGTTGAGCGGTCTTTTCAGTCATATCGGTGATCCTTGGAAGTGTTTCTTAGCTTCTGGCGTCAAGACGGGCGCTGATCACCTCCGAGCGGTCGCACCCAAGGGGCACGCTCAGAGGCGGCTAAGAAGAAGCAGACCCAAGGACAGGTCGTGCGTCGCCAGGGGGTTGGTCCCCAGTGCTGTGCGCGCCATGATGCGTTCCTTGGTCATGGGGCAGACTATAGCCACGGTTGTGGGAAAGAAAAAGGGGGGATGCAGCGGTTTTTGCAGGGCTTGGAAGCGGGCAAGGCGGCGCTAGCTTTGGCCAAAGTGGAGGTTGACATGGAAAAAGCATTGGTCGTCGGGGCGTCTGGCGGGATCGGTCGGGCGTTGGTCGCAGCACTTACTGCACAGGGCTACGCGGTCACCGGCCTGTCGCGCAGCGCAGACGGGTTGGATGTGACCGACGAGGCCAGCATTCAACGGGTGCTTTCGGCGCTAGAGGCGCCATTTCAGACGGTTCTGGTGGCGACGGGTGCTTTGGAACTCGGGCCGTTCATGCCAGAGAAATCCTTGCGGGCCGTGGCGGCAGAGCCGTTGGCCGCACATTTCGCTTTGAATGCCGCAGGGCCGCTGCTGGTTTTGAAACATGCGTTGCGCCTGATGCCCAAGGATCGGCCGGTGCGGTTTGCGGCCCTTTCGGCCCGTGTCGGCTCGATTGGAGATAACGGTCTGGGCGGGTGGTATTCCTACCGGGCCGCCAAAGCCGCGCTGAACCAGTTGATCCACACAGCCGCGATAGAGGTCGCCCGCAGCCACCCGCAAGCGGTGGTCGTGGCCCTGCATCCCGGAACCGTCGACACCGGCCTGACCCGCACCCATCGCGGCAGCCATCCCGCCATCCCGCCGCCCGAGGCCGCAGATCACCTGCTGCGGGTGCTGGATGGGCTGACACCGGCGCAAAGCGGCGGTTTTTATGACTGGCAAGGCCAAAGCGTGCCTTGGTAATGCTGTGACACGCTTAAGGGTGGCAGGAGCATGACCTTGCAGGACTTTGCCTACCTATCGAAGGGCGGCGGTGGGATGTTTTATGGCATTTTCGCTGGTTCAGGCAGGGCCGGTTTGGCCCACTGGTTTTACGGACTCGGCGCATTTCTCCCGAATCGGTTTTGTGCGTAAGACAGGGCTGGGATTGCTAGACCGCCATGAGTCCGGGGCTTTGATCACCGGCTTGTGCAATCTTCAGACCATCGTCTGAAAGCACAGCGCCCAGTTGCAGGACCAAGGTCTGAAACTGTCAGCCGAACGTCCCCTAAACTGCGGTTTAGGCCTGAAAATGGCTGGTTTGGCCGCCTTTATAAGCCTTCAGTGCAATTCCGCTCGGCGCTCAAACAGCCGAATGTAACGGTGTCGCCACAGCAAGTCCGCTGCTGGCGCAACCCTCTAACTGGTACGGACGTCCCCTCAAGACCACACCACCAAGGCAAGCGCACATCGTCTCCGGTTCATCCCCCAATATGCTACGGGGGCGATGTGTCCCTCCCCCAAAGGGACCGCTTGTTTTGTTCCACCCTGCCCGATCCCCGAAAAGGCCCGATCCGCGCTGCAAAGCGCTGCTTTGGCCAGAATAAGGGGCCGGGCAGGGTGATCTTGAGACTTGGCACCTAAGTTCCGCAACCAAGCGGCCAAAACCAGACGTCTCTTGAACCGGACGTCCCACACACCAGCGTCAGACGCCCAGACGCGACCAAAAGGAATTGTTATGAACAAACTGTATGTCTTATCCGCTGGCCTGATCCTGGCAGCCGGAATCGCCTCTGCCTCGGTGACCGCAGACCAGTTGGTCGCGACCTATCAGGCGCAGGGCTACACCACCATCGACGTCACGACCGGCGTCAGCCAGATCAAGGTCGAGGCTGTGGTCAACCAGACCCAAATCGAAGTGGTCTATGACATTGCGACCGGCGCCATTCTTGGCCAAGAGCAATCTGCGGCTGACCCGAAGGATGCAAATCAGGGCGTCGAGGTGGCAGTCTCTGATCAAGATTTCCTGAATGGCGACGGGGTGAAGACACACGGAAAATCCGGGACCAACGGGCAATCCGGCGAGACGGAAAATGAAAGCGCGGATGCCGGCGAGGGCGGCACGGGCGGTGACGATTCCAGCGGGCACGACGCCGGCGATGACAATGGCGGTGATCATGGCGGCGATCATGAGGGCTCTGGCGGTTCAGGCAGCGATGACTGAACGCAAAACCTTGCAACGGCAGCCCACGACCAGTGGGCGGCACATCAACCCAAGCCGATCCGCAAAGCCCTTGCCGGAGCCTTGCGGATCGTTGATACAAACTTTAATGCGACCGGCCCTGACCGGGGTGAGAACATGAAAAGACGTGCGTTCCTGACCATCACCGCTGCTGCAACCCTTGCCTGTGTCGCAGCCTCTGCGGCGCAGGCTGATGGTTTTTCCGACGGCATTGTTGCCCAACTGACGCAGCAAGGGTTTCAAAACATTGCCACCGAAACCACGTGGCTGGGCCGGTCGCGCATCGTCGGATCACGTGTCGACGGTCAGCGCGAAATCATCATCAACCCGCGTACCGGAGAGATCCTGCGCGACCTGTGGACGTCTGCCGATGGGGTGCAGACGCCCTATCCGATTCTGGATGACGTTGGCGGCAAAACCGGTGCCAGCGGTTCGGGCGAAGGAACTGGCGGGGGGAGTGACGACGGGTCAGGCGAAGGCGGCGGGTCTGGCTCCGGCGGGTCGGGTGGGGGTTCGGGTGGGGAATCTGGCGACGGCTCTGGCGGGGATTCCGGCGGCCATGGTGAAGGCGGCGGCAAAGGGGACGACGACAATTGACGGATAAAGGCAGACGTCTGGCCGAACCTTCACGTCGCATCTGCGGCGGCTTGGTGCAGTAGTGGGACGGCTTGCGACGATTGCGCTGATCTTTCTGGCCCAGGCGTTCTGCGCGATCCTGTTTGTTTCTGATGTTTTTTCCTCGCTGTTCGGGTTTGAATCGACGCCGCTGTCCTGGGAAATGCGCGAACTGCTGGAAATGGGCGCGGCGTTGGGGCTGGTGATCGGTGCCATTCTGGGCGGCCTTGCGATGCGCAGGGTCATTCAGGACCGCAACAAGGCGCAGGAACGGCTAAGGCGGGCCTCTGGCGCGTTCATGGACCTGCTGGAAGAGCGTTTCACCGAATGGGGCCTGACCCCGGCAGAGCGGGACGTGGCCCTGTTCGCCATTAAGGGCATGTCCACCGCCGAAATCGCCGCCCTGCGCACCACGTCAGAGGGTACAGTCAAGGCGCAGACCAATGCGATTTACCGCAAGGCCGGGGTGTCCGGGCGGTCGCAGTTGTTAAGCCTGTTCATCGACGATCTGATGCGTGAGGACAACACGGTGCGCCCGCCTTTGTTGGCCGTGTCGAACGGGCGCTAGCCCTTTGTCCTGTCAGCCGACCACGGCGCAGGCCTGCAACACCGCCAAGGATACGATGTCGAGTGTGCGGCGGTGGGTGGCACCCAGGTTGACGTTCGGCGCTGCGCCCTCTTCATGGGCCTGCAGGAAACGGCTGGCGCACAGGCACCAGCGATCCCCCGGTTTCAGCCCGGCAAAACCGAACTCTGGATGCGGGGTGGACAGGTCATTGCCAAGGTATTTCGACAATGCAAGGAACTCCGCCGTCATCACCGCGCAAACCGTGTGCTGGCCGCGGTCCTCTGGGCCGGTGTCACAGCAGCCGTTCCGGTAAAACCCGGTCAATGGTTTGGCGGAACAGGCTTCCAGCGGGCCACCAAGGACGTTCAGCGAAGCTTCTTTCATGGGCCACCTCCACTCCTGATCCTAGCGTGGTTGCGCGCCGGGGGAAGGGGGGATCGGCCACAGGCGCTGGCCAGGGTGACCACGTCTGTCGCCGCCCAAATCCTCCAACATTCGGGCGCGATTTTAGGTGTTATCGGGGCATCTGTTTGTCTCGGCCGGTGGCTTGCACACGCCGTGCACGACTTCGGCAAGTGCGGATCAGTGTCGGTCGAAGTCAGGAACTGCTAGAATGCCCCGATCCCCAGCCCCTGCGCCCCCGTTTCGCCCCACCAGACACCAATGCCATGTCGCATCCCCTTTACCGTGGCCTTGGCGTTTTCTATAAGGCCGCCATGAGTTTAATATTCGTGATCATCGCCCGAATTATCGGCCCGGCGTCCTGACCTCAGACGCCGGGACTTTGGCGCAATGCGCCCGCTTCCTCCGATGCACTTTCAAGGACTGCCCCGATGTGCGCTGAAACGCCAAACTCCGCCCCCGATGCTGCCCCCGATTACCATTCCACCGTTTTCCTGCCGGAAACCGATTTTCCGATGCGCGGTGGTCTGCCGCAACGCGAGCCTGACTGGCTGGCCCGGTGGGCGCGGGTCGGCATCTATGACCGCCTGCGCAGCAAGACCGCCCCGGATGGGTCAAAGCGCGCCGATTTCACCCTGCATGACGGCCCGCCCTATGCCAACGGCCACCTGCATATCGGCCACGCACTGAACAAGGTGCTGAAAGACATGGTGGTGCGCAGCCAGCAGATGATGGGCAAGGACGCACGCTATGTGCCCGGCTGGGATTGCCACGGCCTGCCGATCGAATGGAAGATCGAGGAACAATACCGCGCCAAGGGTCTGAACAAGGACGACGTGGATATCGTGGCCTTCCGTCAGGAATGCCGCCGTTTTGCCGAAGGCTGGATCGATGTGCAACGCGCCGAGTTCAAGCGGATCGGCATCACCGGCAACTGGGACAACCCCTATTTGACGATGAATTACCACGCCGAAGCCGTGATCGCAGATGAGTTCATGAAGTTCCTGATGAACGGCAGTTTGTATCAGGGGTCCAAGCCCGTGATGTGGTCGCCGGTTGAGAAGACGGCGCTGGCGGAAGCGGAGGTCGAGTATCACGACCTGACCAGCCATACGGTGTGGGTGCGGTTCCCAATAGCCTTGACGGGCGATGCCGGAAGTGGACCGTCAGTTGATCTGCGGGTGTCTGAAGACCTTCTTGGCGCTTCGATTGCAATCTGGACGACGACGCCGTGGACGATCCCTCAAAACCAAGCCATCGCGTTTAATCCAGACATTGCCTATGGTCTCTATTCCGTCGTGGCTATTGCAGAGAATTCCAATGGACGTGTTGGCGAAAAGATCGTCTTGGCTGATCGGCTGGCTTCCGAGGTAATGCAGGCGGCTCGCGTGGAAGCGTTTGAGCGCGTTCGTGATGTTACTGCGACCCAACTCCGCATGATGTCTTGCTGGCATCCCTATCGCAATATCTCCGATGGGAAGCAGGAATGGGACTATCTTGTTCCGCTACTGCAAGGCGAGCATGTCACGGATGACACCGGAACTGGATTTGTCCACACCGCCCCAAGTCATGGCGATGACGATTACCAGATGTTTGTCAAATGGCAGGCCACATTCCCGACTATGCGGATGACCTACAACGTCGAGGCGGATGGCACCTACCGCGCTGATCTCCCCCTCTTCGGCGGCAAAGCGATCCTGCTGACAGCGCCAAATGAAAAGAACAAGCAGAACCCTTGGGAGGGCGACGCGAATGTCGCCAACATTCAGGCGCTCGCGGCCCAAGGTGCACTTTTCGCCAAGGGCAAGATCAAGCATTCCTACCCGCATTCTTGGCGCTCCAAGGCCCCACTGATCTACCGCAACACGCCGCAGTGGTTCGTCGCGATTGACAAAAGCCTGGACGACGGCCTTGGCACCTATGGCGATACGATCCGCAAAAGGGCGCTCAATTCGATCAACCAACTGGTCACCTGGACGCCGCAAACCGGGCGCAACCGGTTGCACTCGATGATCGAGGCGCGGCCCGATTGGGTTTTGTCGCGCCAACGCGCGTGGGGAGTCCCCCTCACCTGCTTTACCAAGGTCGGGGCCAAGCCGACCGACGCCGACTTCCTGCTGCGCAACGCCGACGTCAACGCCCGCATCCGCGAGGCGTTTGAGGTCGACGGCGCGGATGTCTGGTACAAGGACGGTTTCAAGGAAAAGATGCTGCACGGCATTGTCGATCCGGCCGCCTATACCCAGATTTTCGACGTGCTGGATGTGTGGTTCGACAGCGGCTCTACCCACGCGTTCGTTTTGCGCGACCGCGAAGATGGCAGTGCTGACGGCATCGCCGACCTGTATCTTGAGGGCACCGATCAGCATCGCGGCTGGTTCCATTCTTCGATGTTGCAAGCCTGCGGCACCAAAGGCCGCGCCCCTTATCGCGGTGTGCTGACCCACGGCTTTGCGCTCGATGACAAGGGCATGAAAATGTCCAAATCGCTGGGCAATACCGTCGCCCCGCAGGCGGTGATCGACGAATACGGCGCGGATATCCTGCGGCTTTGGGTGGCACAGTCGGACTACACCAACGATCTGCGGATCGGCAAGGAAATCCTGAAAGGCGTGTCCGACAGCTACCGTCGCCTGCGCAACACGATGCGCTTTTTGCTGGGCAACCTGAACGGCTTTACCGATGCGGAACGGTTAGCCACTGCCGACATGCCAGAGTTGGAGCAATGGGTGCTGCACCGTCTGGCTGAACTGGATACTGAAGTGCGTGACGGCTATGCCAGATACGACTTTCAGGGCGTGTTCCAAAAGCTGTTCACCTTTGCCACCACGGACCTGTCGGCTGTCTATTTCGACATCCGCAAGGACTCGCTTTATTGTGACGCGACAACCAGCGTGACCCGGCGTGCGTCTCGGACCGTGCTGGACATCTTGTTTCACCGGCTGACGACTTGGCTTGCACCGATCCTAGTGTTTACGATGGAAGAGGTCTGGCTGTGTCGCTTTCCGGGGGAAGAGTCTTCGCTGCACCTGCAAGACATGCCGGAGACGCCGAAGGTCTGGCTGAACCCGGCTTTGTCGGCCAAGTGGGACGCCATCCGCACCGCCCGCCGCGTTGTGACAGGCGCGCTGGAAGTGCAGCGCACGGCCAAGGTGATCGGCGCCAGTCTTGAGGCTGCGCCGGTGGTGCATATCGCCGATACCGCCATCCTTGCAGCGCTGAAATCGGTTGATTTCGCGGACCTGTGCATCACTTCGGGCCTGCAATTAACCGCCGATCCCGAACCGCCAGAGGCGTTCCGCCTGCCTGACGTGCCGGGCATCGGCGTGGTGTTTGAAAAGGCCGATGGTCAGAAATGCCAGCGTTGCTGGAAGGTGCTGGCCGATGTTGGCACCCACAAACACCCCGGCACCTGCCAACGGTGCAACGAAGCGCTAGGCTAGGATGGGCGCTGTTGCCCATCCCGTATGCCACTCTCCGCTTGGCCCGCTGTCGGTGACGGAAGTGGGCGGGCAGATTGTGCGGCTGGACTGGCAGGCATCTGACCGTGAGGCGACGGACCTGGAGGTTGAGGCTGTGGCCCAACTGCAAGCCTATTTCGACGGCCACCTGACCCGCTTTGACCTGCCGCTGAACTTTGGCAGCGGTCTGCACGAAAAGGTGCGCCATGCGATGGCTGCCATTCCGTTTGGTCAGACGCTGACCTACGGCGACATTGCGCGGGCGGTGCAGGCCGCGGCGCAGGCCGTCGGCCAAGCCTGCGGTGCCAATCCGATCCCAATTCTGATCCCCTGCCACCGCGTCCTTGGTGCCAAGACGCTTGGAGGCTTTTCGGCCAAGGGCGGTGTTGAAACCAAAGTCTGGCTGCTGCGCCACGAACATGCCGCAGGTCTGCTCATCTGACCGCCATAACGTTACAACCGGTCACAAAACGTGCAAATCCAAAGCATCGTCATCACTTTCGCCCCCCAACGCCCCCCGCTATGACGATCAACACGGAGGGGTTTATGAACTCGCAAGCCAATTTGGGCCGCTGGGCGGTTGCCGCACTTTTCTTCATCAACGGTTTCAATATGGGCGCATGGGCCCCGCAAATCCCCCAGATGATGGACCGATTTGGCCTGAAATCCGGCGTCATGGGCGTGCTGATCCTGACCATCGGGCTGGGGGCTGTGTCGGCCATGATATTTGCGGGCAAGCTGATCGCACATCACGGGTCACGCAAGATGGCGCTGATCTTTGCCGCCTGTTTCATCCCGATGTTTCCGTTGATGATCCTCGCACCCTCACAGTCGCTGGCGTTGCCGTTCCTGTTTTTGTTCGGAGCTTTTGGCGGCTGCCTGGACGTTGCAATGAACGCCAATGCGGTGGCGGTCGAGCGCTATCTGGGTCGGGCGATCATGTCGTCGTCGCATGGGTTCTGGAGCCTTGGCGGCTTTATCGGCGGCGCTGTCGGGGGGCGGGCAATCCAGACCTTTGGCTATGACAAACAAGCGCTTGGCGTGGCCGCCATCTGTGCCGTGACGCTGGCTTTGGCCAGCCGGTTCATCGTGAACGACCCGCCCCATGCGACGACAGAGGACAAGACCAAGGTCCGCATGTTCCCGCGTGTGCCGATCCTGTATGTTCTGGGGGCGATGGCGTTGTTTTGCATGGTGCCGGAAGGTGCGGTTCTGGATTGGGCGGCGGTCTATGTGAAGACCGAACTGAATGCCAATCTGACGCGGCAAGGCCTGGCGTTTGGTCTGTTTTCGGGTGCGATGGCGGTGATCCGCTTTGGCGGCGATGCCGTTCGCAACCGGTATGGCGCGGTCCGCACGCTGCGGGTGTCTGGCATCATCGGGGCCGTCGGGCTGATCATCGGAGCAGTAGCGCCAACTGACACTCTGGCCATTACGGGCTTTGCCTTTGCCGGCATTGGGGTAGCCAACATGGTGCCGATCATGTTCTCGGCCGCCGGGAACTACCCCGGAGTGCCGCCCGGTTCGGGGATCGCGACCACCACGATGATCGGGTACACCGGCTATCTGCTGGCACCGCCGATCATCGGCTACATCGCCCAGCACATCGGATTTCGCTTCACCTATGGGGCGGTTGCGGTGTTGTTGCTGGCCGTGGCAGGCCTTGCGGGCAAAGCTGAAAGTGCTGACGGGGTAAAGGCTTAACCCTCAAACAAATCAGATTGGCCGGGCGGGCGCGGCGGTTCCAGCCCCAGATGACGCCACGCTTTCTGGCCCAACATCCGCCCGCGTGAGGTGCGCAGGATCAGGCCCTGCTGCAACAGGAAGGGTTCGATCACCTCTTCAATCGCGTCGCGCGCCTCTGACAGGGCGGCGGCAATCGTCTCGACCCCGACCGGGCCGCCACCATAGTGTTCAGCCAAAAGGGTCAGATAGCGCCGGTCATTGCCATCAAGGCCGATGTGATCAACCCCCAGCCGGGTCAATGCGTGGTCAGCAATGGCTTGCGTCAGGCGGCCATCGCCTTCAACCGTGACAAAATCCACGACGCGGCGCAGCAGGCGTCCGGCGATGCGCGGCGTGCCCCGCGCCCGACGGGCGATTTCCCGCGTGCCTTCGGGGTCGGTTGCAACCCCCAAAAGCCGGGCGGCGCGGTTGACGATCAGGTCAAGTTCATCCTCGGTATAAAACTCCAGCCGGGTCGGAATGCCAAAGCGGTCGCGCAGGGGCGTGGTCAAAAGGCCCAGCCGGGTTGTCGCACCGACCAGCGTGAAGGGTTGCAGTTCAATCCGCACTGTACGGGCGGCGGGCCCTTCACCAATCACCAGATCAAGCGCAAAATCCTCTAGTGCGGGATACAGCACCTCTTCCACGATGGGCGACAGGCGGTGAATTTCGTCAATGAAAAGTACGTCCTTTGGCTCCAGATTCGTCAGGATCGCCGCCAGATCGCCCGGTTTGGCCAAGACGGGGCCAGAGGTCATGCGGAACCCCACCCCCAATTCGCGCGCCATGATCTGCGCCAGTGTGGTCTTGCCCAGCCCGGGCGGGCCGTGAAACAGCGTGTGATCCATCGCCTCGCCGCGCTGTTTGGCGCTTTGGATAAAGATACGCAGATTGGCGCGCGCCTCTGCCTGGCCTACAAAATCATCCAGAGTCTGGGGTCGCAGGGCGCGGTCCAGATCCTGCGGCTGTTGTTGCGGGCTAACGGGGCGCTGCGGGTCCATTTACCTTGGTGCCAACAGTTTAAGACTGGCGCGGATCAGGGTGGCGGTATCAGCCTCGGGGTTTTCGGCGGAAATCGTCATGACGGCCTGCGCGGCGTCGCCCTGACCATAGCCGAGGTTCACAAGGGCCGACAGCGCATCCGCCGTAAAGGCTGCCTTGTTCGACACCGCAGGCGGCGGTGCGAAAGTGCGGCGTTTGGCTGGGGCAGGCGTCTCGATCACCTCACCCTGCGGTGCGGCTGGCATAGTGCCGCCCAACGTCATCATCCCCGGTGCTTTGGATTTCAGTTCCAGGATCACGCGTTGCGCCAGTTTCGGACCGACGCCCTGCGCCATCTGGATCGACCGTGCATCGCCCAAAGCAATCGCGCGCGCCACACCTTCTGCCCCCAATGCACCAAGGATCGCCATCGAGGCTTTGGCCCCAACCCCTTGAACCGTCATCAAAACCCGGTGCCACTCGCGGTCAAACAGCGTCAGGAACCCGAACAACTGCAACAGGTCTTCGCGCACCAGAAGGTCGGTGTACAGCGCAGCCGCCTCTCCTGCCGGGGGCAGGGCGGCAAGCGTGCGGTCGTTGACATGAACGATATAGCCCACGCCGCGCACGTCTAGCAGAACCTGATCCAAGCCCTTCCAGTCAATCACGCCCGACAATTTGCCGATCATCCCGCAGCCCTTTTCAACGCAGCCTCTAACCGGCCAGCACTTTGCAGATGATGCGCGTGGCAGATCGCGATGGCCAGCGCATCTGCCGCATCCGGCCCCGAAATCACCACGCCGGGCAGTTGCAGCCGCACCATGTGATCCACCTGCGCTTTGGCGGCATGGCCGACGCCCACCACCGCTTTCTTGACGGCGTTGGGGGCATATTCCCCGATGGCCAGACCCGCCTGCGCCGGCACCAGCAACGCAATGCCGCGCGCCTGCCCCAGCTTCAGCGTCGCCACAGCGTCCTTGTTGACAAAGGTATGCTCGACCGCAGCCGCGTCCGGCGCATAGGCCCGCACCACTTCGGTCAGTTGAGAGTGGAGCGACACCAGACGCTGGGCCAGATCGCCGTCCTCTGCGTCAGAATGGCAAATTCCGTTGGCAACATGGGTGATACGTGCGCCGACGACGTCAATCACCCCCCAGCCGAGGTTTCGCAAGCCCGGATCAATCCCCAGAACCCGCATTGCCGCCCCCTTGTTCTTGTTAAGCAATCGTTAGCACGAAAAGAGAACATCCGCCAATCGCTTTTGCAAAATCACGGCAGGGGCCTATGCATATGCTTAAAGCGGCATCTTGCCAGACAAGAACGACACGCTTGGCCGCTGGGTACGGATTAGTTAATGAAAACAAGGCGGAACCGTGGCACCAAGCCATGCGTGCCGTGCAATTCGGCCTTGCTGGGGCGCTGGCTTGTTTTGTGTTCGTACCGCGTCTATTTCATGGGCACTGGAGGCGGAAAGTCGCTTCCGCCTCGTGCAGTTTTTGAAAGGACTACCGCAATGGCCACGTATGAGACGTCCCGCGCGGCGCCGTCCGGCGCCATCACCGTGAACCGCATGATCCACTCGGTGGGTCATTCTTTGGAAGCGTTGAAGGCCTGGAATTCGGCCCGCATTACCCGCAAGTCGCTGAGCCGCTTGTCGAATCGTGAATTGGACGATATCGGCCTGTGCCGCGGCGACATCGAACTGATCGGTCGCTAAGCTTCTGATCCGTAAGCTTACGGGCCGCTGCAGAACGCAGCGGCCTTTTGCATTTCTGACTGCTATTTGATCCTGGCAAGCAGGTCAGCGATCTTGTGCGAAACAATGACCGTGACCGGATCCGCCTGCATCAGCCAGCCGCCAACCCGTTCAACGCCTTCGCCAGCCCGTAGGGCCGACACGCGTTCATTGTAAAGACTCGCGCCGATCTGATTGTACATCGTGCCTTTCAGCAGAAAGACGCAGATCACCAAAAACAAAAGCGGGCCGACAAACGACCGGCGGCGTGCTTTTACTTTGGTATAGTGAGACCGGCCAAGCGTGCCTGTCGCCTCAAACCCAAGGCCCTTGCTGCGCGCGCGTTCGATCCGCGTCACACGGCCGTAAAAATCGCTCAAATTCGGGTCCGTCATACCTGAACTCCAGATGCCGACCCCCACCGAGGACGTGGATAAGGCATGATTGTGGCGAAAGAAGGGCGAAACACCCGAATGCGGCGCTGTTGCGGCTGTACGACTTAGTTCCGCCGCAACACCAACGCCGACCACTCCCCAAGATCTTCGCGAGACACCGGGGTAAAACCGGCTTTGACATAGGCTGTCGTGATCGCCTCGGCCTGAACGACCAGAAGGCCAGACAGGATGACCAGACCCGTCGGCGCGCAATTTGCAGCCATTGCCGGGGCCAGTTCAATCAGCGGACCTTTCAGGATATTGGCGAAGATCAGATCAAAGGGTGCCGCTGCCTTGATGTCCGGATGGGCGAACCCTGCGGCTTCAAGGCAGGTCACCCGGCCTTGAAGCCCGTTGATTGCCACATTCGCCTCGGCCACATCGACCGCGACCTGATCAATATCCGACGCGATGATCAGCGCATCCGGCAGAACAGAGGCCGCTGCCATCGCCAGAACCGCCGTCCCGCAGCCGATGTCAGCGACACGCGCCGGGCGAACGCCTTCGTTGTACAGCCGGTCCCAGGCCAGCAGGCAGCCAAGTGTGGTGCCGTGATGACCGGTGCCAAAGGCAACCGTCGCTTCGATCAACAGGGCAACCCGGTCGCCTTGCGCCAGAATTTCGGGAACCTTGTCGGCGTCGTGGCTGCCATAGACATAAAAGCGCCCGGCCACGACTGGGGAAAGTTCGCGTTTGACCTTGGCCACCCAGTCGACCTCTGGAAGCTCAGACACCGCGAAAGGCCGCGCGTTGAAGGCAAGTGCGAGAACCTCCAGCATGATCATGTCGGGCGGTTCAAGGAAATAACCGCCGACTTCCCACAGGCCGGATTCATCCTCGATTTCAAAGACGCCAACGCCGGTCGGTTCGGGGGTCATCTTTTCCAGCGCCTCGGCCAATGCTGTCGCTGCATCTTCGCCGGGCAGGGTGGTCAGGGCGGTAAAGGTTGGCATCGGCGGCCTTTCGGGTGCGGCAAGGAACAGATGGGCGTTAATCTGCACCGGCGGCGTCGTCAAGTTCTTGCGGCAGGTTTGGTTTATGCAGATGCGATGCCCCACCTTCGCGCAAGGCTGGCCGACCCCGGCAATTCGCGACAAATTGGCGAAGTCTACCGGCCTGTTTCACTTCACTGTAAAAAAACCGCTGCCACATTCAGAAGGGCGTATACCGAAGCACGCACACGGCTCTTTCTTGTGAATCGCAGACTGTATCAGGTTCATGCATGACAGGAGGCTTTGTATCAAAGCAGACGGCGCGCCACTAATGCGGCGCGCCTTTCCTTCGACTGCAGGCCTTACCAAAACCGCTACGCTCGTGATCAATAGGCACAGGCTTGACGCGTACGGCGCTATGGTCTGACAAGCTGATCAAGCCTGAAGCTTCAACCCGATCGGGCAGCTCACGCCGGTGCCGCCGATGCCGCAATAGCCGTCGGGGTTCTTGGCGAGGTATTGCTGGTGGTAATCCTCGGCATAGTAAAACACCGGGGCGGGCAGGATTTCGGTGGTGATCATCCCGTAGCCTTTGGCCGAAAGCGCGCCCTGATAGGCGACCTTGCTGGCCTTGGCCGCAGCCTCTTGTTCGGGCGAATAGGTGTAGATGCCTGACCGGTAGGTCGAGCCCACGTCGTTGCCCTGCCGCATCCCTTGCGTCGGGTCATGCCCCTCCCAGAAGGCTTTCAGCAGGGCGTCATAGCTGATTTTGGACGGATCATAGATCAGCCGTACAACCTCGTTATGGCCGGTCAGTTGGGTGCAGGTTTCCTTGTAGGTCGGGTTCGGCGTGATCCCTGCGGCATAACCGGTCACGGTCAGCCAGATGCCGGGAGTGTTGTAAAACTTGCGTTCGACCCCCCAGAAACACCCCATGCCGAACATGGCCTGTTCAAAGCCGTCGGGAACCTCGGACTTCAGCTTGATGCCGGTCAGGAAGTGGGTGTCGGCGGTCGGCAGCGGGGTGTCGCGGCCGGGCAGGGCGCGGTCGGCGGTGACCATTTCAGACTTGCGGCGGTCGAAGGGGAACATGGCGGCCTCCTTTGGGGGTGTGGAGGGAATATAGGGGGTTGAGGGCCGTGTGGGTAGGGGGCCTCGCGAGGGTGTCAGTTGGATGAAACATTTGCCGGGAGGGGTGTGATATCGGCCGGATAACACACGTGTTATGGCAGGTAAGTGATTGTAATGGCGGGATATTGAGAAATTTGTTAAGATTTTGTTAGGATGTGCTATCACACTAACGGGCAATGAAGTCGATGCTCATGCGGTTAAATTGGCATGCTTTAGTTTGCGAGTGCTGCCTTCTTTGAAACGGGCGACAAAGGAGTTTGTGGGCAAGAACGGCATGTCGCTGAACCAGAATGTGGCGCTGATAATGGCGGAACAGGTCGGGTCGAGTGGGACTGCGGCGTTTTTTGCCGAGCGCGGCCAGAATGGCGATGTGGCGCAGGCGATTGGGTTGCTGGAGGGGAGATAGGTGTGGGGTGGCGCTAGTGCTTCTTCTGCATCCTATCCGTTATGGTTGGACAGATGAATCTTGGAAAAAATGACCACGAAGGGCCGTTTCGACAACAGCTTATGGGGCTGTTACGAAATGATTTCGCATGTTTCGAAGAGGTCGTGCTGACGCACGCACTATTTGATGGGGAAGTTAGGGCGGATGTTGTTGCCATTCCCAACGACACAAGGTTTTCCAATCTAGCTTTCGCCTTCGAAGTGAAGGTTCCACATGGGAAGTGGGAATTGAAAGACTGGCTCAGTACTGCAAAACAGGCGAGCGATTATGTTTGGGCGAAAACGAGTATGAGTTCTGCAAGCCAAGTTAGAGGTCGCAGAGTAAGTGCTGCATTTATGTTCCCGGGCCCTAATCTAAACGCTTGGAAGGATGACCGATATCAGAATGAGCGCTTCTTTCGTGACTATGATTCCCAGTCACTTCGAGGTGTCCTCGCCCTCGCACTTCATTTCCGCGTTGGCCTCGCTCGTATAGAGTCCGACGGATTAGAATTTCGATTTGGATCCAACAGAGTTTGGGACGCCAAAAAAGGCTATTCAGAGCACGCATCCAACCTTTTCAAGGGTGTGCGTCTAGGATC
>JBBRKS010000007.1:0-53345 GCA_038231775.1 Rhodobacterales bacterium | reverse complement strand
TTCATCGTCGCCCTGGCCGCCCTGAACATCATTTCGGGCCTGGTCATGCTGGTGAAAAACAAGGGGCGCGACATCGGGATTTTGCGCACGATGGGGCTGACAGAGGGGTCTATTCTGCGGATATTCTTCCTGTGCGGATCGTTCACCGGGGTGATCGGCACCTTGGCCGGGGTCGCGTTGGGGTGCCTGTTCGCGCTGTACATCGACCCGATCTTTTCGTTCATCAACTACTGGTCGGGCGGCGGTGTCTGGGACCCGTCGATCCGCGGCATCTACAATCTGCCGGCCAAATTGCAGTGGCATGATGTGGGCTCGGCGATGGCGCTGTCGTTGGGCCTGTCGTTCGTGATTACCCTGATCCCGGCGCGCAAAGCCGCCCGGATGAACCCGGTCGAGGCGCTGCGCTATGAATAGTCTGGACCTGCAAGGTATTGAAAAGGCCTACAACCGGGGCAAACCTTCGGAAGTTGTCGTGTTGCGGGGGGCCACTTTGTCGGTGGCGGTGGGTGAGGTGGTGGCGCTTGTCGCCCCCTCTGGTGCCGGGAAATCGACGCTATTGCAGATTGCGGGCCTTCTGGATGTGGCCGACGCGGGCGCAATCCACTATGGGCCGCGTGAGATGACCGGGCTGGCCGACACGGCCCGCACGGCAGCCCGCCGCGCCGAGGTGGGCTTTATCTACCAGTTCCACCACCTGCTGCCCGAGTTTTCGGCGTTGGAAAACATCACCCTGCCGCAACTGGCCAACGGCGTTTCGCTGCCCGAGGCCGATGCGCGGTCGCGCGATTTGCTGGCCCGGGTTGGCGTTCTGCCCCGAGCCAGTCACCGCCCCGCTGCGTTGTCCGGTGGAGAGCAGCAACGCGTCGCCTTCTGCCGCGCGCTGGCCAACCGCCCGAGGCTGCTGCTGGCCGACGAGCCGACCGGCAACCTCGACCCCGCCAACTCCGCGCATGTGTTTGATGTGCTGATGGAAATTGTCCGCGAGACCGGGCTTTCGGCGCTGATCGCGACGCATAATCTGGACCTTGCGGGGCGGATGGACCGGGTGGTCAGGTTGGAGGCGGGGCGGGTGGGGTGATGCCTTTAACAGCCCCCGTAATTCTTTCGACCGCTTGCCGTGAGTGTATAGCGCCCCCCCTTCGGACCGGTGTAGCAGGAACTCGAACTTGAATAACTATGGCTGGAATAGACCGGTTTGGGAACTACATAATATCTATGTGCAATTTGCCGAATATATGTTCCCCATTCACAGGCTAGCCCGTCGCCATCTCTATCGAGGTTATCTCTGTCTGAAACTGGACCGCCTCGTGCAAGGAAATACAGTTGTGCCGCAGCCGCATTTGGAAAATCCGAGCAATTCTTGGCTCCGTCTGTCGCCACCGGTCTGGTATACAAGTGTTGTCCGTAGTTGCCGCTCGTGCTTTTTCCCAAATAGTCTGTTCCGGATTTTGTCTGGCCTCTGATTCCCAATTGGGCTTCAATTAAGGCGAGTTCTAAGGGCGAACTGTTGGAGCTGTGCGCCTCCCACAAAGTACCGGTATCCATATTGGAATAGCTAGAAGTGGGTGCTGTCGGGTTGGTCGTCGTGCAAGAAATCAGTGTTGAAAAAATCAGATTCGTTCTAATAGAGGTGCGACGCAACATTTTCCGTCCTTTCATGTTTAAGCAATAATTTTTAAACATCCAACTCCTCCACAAACCGGGCGTTCTCCTGAATATACTGGAACCTTAGCTCCGGCTTTTTCCCCATCAACCGTTCCACCAGATCGCCCGTTTCACCCGGGTCTTCCTCGACAATCGTCACGCGGATCAACTGCCGCGTCAGCGGGTTCATCGTGGTGTCTTTCAGGTCTTTGGCGTCCATCTCCCCCAGACCTTTGAACCGCTGCACGTCTATTTTTCCGCGGCCGCCCAGACCCTTGGCCAGCATCTCTTCCTTGGCGGCATCGTCGGCGACGTAGATGCGGCGGGCACCCTGGGTCAGGCGGTACAAAGGCGGGCAGGCGAGGTACAGGTGGCCCTTGTCGATCAGCGGGCGCATTTGGCTGAAGAAAAACGTCATCAGCAGGCTGGCAATATGGGCACCGTCCACATCGGCGTCGGTCATTATGATGATCTTGTCATAGCGCAGATCGTCGACGTTGAATTTGGCACCCATCGTGACACCAAGCGCCTCGCAAATATCGCGTATCTCGGAGTTGTCGTGCAGCTTGGCCGAAGCAGCCCCCAGAACGTTCAGGATTTTGCCTTTCAGCGGCAGCAGCGCTTGCGTCTCGCGGTTGCGCGCGGCTTTCGCAGAACCACCTGCCGAGTCGCCCTCGACTATGAACAATTCGGTGCCGTCGCGGTTTTTAGCGCTGCAATCGGTCAGTTTGCCGGGCAAGCGCAGTTTTTTGGTCGCCGTTTTGCGGGCGGTTTCTTTTTCCTGCCGACGTTTCAGGCGTTCTTCGGCGCGCAGGATCACGAAGTCTAAAATCACCCCGGCTGATTTGGTATTGCCAGCCAGCCAGTTGTCGAAATGGTCACGCACGGCCAGTTCGACATATCGCACGGCCTCTTCCGTCGCCAGCCGGTCTTTGGTTTGGCCGACGAATTGCGGCTCGCGAATAAAACAACTGACCAAAGCACAGCCGCCCGTTGTCAGATCATCACGGGTGATCAGTTCAGTTTTACGGTTCTTGGTCAGGTCGCCGTAAGCGCGGATGCCCTTTAAAATAGCGTTCCAGAAGCCGGTTTCATGCGTGCCACCCTCTGGTGTGGGCACTGTGTTGCAATAGGACTGGATAAAGCCGTCGCGGGCGGGGGTCCAGTTGACCGCCCATTCGACATAGCCGGGAACGCCGAATTTTTCCTGAAAGCTGACCTTTCCGGCAAAGGGTTTGTCGGCGTAGGTCGTTGTCTTTTCCAGTGTATCGGCCAGATAATCGGCAAGCCCGCCGGGGAAGTGGAAAACGGCTTCCAATGGAGTATCACCGTCCGCAACAGCCGTTTTCCAGCGGATTTCGACGCCGGAAAACAGATAGGCTTTGGACCGGGCCAGCCGCATCAGCCGACCGGGGCGAAAGGCCTGCGCGCCAAAGATTTGCGGATCGGGGTGAAAGGTGACGCTGGTGCCGCGCCGGTTGGCGATGGGGCCGATCTTGCGGATCGGGGCCAGGGGTTTGCCCCGGCTGAAATTTTGCGCGTACAGTTCTTTATTGCGGGCGACTTCGACATCCAGCCGGTCCGACAAGGCGTTCACCACCGACGAGCCTACCCCGTGCAGGCCGCCCGACGTTTCATACGCCTTGCCGCCGAATTTGCCGCCGGAATGCAGGGTGCACAAGATCACCTCAAGCGCGGATTTGTCGGGGAATTTCGGGTGGGGATCGACCGGGATGCCGCGCCCGTTGTCGCGCACGGTCAGGGCGCCGTCGTCGTGCAGTTCAACCTCGATCCGGGTGGCGTGACCGGCGACCGCTTCATCCATTGAATTGTCGATGATTTCGGCGGCGAGGTGGTGGTAGGCGCGTTCATCAATGCCGCCGATATACATGCCGGGGCGCAGACGCACAGCCTCTAGCGGCTCCAGCACCTCGATCGAAGAGGCGTCATAGGTGTCGGGCGCGCTGGAGAGGAGATCGGACATGGTGGGGCGATCCTTCGGGGGGGCCTGATGTTGTTGTGCCGCATTAGACTACACCAAGGGGTAGGGGCGCAAGGCTTGGTGCCGGGTGCCATTGGCCTGCTTTTGACGCTGATTGCGCAACATTTGGGGCGCAGATATCAAAGTAAGAAGGCGAGGGTTCAGGACCCCTCGCCTTGTCTGTCACGGTTGCGGGCGCAGACGCTACGCGGGTTCGGCCAGCCGCCCGGCCCACATCGCCTTGAAGCCCGGGCGCGACTGGCAACGATCCATCCACGCTTTCACGTGGGCAAACTCGCCGATCAGGGTCGGGTGGCTTTGAGCGTAGCGCAGGCATTCGGCGGTGATGATGTCGGCGGCGCTGAAGCGGTTACCGACCAGCCAGTCAGACGCCTGAAGGGCCTGCTGAAGCCGGGCCAGCGGGCGGCGCAGTCTTTCGGCGTTCAGCGCGATGTGTGACTGGCTTTCCGGCGTATCACCGCCAGCGTTGGCAATCATCATAATCTCAAGTGCCGGGCCTTCGATGGCAGTTGCGGCGAACAGGGCCCACTGCTCCATCAGCGCGGTTTCGGCATCGGTTTGCGGACCCAGAAGACCGCCATAGCGCCGGGCGATGTACAGTGTGATCGCAAGGCTTTCGGACAGGACCAGATCGCCCTCGACCAAGGCCGGAACCTGACCGGCCGGGTTGATTGCCAGAAACTCTGGCGAGGCGGTGTTCAGGGGCGCGTCCGCCGCCTTGGGCTGGTTCAGACGGTAGGACTGGATCACCGGCACATGGCTGAAATCCACCCCGCATTCGGCCAAAAGCCACAATGGGCGCGAGGCGCGCGAGCGGTAAACACCGTAAAGAGTGATCATGAAGGCATCCTTTTCCTGCAGCTTTGTCCCACAGCTTACGGCGGTCCTTGGCCGGGTAAAAGGCCTTGCGTCGCCATAAGGCGCAGGCTTGCTGCCTGAGATTTCAGCAGGTAAAGGAGGCAATGGCCCGCAATTTCATCATACATGCCCGCGCCACACTTGCGCTGGGGGTTCCGTTGATCGGCTCGCATCTGGCGCAGATGGCGCTGCATGTGACGGATACCGTGCTGTTGGGCCGCTACGGGGTCACCGAACTTGCTGCGGTCACGATTGCGGGAACGGCGTTTTTCGTGGTGTTCATCTTTGGGTCAGGCTTTGCGCAGGCGTTGATGCCGATGGTGGCGGTTGCGGTCGGCAAGGGCGATGAAACCGAGGTGCGCCGCGATGCCCGCATGGCGCTGTGGCTGTCGCTGGGTTACGGGCTTTTGACCTATCCGTTGTTCTGGACCTCTGGCCACTGGCTGTTGGCTTTGGGGCAAGAGCCAGCGGTCGCGCGGCAGGGCCAGTTGTTTTTGCGCATCGCGGGGCCGGGGATGGTGCCTGCGGTTCTGGTGATGACGCTGAAGTCGTATCTGTCGGCATTGGGTCGCACGCAGGTGGTGCTTTGGGTGACGCTGGCGGCGGTGTTGGTCAATCTGGGTGTCGGCTGGACGCTGATCTTCGGCCATCTGGGCGCGCCGGAATTGGGTGTGCGCGGGGCTGCGATTGCGACGTTAAGCGTGCAATGGGTGACGTTTGGCATTCTGGCACTGTATGCGCAGTATCAACGGGATTTGCGCCGGTTTCATCTGTTCAGCCGGTTCTGGCGGGCCGATTGGCACGCCTTGGGCCGGGTGTTCCGGCTGGGTTGGCCGATTGGCGTGACCGGGCTTGCCGAAAGCGGTCTGTTTTCGGCCGCCTCGGTGATGATGGGGTGGGTTGGCACGGTGCCGCTGGCAGCGCACGGCATTGCGATGCAGGTCGCGTCTTTGGCCTTCATGGTGCATCTGGGTCTGTCGAATGCCGCCACGGTTCTGGCCGGGCGGGCTGCCGGGGCGGGCGATGCGCGCGCCTTGCGTGAGATTGGGCAGACCGCGATCCTGCTGTCAGCCGGGCTGTGCGTGGTGGGCATCGTGATCTTTCTAAGCCTGCCGGTGCAGATCATCAGCCTGTTCGTCGACACCTCCAAACCCGAAGCGCCGCTGATCCTGGTAACCGGGACCGGTCTTTTGGCCTTGGCTGCGCTGTTTCAACTGGGGGATGCGATGCAGGTCATGGCGCTGGGACTTCTGCGCGCCATCCGTGACACCAAGGTGCCGATGTGGCTGGCCGCGGGCAGCTATTGGGGCGTCGGCATCCCGTCCAGCTACATCTTGGGCTTTCACTTCGGCCTTGGCGGTGAGGGGATATGGCTGGGGCTGTGCGTCGGGCTGTTGTTCGCATCAACCAGTCTGATGGCGCGGTTCTGGCTGCGGGCGCCCAAACCAGCGGTTTAGCGGAAGGCGGCTGGCAGATAGGGCAGCAGGCGGTGGGCAAACAGGACCTCACCCGCCGGGCTAAGATGGTCGCCGTCACGCCAGAACAGGTCATCGCAGCTGATGAAATCGGTTTTCATGTCAAAGTGTTGCAGGTCAAGCGTCAGGTAGGTGATCTGTGACCCGGCAAAGGTTCGCGCAAGGGCGGCGTTCAGGGTTACAAACACATCCGCCAAGCCAGCCCGCAACGTATATTGCGCCGTACAGCCGTTCTGCAGCACCAGATTGGGCGGAATGTGCGGCTCGATCCACGGCGCAAGGATCGTCACGGGAACCACGCGCGCCAGATCATTGAAATACGCCGCCAGCCGGTCAAGTTTTGCCTGATCCACCGTCAAGGGCGGCACGACGGCGTTCGCTGTCATGTTTCTGAAAATCTGGCGTGAGGCATCAGACCCATCCGGGGCCAGCATCAGATACGTGCCCGATTGCACATACAGGACGGCGGCAAAGTCCTTTGGATTGGCCGCGATCAAATCCGCATAGTCCTGAAACGCGCACTTTGTCCCGTCGACCGCCGGAGAGCATCCCGCATTGGCCAATCCCAGCACAAAATGGCTGGGGCTGACCTTTTGCAGCGCGGAAAACATGTTCATGGCATGGCTGTCGCCCATCACAACGGCCGCCGGGCCATAGCGCAGGGCGCAGTCGTGGATGCGTTGGCGTGCGGATTGGTCAACGATCGACACGTTGAAACTGCAATCGCCGTTGTCGTTTGGGGTATGTTTGCCTTGTGCGGCTGTCCTGATCAGGTCCAGCGCATGGGCAGAGGTTGGGTGACGGGCGCGCCAGACGCTCTCATTGCCCATGGTGGCAAGACCTACGGCCACGACGACGGCCAAGGCGGCCGTTGTGAGGGCGGCGGTGGTGAAAAGCGGTTTGGGTCGGGCAAGCCAGCGGTTCGACCTGCGGCGGAAGGGTTGTTCGACCAAGGCCCAGCTTGCGGCGGCAAGGCCAAGGGTCAGAATGATTAAACTCCACATGACAAGGGCAGAAGGCTCGTCCACCGAGGCCATGCGGGCGGCGGCGAACAAAGGCTGATGCCACAGATAGGCGGAGTACGAGATAAGGCCGACCGCAACGAAGGGTTTGCTGGACAGCACAAGCCCGATGCCTTGGCCCGCGCGGGCGTGGATCAGGACCAAGGCTGCGCCAAGCACTGGCACCAGCGTGTGGAACGAAGGGGTCGGCGTGGTGGCATCCTGAAACGCCAAAGCATAGCCGATCAGCGCCAGCCCAAGGGCCGCAACCCACGGGCGCGGGGTCAGTGCACAGGTCCGTTGCAGGTGGATGGCCAGCGCGCCAAACAACAGCTCCCACGCGCGCGACAGGGGGAAGAAAAAGTTGGCGTCGGCGTTGATCGTCGTGCCGAACTGCGCCAGCCCAAGCGAGGCACCCGTCAGGCCGACAAGGACCGGCGTCAGCCCCTTGCGCCAGTGCCGCCAGATCAGGGCCAAAAGCGGGGGGAAGGCCAGATAGAACTGCTCTTCGACCGCAAGGCTCCACGTGTGCAGCAGGGGGGCGTCGTCAAGGGCGGGTGAGAAGTAGTCAGACTTCGCCCCGAAATACAAATTGGACAGAAAGGCAATCACTGCACCAAGGCTTTTGGAGAATGACACCAGTTCGGGCGGCTTTGCGACCCACCAGATTAGCATCGCTGTCACCGCCAGAACCAAGGTCAGGGCGGGAAAGATGCGCCGGACCCGGCGCTCGTAAAAGCGCAGCAGGGAATAGCGGTCCTCGGCCAGCTCAGTCAGCAGGATGCCGGTGATCAGATAGCCAGAGATGACAAAAAACACATCAACGCCCGCAAAACCGCCGGGAATCGCCAGCACCTTGGCGTGGTAGACAATCACCGCCAGCACGGCGATGGCGCGCAGTCCGTCAATTTCGGGGCGGTACAGCGGGCTTGAATCTGCCACCGGCGTGTGGCCCGGTTTGGCCGCCGACAGTGCAGTGGTCACTCGGCAGCCTCTTCGCGGCTGATCCGGTCGGCCTTGCGGCGCACCAGAACCGTGCGCAAATCGTGCATGGCCAGCAACAGGTCATCGGTCACGCGGTCCAACTGCGCATCCGACGCTTTGGTCTGCGCCCATTGCGCGGTGGTGTTCAGGTAGTCGACGGCGCGCAGGATGTCGTCGATGTCACGCTCTGCCAGAAGGGCGGTGCGCTTGGCCATCCAGGCCCGGATTTCGGTCAGGTCCGCCGGGGTCAATGCGGCATCGCCGTGCGGTTTGATGTTGCCGTTCTTGATGTTGACCGTGGCGATTTCGACCAGTTCGATGCGGCGCTGGCGGTTTTCGGTATCAACCCGAAACACCACAGCACCATTCTCGCGGATGCGGAAGAAATAATCCGGCAGATCGCCCGGCATTGCAGCTCCTATGTCAAACCCGCGCAGAAGGTCTGGATGCGGCGGCAGGCCTCTGCCAGAACCGTCTCTGAGGTAGCGTAGCTGACGCGGAAGTTTGGCGATAGCCCGAAGGCCGCCCCAAACACCACCGCAACGCCGGTTTCCTCCAGCAAAGCGGTGGCGAAATCTTCGTCATTGGCGATGAACGCCCCGCCGGTCGAGGTTTTGCCGATGCAGCCCGCAATGTCGGGATAGACGTAAAACGCGCCTTCCGGAGTGGGGCAGGTGATGCCTTTGGTCTGGTTCAGCATCGACACCACCAGATCACGGCGGCGCTGAAACAAGGCGCGGTTCGGGGCCAGAAAATCCTGCGGGCCATTCAGCGCCTCAAGTGCGGCATACTGGCTGACCGATGAGGGGTTAGAGGTTGATTGTGACTGGACCGTCGCCATCGCCTTGATCAGATGCGCCGGACCCGCCGCGTAGCCAATGCGCCAGCCGGTCATCGCATAGGACTTGGAAACTCCATTGCAGGTCAGGGTGCGGTCGTACAAGCCGGGCTCGATCTGCGCCGGGCTGGTGAATTTGAAGTCGTCAAACACCAGATGTTCATACATATCGTCTGACATGATCCAGACATGCGGATGGCGCAGCAAAACATCGGTCAGGCCGCGCAGTTCGGCTTCGGTATAACCCGCGCCGGTGGGGTTCGAGGGGCTGTTGAAGATGAACCACTTGGTTTTCGGCGTGATCGCCGCCTGCAACTGCGCCGGGGTCAGCTTGAAGTTGGTCTCGATGCCCGCCACCACCGGAACCGGAGTGCCACCGGCCAGCAGAACCATGTCCGGATAGCTGACCCAATAGGGTGCCGGAATGATCACCTCGTCGCCCGGATTGCAGGTCGCCATCAACGCGTTGTACAAAATCTGCTTGCCGCCAGTGCCGACCGAGACTTGGGCAGGGGTATAGGTCAGGCCGTTTTCGCGCAGGAATTTCGCGCAGATCGCCTTTTTCAGTTCGGGAATGCCGTCAACCGGGGTGTAACGCGTCTTGCCCGCGTCAATCGCCGCTTTGGCCGCGTTCCGGATGTTTTCGGGCGTGTCAAAATCAGGCTCACCCGCGCCAAGGCCGATCACATCACGGCCCTGCGCTTTCAGCTCTGCCGCCTTGGTGGTGACAGCGATGGTGGGCGACGGTTTGACGCGGGCAAGGGTGTCGGACAGGAAGGCCATGGCACGCTCCGGACAGGGATGATATCGCGTCATAGGCCCGGTCAGGACCGGGTTCAAGGAGGCATGATGGAAACCGCTGAAGCGCGTTTGAAACGGATGAGGATGCGCAGCTGGCGGCGCGGCACCAAAGAAATGGATCTGGTGCTGGGCCCTTATGCCGATCAGCAGCTTTCGGGCATGAGTCTGGCGGAACTGGACGCCTTTGACGCGCTGTTGGAAGAGAACGATCAGGACCTGATGGCGTGGATGCTGGGGCAAAAAGCGGTGCCTTTGGCCCATGCCGGGTTGATTTCTACCCTGTCGGCCCATGCTTTTGCACGGTTGCGGGCAAATTAACCCTGTAATTTGCGACGAATCTTGGACTTGTTTACGTTATGTTTGCGATTTGTGCCGATTCTGTCCCTAGCCCTATGGGATAAAGAACGGAGACTTTGCATGACGCTGCACGCCCCCCTGTTGGACGGATCGCAAAAAGCCCTTCAGGCTGGCTATCTGGACAGTCTTTCGATGCTGGAACGCTTGCACCGGCTGCTGCTTGATGTGATCAAGGACGAATTTGAACGCCTTGGCATTCTTGAAATCAACTCGGTTCAGGCCCTGTTGCTGTTCAACATTGGCGAGAATGAGGTGACCGCCGGTGAATTGAAATCGCGCGGTTATTATCAGGGGTCAAACGTCAGTTACAACCTCAAGAAACTGGTCGAACTGGGCTATATGCATCACCAGCGGTCGGAAATTGATCGCAGGTCAGTCCGGGTGCGGCTGACGGAAAAAGGCCGCAAGGTGCGCGGCATGATAGCAGACCTGTTCAACCGCCACGCCGATGTGCTGGGCAAACGCGGCGTGATCGACGCGGAAGTGCTGGAAACCATCAACAGCTCGCTCAAACGGATGGAGCGGTTCTGGACCGAACAGATCCGGTATATTTACTGACAGTGGCGATTGGTTGAGGCCGTAGGGCCGTTTGGATGCGTTCGCGCACCTGACGGCACAATCCCTGTGGCTGGCCAACACCTCAGCGCCAAAGATGCGCCTTGCTGGCGAATGCCCCTTGCGCCTTGGCCAAAAGTCGCAAGGCCAGACCACCCTGCGGCACACCACCGCTCGCCAGACGCACCACCGCCACTTCCGGGGGGCAGGGGCGGCGGGTGATCGGGTCGTAGTAGCGCGGATAGGCGATCAGGGTGGCGTGGATCAACTGTGCCAGCGTGATGCGCGGCAGCGGGTGGTCATCGGGCGCATAAAGACGTCGCTTGGGCACCGGGCCCAGATCGGTTGTCAGCCCCCACCCGGCATAAAACGGCGCGCCAAGGCAGGTCACGGGCTTGCCGCGCACCAAGGCTTCGAATCCCAGCAAAGAGGTCATGGTCCACACCGCATCGCACGCCGCAATCAGCGCAATCGGATCGGCGTTTTGCGCCACGACATCGGCCAGACCCTGCAACGCTGGCTCTGAAATCGCCCCGGCGCGCAAACCCGCCTCGACATCGGGATGCGGTTTGTAGGTGATATGGGCCTGCGGATGGGCCGCTCTGGCACGTTGCAGCAAGGCCAGATTGGTGCAAACCTGACCAGCGCCAAAGCGGAGGGAGGCGTCGTCTTCCACCTGCCCGGGAACCAGAAGGCGGACCGGTTCATTGTGTGCCAAAGTGGGCTGGGTTCGATCCTGACCGAGTGGCAGCAGGCGGACTGGTTCAATACGCGCCAAATCAGACTGCGTTTGATCCTGATCGACCGCCAAAAGATCGCCGGGTGCTTGCGACCCCAAAACCGGCAACGTCAAAGGGCTGTTTGGATCGGAAGACCGCATTCCGGGCAGGTTGTACTTGCTGATCCGAAGCGCGATAAGGCTGGCGGCAAGGGCCTCTGCCCGATCGGCACCTGCCGGGGGGAGGGGCGTGCGGATCAGGCGTTCAAGGCGGCTTTCCCGGATCGGGTCGTAGTAGATGCCCAGATCGTCGACCACGAGGCTGAGGGGTGGCACCAGTTCGGCCCCCAACCCGCGAGAGCGCAAAAAGCCATCCTCGACGCGCAGACAGGTAAGATCCTGCGGCGCTTTGCCAGCCCAGACCATCAGGTTGCGGTTGGTTCTGGCCGCGACCTCAACCGCAGCGCCCTGATTTTCGCAGAAAATCAGGGGTTTTTGACGCCCGAAGAAATCTTGCAGGCGGGCGCGTTTCCACAGGCGCATGCCGCTTGCGACATGGCCGTTGCGGTCGCAGCGATAGGCGCGCACCTCTGCCTCAAGCTGATTGATGACCTCTTCAAGGCTGCACAGCCGGTCAAGGCAGGGGTCATACCACGTCGGTGCCAGGATCATCGCTGCGGCAAAAAGTTGGGCGCGGGTCAGCTTGCGGCGGCGGCGGTCGATGGGAAACCGGTCGTCGCTTAGGCCCCAACCGGCATAGAAGGGTTGGCCCAGCACGATGGGGCGGTGCCCGGCCAGGATCGCCTCAAACCCCATTTGGGATGACACGGTATAGACGGCAATCGCCCCTTCCAGCAGACGCCACGGCGACAGGGCCTGGGTGCAAAGTGTCACGCGGCCCTTGGCGTCTGGCGGTCCGAAATGACCGCCACGCAGGCCGATTTGCGTTTCAGGATGGGTCTTGATCAGGATGCGGGCAGTCGGGTGTTCCAGTTGCGCCAGCGTCAGCATTTCGGCAAAGCGGGCCGCATTGGCACCAGAATGGCGGATCGAGGCGTCGCCTTGGGTCTGGTCGATCACCAGCACATAGCCCGGGGCAGGGGGAGGCAAATCGGTGTCGTGCAGGTTGTATTTCGACAGGTCCAGCGCCTGAATGCGCGCCATCGCCTGCTTGGCGCGCGTCAACAGGGCGGAATCGTCCAACGGATCACTGGTCAGGATGCGTTCAAGGCGTGACGGGGTGGCGCTGTCAAAATGCACACCCTCCGAGTCGATCAGCAGGCCAATCGGCGCGTCGCCCATCCGGCCCGGCCTGATCGAGCGTAAAAGGGCATCCTCCACCCGGATCAGCGGCACATTTCGGCGCGCCGCCACCGCCTCACCGCGCCACGCGTGGGGGGAGTGGCCCCAGACCAGCACACCGTCCTGCGGCCCCGGCAGACCCAAGCTGATCTGATGCCCGGCAAGGGTCAGGATACGGCGCAGGCGCGGGTTCCAGAGGCCCGCCGCATAAGGAAAAAGCCGCCGGGGGATCGCCCCGGCGGCTTGGTTGTCCCGCGTCTCCATCGGAAGATCAGATGCCCACTTTGGTGGCAGCGCTGCTGAGAGAGCTTGCCGAGTTCGCCGTGCCGGTGATGGCACCGATGGTCTTGCTCCACTGCACAAACGGCGCTTCGGTCACATAGACCGTGTCGCCGTCGCGGATCAGGAAATCGCGCGCCTCAAACAGGCCGGTCGGTTTGGTCAGGTCCAGCACGTAAACCATGCGCTGGTCGCCGATCAGGTCAGTGCGGCCCAGAACGGAGTTGGCAATCACAGCCGGTTCATTGCGCAATACAAACACGCCCTTGGGATCGGCGATGTTTGAGTTAAGGCCGCCAACCGTGGCAATCGCCTCAAGCGCTGACAGGGTCTGGGTCTGGAAAGGCACGCGGTTCTGGGTGCCGGTTGCCCCCAACGCCACAAAGGCGCGGGTGTCCTGTTCGACCACGATCTGGTCACCGGGACGCAGCGCTATGTCCATGCGCGGGTTGGCATAAAGGTCTTGCAGCCAGATTTTCTCGGTCCGCCCTGCGCGTGAGACGCGAACGACAGCCACGGGCAGCGGAATGGTCGCACCACCGGCCTTTGCGATCATCGCGGTCAGGGTCCGGGTTGGCGCGTCAATCGGGTAGTTGCCTTGGCCTGCGACTGATCCTGCGACAGTGACGGTTGATCCATTGCCCGCCAGCCGCTGGACGATGACCTGCGGGTCAGGTGTTTGCGGGTCAAGTTTGCGGGTGATGACGTCGCGCAGGCCTTCGGGCGTCTGGCCCGCCGCCTTGATCCGCCCGGCATAAGGCACGAAGATGTAGCCTTGCCCGTCAACCTGCAACGTTTGCAAAGCCGAGACGCGCTGCCCGGTGTTGCCCAGCAAGGGGTCGTCCTTGACGTTTTCAAACACCGTCATGCCCAGCGTGTCACCGGACGAGATGATGTCAGAGGCCAGAACCCCGGCCTTCATGAACGAGGATGAAAAGCCCAAGGCCGGAACGACGGCTGTGGCGCGGGTGACCACCGGGTTCACCGTGACAACAAAGGCATCGCCGCCGTTCAGCACCGATCCTGCGAAAATCTCTTTCCGGCTGGGACCAGAGCGCGGCAAGCCGCAACTGACCGTGCCCAACAAGATCACCACAAGGGACAGGGCCACGGCCCCCCTCGATTTCATCACTTTCACTGCCCGCGCTCCTTTGGTGGAGTTTTTTTGGTGTCGTTCTGCCTCAACTTTTGCCTGTAACACTAACAAAGCATGAGGGAAAATGAAAGTGCCGAGTTCGTGGCACCGCTTTGACATCACTTCACAACGCGCAACTGTTGCCGTGGTGCCGCGTTTCCCGAGGTCAGCGCGTCATAGGGGTCTTCGGGTTGCAGCATTATATCCACGACCTGACGCAGCAATTCGCGCCGTCCAAGGGCGGAATAAAAGCCGCCGGGGATCTGGCTTGTCTCTAGCAGATAGTGGCGGTAATCGCGGTAGGCCTTGCTGTCGGGCCGGGTCGGACGGGCGAAAAACTCTGCCAGACTTTGGTTTGAGACAAATTCCGGCTTGGCATAAACGGCCGCCCCAAACACCTTCAGCGGCAGGCCGCGCCACAGGACCTGTTGTGCGGCGGTGGAGTTGACGGTGACCGCCGTGCGGGCGTGGTTCAACAGCCGCGCAAGTTTTCCCCCGCGCACGAAATGGACGCGGGCGGTGACACCGTGTTCAGCAGCCAGCCGGGCCAGATCGCGGGCAACGGGCACACGGCCATCCTCCAGCGGGTGGGCTTTGAAGACCAGATGGTGATGGGCGGGCGCACCCTTGGCGAAACCTTCGACGACCAACGCCAGAAATTCCGACATGGTGCGGAACGAAGAGTGCATCTGGAAGCTGGCGTCGTGTTCCAGTTGCAACAGGACCAGATGATAGGGAAAGCCGCCATGCTTGATGCGGCTGGTGGCGACCAGACGTTCGGCCCGGTGAAACGGCAGCAGGGCCAGACGGCGGCAGTACAACAGGAACTCTTGCCCGACCGTCAGGGCACGGTGCGGGCGAAAATTGCGGTAGTCCCAAAAGCCGGTCATAACGAACCAATGGTACAAAGCGCCCCAGAACATGTGCTGGCGCATGTCGCCCCAATGGGCAGGCGCATCGGGCAGGTCCATGTCAAGTTGCGCAATCGCCGCCTGCATCTGGGCCACCGACATCTGCATCAGGCGGGAGTGCCCGTTGGCACCGCCCCGCTCATAGGTCACCCAATGCGGGCGCAGATAGCCTTCCTCAAACACATGAACGGTCAGGCCCATCTCGCGCGCTTCTGCGATCGCCTGCGCATGCAGGGGCCGGGTGTCGCCGTACAGGACCAGATCGGTGATCTCTTTGGTTTTCAGAACTGCGCGCAGGGCCTGTGGCCAATCCTGGGGCGTACCCTTGTAGCCGATATAGGTTTTCGTATCCTGCCAGAAGGCGCGGTCGCCCCGGTTGAAGCCGACGCGCCAGACCTGTGCACCGGCTTGCGCCAACATCCGGCCCAAACGCGCAAAGAAGGGCCCATGCGGCCCTTGCAGAAACAGAAAACGGTGGCCACCGGCCTGAGCTTGCATATCTGACGCGATCCTGATCCCCGCCTTGGGTGGCCCATTTGGGGGCCATGTTAAAGGGCGAAACCTAACGATTGTCTGACCACAGCAGATCAGCGCGGCAAATTTGAGGCAAAAGCGATACTTGCGATACGAAGGCCGGGGCGCTACCTCATGCAACAGACTTGGATGCGCCTGTTCAGGCGGCACCATACAGGAGACTGCGCGATGTTCACCGGGATCGTGACCGACATGGGTGAGGTTCTTTCGCTGCGCCAGGAGGGCGATCTGCGGGTGCGGATCGGCACGCGCTATGACGTCAGCCGGATGGACATCGGCGCCTCTATCGCGTGTGAGGGGGTGTGTCTGACGGTGGTCGATCTGGGCCAAGACCCCGGCAACTGGTTTGATGTGCAGATCTCGGCTGAAACGGTGTCAAAGACCAACCTTGCCGCCTGGCATCCGGGCGTGCGGATCAATCTGGAACGCAGTCTGAAGGTGGGCGATGAATTGGGCGGCCATATCGTGTCGGGCCATATCGACGGCGTGGCAGAGGTGGTCGGCGTGCGCCCTGAAGGCGACAGTCTGCGCGTGACGTTTCGCGCCCCCGATGCATTGGCTAAGTTCATAGCGCCCAAGGGATCGGTCGCCTTGAACGGCACCTCGCTTACGGTGAACGAGGTGGATGGGGCAGAGTTCGGCATCAACTTCATCCCGCACACGCAGTCTGTGACGACCTGGGGTAAGGTGGCGGTCGGCGACCGGGTGAACCTGGAGGTCGATACGATGGCGCGCTATGTTTCACGGCTGCGCGAATGGGATTGAAGCCGGCTGATAGCGGCCCCTTGACTGGTGCAATCTCTGACGCTGAACCGGGTCAGGCATCCGGTCGGGTCAGCGGTCCAGGCCACAACGGGGGCCCGTCGCTCGCGTCGGGCACCGCGTGGCGCACCCATTGCTGGCGTGTGGCGCGTGAGGCGTTGTTGCCGAACCTGCCGAGTGAGGTGTTGCGCCTGCGGGTCAGCCGAGCGCGCGATCTGGGGCTTGACTATAAGACCTATGCGTCAATCCGCGCCGCCACGGGGCATGATGTGGTGGCGTTTTTGTTTTCGACCAACGCGTTGCGGATCACAGAGCGGGTGCCTGCCCTGCCTCAGGACCGCTGTGCCAAACTTGCGCCGCTGGCCTGCCCGCGTCTCGCGTTGGCCCAGTCGATGCCTCCCGCTTTGATCTTGCAGGAAAATCCCGACCATCTGGATCAGGCCTACGCCGCCCCGCCGCCCTTTGCCCGATTTCGTGACGCCTACCATGCGATCCGCGCCGCCTTGCCGCATACCCCCGGTGACCGGGTTTTGCTGATCGGTGACACTGCGTTTGAGGGCGAATGGTGTGCGGCGGGGCGACTTGCGGCCTATCTGCCCGCCGACAGATACTTTGCCACCCGATAAAGCGGGATGCCTGCAGGTCCAGCGGCCCATCTGGTACAGGTCTGGTTTTTTCGCTATGGGGTCGTACAAACCGCGCGAGGACCGCAATGACCCACCTGAAGACCGAATATTCTGACGCCATATCCTCAGTCGAAGAGATCATCGAGGATGCGCGTCAGGGCCGTATGTTCATCCTTGTCGACCACGAAGACCGCGAGAATGAGGGCGATCTGGTGATACCGGCGGAAAAATGCACCGCCGATGCGATCAACTTCATGGCCACGCATGGGCGCGGGCTGATCTGCCTGACCCTGACCGGCGAGCGGATTGATCAGTTGGGGCTGCCGCTGATGGCCTCAAAAAACTCATCGCGTCACGAGACGGCTTTTACGGTGTCGATCGAGGCGAAAGAGGGGGTCGAGACGGGGATATCCGCCAAGGACCGCGCGTTGACGGTGGCGGTCGCGATTGATCCGACCAAGGGCAAGGCCGATCTGGCCACGCCGGGCCATGTGTTTCCACTGCGTGCCCGCGATGGCGGCGTTCTGATCCGCGCCGGGCATACCGAGGCTGCGGTGGATGTCAGCCGGTTGGCGGGGTTGGACCCGTCCGGTGTCATCTGCGAGGTGATGAAGGATGACGGCACAATGGCGCGGTTGCCAGACCTGATTGCCTTTGGGCAAAAGCACGGGCTGAAGATCGGCACCATATCGGACCTGATCGCCTACCGCCGCCGCCACGACAATCTGATCAAGGAACGTGCGGCCAAGCGTGTCAAATCGGTGCATGGCGGTGAGTGGCTGATGCGGGTTTACACCGACGAGGCGCACGGGGACGAGCATATCGTGCTGTCCAAGGGCGATTTGTCGGGTGACGCGCCGGTTCTGGTGCGGATGCATCAGTTGAACCCGTTGGAGGATGTGCTGGGCATCGGGGACGCGCATGTCGGCGACCTGCAGGGTGCTATGGACGTGATCGCCGCTGCGGGGCGCGGTGTCATCGTGTTGTTGCGCGACACCACGATGAAAGTTGTGCTGGAGGGTGAGGTGTCGCCCCAGACGCTGCGGCTGTACGGCTTGGGCGCGCAGATACTGGCCTCACTTGGGCTGACGTTCATCACGCTGGTGTCAAACTCGGCAGCACCCCGGGTCGTGGGCCTTGACGCGTACGGCATCACCATCACCGGCACCCGCCGCATTCAGGAATAATCCCATGGCATCGACAGAAACCCATTATTCCCTGCCGCTGCCGACGTTCGACAAGCCGGTGAAACTGCTGATCGTGGTGGCACCCTACTACAAAGACATCGCCGACAATCTGGTCGCCGGGGCGAAAGCCAAGGCCGAAGCGGCGGGTGCGACGGTTGAGGTGCTTGAGGTTCCGGGTGCCTTGGAAATCCCATCCGCCATCGCGATGGCGGGGCGGTTGGCGGATTATCACGGCTATGTCGCACTGGGCTGCATCATGCGCGGCGAGACGACGCATTATGACACCGTGTGCAACGATTCCAGCCGGGGTCTGATGATGTTGGGGCTGGGCGGGTCGTGCATCGGCAACGGCATTCTGACGGTGGAAAACCGCGAGCAGGCGGTGGTGCGTGCTGATCCTGCCGGTCAGGATAAAGGCGGCGGGGCTGCGGCTGCGGCCTTGCACCTGATCGCAATCTCGCGCAAATGGGCGGGCCAGACGAAAGGGATCGGGTTTCGCGCATGAAGGTTGACAAGAAACAGATGAAATCTGCCGCCCGGCTTTATGCCGTGCAGGCGCTGTTTCAGATGGAATCCTCTGGCCAGACCGTCGAAGGGGTGACGCGCGAGTTTGAGACTCACCGTTTTGGCGCGACCTATGATGACGACGAGATGGCCGACGGCGACGTGGACCATTTCCGCGCCGTGGTCGATCATGCGGTGAATTTGCAGGCGCGGATTGACCAGTTGACCGACCGGGCTTTGGTGGCCAAATGGCCGATTGCCCGGATTGACCCGGTGATACGGGCGTTGTTCCGGGCAGCGGGGGCGGAACTGACGTCAATGCCGACACCGCCCCGGGTGGCCATCACCGAATATGTCGATGTGGCGCGGGCGTTTTTCCCGGATGGCAAAGAGCCGAAATTCGTGAATGCCGTGCTGGACCACATGGCGCATGAGATTCTGCCGGACGGGTTTTAACAGGTTGTCGACTCGTTGCCAAAGCGGCCCGGCGGTCGCTGAGGTACAGGCTGCCGAAGTCCAGACAGTACGATCTAAGATTGGCAGGTTGCAGGCGGTCAGACTGCCCGGTCTTACTCTGCCGCATCAATGCCTTAGCTGTGCGCTGAAAGGGCGTTTTGTGCTCCGCGCACCTCGATCACTGATACGCCGTCCAACTTGAAGTTGGTGATGCTGGTGGCAGCCGTAATCTCACGCGAGACTTGGGTGCCGGGCGGGGTTGGCGTCACCGGCGGGCTGATGCGGAATTCGTAGACCAGATGGCCTGACCCGTCGTCGGGCAACGCCACCAAAGAGGCGTCCCAGAAGCCTTGAGTCGGCGGCAGGCCCGTGGCGCGCACGATGACACCGCTGGCAATCGCTTCAACCTTCAGCGTCAGAACCGTGTCGATCAGCCCGCGTGGGTCGGTGGGGCGGACGTAGGCGGCGACATGCTCGGATGGATGGCGCTTGCCGAACCAGTTGACCGGGTTCAGCCGCGATTTGCCAAAGCCACAGCCGGCCAGCGTCAGCCCCACAATGGTCACCAAGATCAGCGCACGCTTCATGCCAGCCCCCTGTTTGATGCTTGGGTATCGCACTATGACCGCTTTGAAAAGCGATCGCTTCGCTTGGCTTTGGGTTTGCGCAGTCGTTTGCATCGTGCGGATGACTTTGCCTTGGGCTGCGTCCTTTACCTTTGCATCCCGCAGGGCTAGGTCTGCGGCAGAGGTGACAGCCATGGCCACACCAGCCTTTGAAGACATTGCCGACACGTTTGAATTCCTCGGCGACTGGGAAGAGCGCTACCGCCACGTGATCGAACTTGGCAAGGCGATGCCGCCGCTGGACGACAGTTTCAAGGTGCCCGCGTTAAAGGTGCAAGGCTGTGCCAGTCAGGTCTGGCTGCGCCCGGTGGTCGAGGCTGGACGGTTCGATTTTCAGGGCGATTCCGATGCGATCATTGTGCGCGGCCTGATCGCGGTGCTGCATGCCTTGTATTCTGGCCTGACATTGCCCGAAGTGGGAGGTGTCGATGCGGTGGCCGAACTGGGCCGGTTGGGGCTGAACGACCACCTGTCGGCGCAACGGTCCAACGGCGTGCGTTCTATGGTGGAGCGGATCCGCAAAGTCGCCGCTGAGGGGTGAGGGCAAGCGGGTCAGGCTGACGTGCTGGCCAAGTCCCTGCCGCAGACTGGTAGGGTGCACACCAGCATTGCCGCCCGCCCGATCAGACGCCCCCAATCACACCTTTTCGACTGTGATCGCCGGGTAAAAGGCCAGATGGCCTGCGATGGCTGCTAGGGTGTCATGCGGGGTCTCGTACGACCACACGACATTGTCTTGCCCACCAACCGAAAGGTAGCTCGCCACTCCCTTGTAGGGGCACGTGGTTTGCCGCGT
Source organism: Rhodobacterales bacterium (assembly GCA_038231775.1). Classification (GTDB taxonomy): domain Bacteria; phylum Pseudomonadota; class Alphaproteobacteria; order Rhodobacterales; family Rhodobacteraceae; genus Stagnihabitans. The sequence goes on along the minus strand of JBBRKS010000007.1, from coordinate 32,994 downwards.
GGTGGCGGTGAACAGCGCCATGTTCATGTCGGCGCGCGGCAGATACAGGCGGGGCGGATTGCCCGCTTCATTGACCAGCAACGCCGCGTCGGTTTCGCCCAGCGTCTGATCGCCCAGTCGGACGCGGTAGTGGCCGGGGGCCGGGGTTATTGTGATTGGCAGTCCCATCAAAGTACCTCGCAAGCGTGTTGGGCCCAGGTCAGGGCAAAGTCCGAAAGCCGTGGCGCAAGGCGCGCCAGAACCTCGGCGTGATAGGTGTTGATCCAGTCGCGTTCGCCGGGCGACAAAAGCGCGGTCACGATCAGGCGGCGGTCAAACGGCGCCCATGTCAGGTTTTCGAATGCCAACTGGTCGCGGTGGTCACCAATCTTTGCAGCCTCGATCACCACGATCAGGTTTTCAAGGCGGATGCCAAAGGCGCCTTCGCGGTAATAACCCGGCTCGTTCGACAGGATCATGCCGGGGTCCAGCGGCACCTCTGACACGCGGCTGATGCGCTGCGGACCCTCATGAACCGACAGGAACGCGCCGACGCCGTGGCCGGTGCCGTGGTTGAAATCCTGACCCGCAAGCCACAGCGCCTGACGCGCCAATGGGTCAAGGTCGCGGCCCGCAAGGCCGCGTGGCCAGCGCACCCGGCTGATGGCGATCACACCCTGCAGCACGCGGGTGTAGCAATCACGCGCCTCTGCCCCCGGATCACCCACAGCGATAGTGCGGGTGATATCGGTGGTACCGTCCAGATATTGCCCGCCCGAATCGACCAGCAGCAGTTCGTTCAGGCCCACGGCGCGGTTGGTTTCCTCGGTCACGCGGTAGTGCATGATGGCACCGTTCGGGCCAGCCCCGCTGATCGTGTCAAAGGAAATGTCGTGCAGCGCATTGGTGGCGCGCCGAAAGCCCTCAAGTGCCGAGACGACATCAATCTCTGTCAAACCACCCTTGGGGGCCTGATCGTCCAGCCATGCCAGAAATTCGACCATCGCGGCCCCGTCGCGCAGATGGGCCACCCGCATCCCTTCGATTTCGGCGGCGTTCTTGCAGGCTTTCGGCATCCGGCACGGATCGTCGCCCCAGACCACCTGACCCCAGGTGCCGTTGCCCGAGGGTATGCCGTCTGCGGCTGGCGGGTCAGCCACCACCGCGCCAATCAGGGCAGAGACGGCTAGAGGAGCGGTGGTCTTGTCAACACGCACCCGACCGGTGATGGCCTTGAGGGCGGGGAGGAAGTCGTCCGGTGACCGCAGGCTGACCCCCGCATCCAGATAGCCCGCGACATCGGGACCGATCTTGGCAGGGTCAACGAACAAAACCACATCGCCGGTGCTTTGCAGGATGGCAAAGGCCTGGACCACCGGGTTTTTCGGCACATCGGCACCGCGAATGTTCAAAAGCCAGCAGATCGAATCGGGCAGGGTCAGGATCGCCGCATCCTGCCCCTCGGCCCGCAGGGTCGCGGCCAGACGGGCGCGTTTTGAGGTGGAGCTTTCGCCTGCCAGACTTTCGGGATGCGCGAAGACGCGGCCCACCGGGGCTGTCGGTTGATCAGGCCAGATCACATCCACCAGATTGGCGGTGGCGCGCAAGACGACGCCGGTGCCGTGCAGGGCGAGTTCGATTTTTTCAATCTCATCCGCGGTATGCAGCCACGGATCAAAGCCGATCGTGCCAGAGACGAGGTGCTGGGCGATCCACGGGCCGGGCTTGGTTTCTGGCCACGGGACCGGGGTGAAATGCGCCAGATCGACCTGACCCTTGACTTGCGTGCGGTAGCGACCGTCGATGAAAACCCCCGCAATTTCCGGCAAAACGATGCAAAACCCCGCCGATCCGGTGAAGCCGGTCAGCCATTGCAGGCGTTCATCGCGGGCGGCGACGTATTCACCTTGGTGGGCATCGGCGCGAGGGACAAGGAAGCCGTCCAGCCCTGCGGTCGACAGTGCCGCGCGCAAGGCGGCCAGACGCGCAGGGCCTTGTGCGGGCGAGGCGTGGCTGTCAAAGGTTTGAAACATCGGTCCGGCTCCTCACGATTTTTCTGCGAAAAATCAGTCTGTTCCGCCTTTTAGCCTTGATTTTTCCTAAGGAAAATCGCGGGCGTCAGGCCACTTTGCGGCCAAAAGCCTTGGCGCGCTTTTTCGCATCCACCTCAAACAATCCCGCCAGTTGTTCCGTCATCGCCCCGGCCAGTTGTTCGGCATCGGTGATCGTGACCGCGCGCTGGTAATAGCGGGTGACATCGTGGCCGATGCCGATGGCGATCAGTTCGACGGCTTTGCGACGTTCCACCATCGCAATTACATCGCGCAGGTGCTTTTCCAGAAAGTTCGCCGGGTTGACCGACAGCGAGCTGTCATCGACCGGCGCACCGTCGGAAATCACCATCAGGATCTTGCGCGCCTCGGGCCTTGCCAACATGCGCCGGTGCGCCCATTCCAGTGCCTCGCCGTCGATGTTTTCCTTTAGCAGGCCCTCTTTCATCATCAGGCCAAGGTTCGGCCTGACCCTGCGCCACGGCGCATCGGCGTTCTTGTAGATGATGTGGCGCAGATCGTTCAGCCGCCCCGGACCCGGCGAGCGCCCCGCAGCCAGCCACTTTTCGCGGCTTTGGCCACCCTTCCACGCCCGCGTCGTAAAGCCCAAAATCTCTACCTTGACCGAACAGCGTTCCAATGTGCGGGCCAGAACATCGGCACAGATCGCGGCAATCGAAATCGGACGACCCCGCATGGAGCCGGAGTTGTCCAACAGCAACGTCACGCAGGTGTCGCGGAATTCGGTGTCTTTTTCCTGCTTGAAACTTAGCGGAGTCGTGGGATTCGCCACAACGCGGGCCAGACGCCCGGCATCGAGCGTGCCCTCTTCCAGATCAAACAGCCACGAGCGGTTCTGCTGGGCTTGCAAACGGCGCTGCAGCTTGTTGGCAAGGCGGCTGACAGCGCCTTTCAGGGGTTCCAACTGCTGGTCCAGATAGGCGCGCAGACGTTCCAGTTCGGCGGGTTCGGCGAGGTCTTCTGCCTTGATTTCCTCATCAAATTCCGTGGTATAGGCGGTGTACGCAGGGTCAGCCGCCGAGTGCGGGGCAGGGGGCGGCGGTTCAAGCGGGGCCTCACCATCTGGCAGTTCAGCCTCTTCACCCTGATCAAGGTCAGAGGTTTCCTCCATCGTCACTTCGGCTTGTGACTGATCAGGTTCCTCTTCCTGCGACTGTTCGGGGGAGGCTTCGGATTCGTCACTTTCCTGCTGTTCAGAACCGGTCTCATCCGGCGTATCTTCGCGGTCGTCGTCGCCCGTTTCATCCTGCTGGTCATTCTGGTCGGGATCGTCGCCCAACTGGTCGCCGTAGCCCAGATCGGCGATCACTTTGCGGGCCATGCGGGCAAAGGCTCGCTGGTCGGCCAGAACCTCATCCAGATTGCCAAGGGTACCTGCGGCCTGATCTTCGATGAAACCGCGCCACAGGTCCATCACGTGCTGGGCCGATTTGGGCAGGTCGCGCCCCGTGGCCAGATGGCGCACCAGATAGCCTGCCGCCACCGGCAAGGGTGCCTCGGATGCCGCAGCGATCTGGCCATAGCCTTTGCGGTCCGCCTCATGGGCGATCTTGGCGTCAATGTTGGTGGCGGTGCCGGGCATGGCACGCGCGCCGACCGCCTCGCACCGCGCCGTCTCCATCGCGTCATAGATTTCGCGGGCCAACGCGCCGGTCGGGGCATATTTGGCCGAGGTCTGTTCGTTGTGATACTTGCGTTTCAGCGCGAAAGCATCTGCCGTGCCGCGTGCCAAAAGCACCTCGTCCCGCGTCACCCGGCGCGAGACTTGCGGCAGGCGCACGCCTTCCTTGTTCATGCCCGACGGGTCGACCGAATAGGTCACCGTCATCTCTGGGTCATCGGCCATCGTGCGCGTCGCATCGGCGAGCGCCTTTTTGAACGGATCAGCGGGGTTGTCGAGCGGTTTGTTCATCGCTGCAATCTGGCACCGTGTGCGGGTAAGGGCAAGGTGGGGCGGGGCCAGCGTTGGCGGTTCACGATAAATATTGGGGCGGTGCGCGAAAAGCCGGAGCCTAGCAAGTCCTGCTGAAATCTTACGAGAAATCGCAGGACCGTCTGGCCTATTCCTGCACAGTGTCAGCGCGGGACAACCGGATTGATCGCGGCGTTCACTTCGGTTTAAGTCATCGCATCAAATTCACCTCTTGCAAGGAAAACCCAGATGTCCAAACCGAAAATCGCCCTTGTCATCGGCACCACGCGCACCCATCGTTTTGCCGACCTTGCTGCCCAATGGATGCTGAGCCAGGCGCGCGGGCGCGATGATATGGAGGTTGAACTGGTTGACCTGCGCGGCTTTGAGCTGCCGTTCTTCAACGAGATGGCCTCGAACGCCTATATGCCGTCGTCCGACCCCAAGGCTGTGGCATGGCAGAAGAAAGTCGGCGAATTCGACGGCTATATTTTTGTTGTGGCCGAATATAACCACTCGATCTCTGGCGCATTGAAGAACGCGCTGGATCAGGCTTATGTTGAATGGGCGAAAAAGCCTATGGGAGCAATTGCTTACGGGTCGATGGGCGGTGCGCGCGCATTAGAGCATCTGCGCGGCATCGGCGTTGAACTGCAGATGGTTCCGGTGCGCAATGCTGTCCATATCGGCGGCGGTGATTTCTGGAAAGTGCACCCCGGCTTGGGTGGTTCGGGCAATTTGGCCGATATCGAAGCGGCGCTGATCCCGTCGGCGAAGGCCACGTTCGATGACGTGGTGTGGTGGGCCAAAGCGACGATGGCCGCCAAAGCCTGAGAGGTTTGGGCGGGGCCGGTTCTGCCTGAGGCTGCGGTCTACAGACTTGAGCGCATCAGAGCCGATCAAGGTTGACGACAGGCGGCGGGGTCTCGCCGCCTTTTCAATAAGCTGACCCAACTTCGCGTCAACTGACCAAAAGCGCTGTGCAGTCGGCCATATGGCGCTTGGCCAGTGCCAGCGCCCATTGGCCGTTGCGCGTCAAGGCCTGTTGCAACAATTGCGCCTCTGCCGCTTTGGCCTGCAGGCGCAGATCCATGGTATGCACCCTGTCGTCCGGCGGCATGGCGGCGTCAAGCAGTTGAGCCATGGCATCGCGCGCCATTTCGGTCGCATCAGCGCCTTTGTCCTGCACCAGCCATTGATACTCCATCAGCGCCGACAAACGCCCGGTGCAGGTGGCAAACAGGTGCATCGGGTCAGAAGGTTGCGCGCAAAGTGGCGGGGCCGGAGCCAACAGGGTCAGGCCAAGGCCGAACACGATATTTCGCAAACCGCCCATCTTTGCATCATGAGCCGGAATTTATGGATAATCAATTAAGCAGTTTGGAAATTTGTGCGCCGCGCCGTTCAGGCCGGCACATGCTGATCCTGCCGCTGATCCTGGCGCGGCACTGAAGGGATGAACGGGGTCGCGTGTTTGGCCACCCGTTCCACCCTGCTTTTGGCAAAGCTGGAAAACGGCCAAAGTGCGGCATCGCTGACAAGGCCGTGTTTCACCGGATTGTCGTCGCAATGTGCCACAGCGCGGCGGAGGTCTTCGGTGGTCAGGATGGCGTGTTCGTAAAAGCGGCGCTGCCAGATGCCGGGTTCGCGCCTGGCGTCTGGTGCCGCGCGCATCGGTTCCATTTTTGGGATAGCCTGAGAAATCTGTGGGATAACCTGAGAAATCTGGGGGATGGCCTGAGAAAAGCACGCCTTGATGCGCCGCCAACGTTCGGAATACCACACCCCGCTGTCAGGTTCGGTCCAGACCGCGTGCAGGTGGTCGGGCAGCACGACCATGGCGTGACAGGTCACCGGATAGTCGCGCACCGCCTTGGCATAGGCCCAGCGCAGGGTTTCGATGTGGTCGGTCAAAAGGGTAGACCCCTGCCGTTCCAACCGGACGGTAAAGAAATAGGTGGCCCCGGGGAGCAGAAGGCGTGGATGCTGGGTCATTCCCTGAGTGTGCGGAAGATTGGTTAAGAAGTGGTTTATGGATTAGACGAAATGCGGCTATCCTTGCCAGCGTCGTGCCCTTGGCTGGCGTCGGAGGGTTTCACCCCCTCCGGACCTCCCGTGGATTATTTTCGCCAATATGAAAGGGGCAAAAGGGGCTGCGCCTGCCTTGGAGGCTTGACGGGCTAGGAGCCCAATATGGCGCACCAATCGGGGTGTTTGTGGCCTTGATAGGGGCGGGCGAGGGGGGTGGACAGCATGTAGGCTGCCACGTCGTGACCTGCGATTTCGACATCGGCCAGATCGCGGCCATAGCGGTCGTGGCCGGTGAAGCGGACGTTTGTGACCGGGCCGGTCTCTGTCAGCTGGCGCATCAGATCGGTTGCGGCATCACCCGCCTGTTTTTCGGCGGGGCAAAGCGGGTGGTAAATCTCTGGCGTGTCATAGCCCAACAGGCGGACCTTGTGGGTGATCCCGCCGCACACAAGGTGCAGGGTGTCGCCATCGACCACTTTGCTGACTTGGCAGGACGGGTCCGGCGACGCGGCGAAAATCGGCAGACTGGCCGCCAAAGGTATGAAAAGGCTGACCAATGGCCAGAGTTTTAAAATGCGCATGGACCACCTCGCACCCTCAGAAGGAAAGGTTGTGTGAGGCTTCGCAGCGATGTGAGTCAGGGCAGCGATTGGGTGCGGGCGATAACGGGGCGTTTTCAGACAATCTTAGGAAGCCAGCCGCCCCTTAGTAGCCGCTCAAGGCAACCGTGTCGTGTTCCATGAAGCTGGCCACTTCCGGAAGCCAACGGCCCTGCACGAAGGCCACATGCAGGGAATGGACGTTGTAAGCGTCATAAGCGGCCTGATCGGCGAAGGTCATCGAAACCGCAAAGGTGAAGTCGTTTTTCGGGCTGACCTCACGCGCGATCTGGAACGCGTCAACACCGGGGATCACGGCAAGACCGGCGAGGGCTGCCAGAAAGCTCGCCTCTTGCGGCGAGCCGTCGGGGTGGGTCAGCCGGAAAATGGCCGCGTGGCGGATCACTTCATCGCCATGCTGACCGCGCTTTCGGGCAGTTCTTCGTTGAAGCAGCGCTGGTAGAACTCTGCCACAGTCTGGCGTTCCAGCTCGTCACATTTGTTCAGGAAGGACAGCCGGAAGGCATAGCCGACATTGCGGAAAATCTCGGCGTTTTGCGACCAGTTCAGCACGGTGCGCGGGCTCATCACCGTTGACAGGTCACCATTCATGAAGGCGGTGCGGGTCAGGTCGGCGACCGTCACCATCTGACTGATCGTCTTGCGGCCCTTGTCGGTGTTGTAATGCGGCGATTTCGCAAGGATGATTGCAGCCTCGGCATCATGGCTTAGGTAGTTCAGCGTGGCGACCAGCGACCAGCGGTCCATCTGGGCCTGGTTGATCTGCTGGGTGCCGTGGTACAGGCCGGTCGTATCGCCAAGGCCGACCGTGTTGGCCGTGGCGAACAAGCGGAAATACGGACTGGGGGTAATGATTTCATTCTGGTCCAAGAGGGTCAGCTTGCCGTCATGTTCCAGCACGCGCTGGATGACAAACATCACGTCAGCCCGGCCCGCGTCATATTCGTCAAACACGATGGCAACGTTGTTGCGCAAGGACCACGGCAGGATGCCTTCGTGAAATTCGGTCACCTGTTTGCCGTCGCGCAGTTTGATCGCGTCCTTGCCGATCAGATCAATCCGACTGATGTGGCTGTCAAGGTTGACCCGCACCGTCGGCCAGTTCAGACGTGCGCCGACCTGTTCGATATGGGTGGATTTGCCGGTGCCGTGATAGCCTTGAATCATCACGCGGCGGTTGTAGGCAAAGCCCGCAAGGATCGCCAGCGTCGTATCCGGGTCGAATTTGTAGGTGCTGTCAATCACCGGAACGCGGTCCGTCGGTTCGGCAAAGCCCTTGATCTTCATGTCGGTGTCGATTCCGAACACCTCACGGACAGAGATCTCTTCGGTGGGTTTCACAGCATTATCCAGCATCGTTTTCAGCCCAATTTGGTTACCGCTTATCTTTGAACCATTGGGCGACGACCTGCAAGTGGTCAGCGGCCAGGGAACGGGCTACGGGCTGCACTTCGCGTGGGACGTTTACAGCGGGCGAACCTGCCGCTAGCCTTGCGGGAAAACAGGCGAGCATGTCGTGATGGCCCTTTCCCCGCTGACCCACGTTGTGACCGATGCCCTGCGCAAGCTTGCAAACCAGCCGCCCGATGCGCAGACCCTGAACGCCGCGTTGCGGCTTTTGGCCAAATGGCGGGCGGAGCTGGTGGCCAACACGCTGCTGCAACGGTCGGGGTCCAAGGTGTTGACCGGGCCGTTTGCGGGCATGGACTATCCACTGGCCGCGTCGGAAGGGTCACGCAGTGCAAGGTTGCTGGGCTGCTATGAGGCGTCCCTTGCGCCGGTCATTGAAGAGATCATTGCGCGCGCGTATCCGCTGGTGATCGACATAGGTTCGGCTGAGGGGTACTACGCTGTGGGTCTGGCGCGGCGGATGCCCCAGACCCGGGTTCTGGCGCGCGATGCCAGTGAAAAGGCGATGGCGCTGTGCCGGGCCTTGGCTGCGGCCAACGGGGTGGCTGACCGGGTTGAGGTGGGCGGGTTGTTCACCCACGCCGATTTCGCCATCTGCACCGCGCAACCGACGCTGGTTCTGTGCGACATTGAAGGGGCCGAGACTGACCTTCTGGACCCTGCCGCCGCCCCGGGCCTGCTGCGCGCCGATATTCTGGTGGAATGCCATGATGCGATCCGCCCCGGGATCACCGACATTTTGGCCGCCCGCTTTGCGCCCTCACACCACGTCGTCCGCATCGACCGCGCTTTGGCGTCTGCGGCTTTGCCGGACTGGATGGAGGAATTGTCTGACCTTGACCGCCTGATTGCCCTTTGGGAATGGCGGTCCGGCCCCACCCCCTGGCTTTGGATGCGCGCGAAATGACCGATATCGCGAATGCCGCCATATTTTACGCCTCGGACGGCTACCGGCCCGGCGACAAGGGCATCAACGGGCGGCGGGTGGCTGGCGAAAGCTTTCTGAACGGCTTTCTTCAGCACGGGCAGGTTGATGAATTCGTCATCTTAAGCAAGTCGGCGAACGAAGCGACCGAGGTCAGCACGCTTGCCCGGCAGGTGCGCCCAGGCAAGACCCTGCGCGCTGTCGGGCTGGTGCGTCCGCAAGGCATGACCCCGGCAGAGGTGCTGTATTACCCGGCCGCCAACATCGCGCCCGAGGCGTGGCGAAGGGCGGATCATGGGTCGTCATCCTGGGCAATCTGCGGGCTGACGCACACCACCTCGACCCAAGGCATCATGCAGGGGTTTTTTGATCTGCGCATGGCGCCGGTGATGGAATGGGACGCGGTCATTTGCACCTCACGCGCGGTTCAGGCCTCTGTTCATGCGCAGATGGAGTTGATCGACAACCACATCCGCCACCGCTTCAGAAGCGAACCGCCGCCGCGCCCGATGTTCCCGGTGATCCCGCTGGGCGTGCATGTGACAGAGTTTGCCCGCAATGATGCCGCCCGCGCCGCTTTGCGCGCAAGGCTGGGGGCGTCTGACACCGATGTGGTGTTTTCCACCATTGCGCGCCTGTCGCCGCATGAAAAGTTCGATCCGTTGCCGATTTTCCTGTCCATGCAGGCCGCAGCGCGTGAGTTGCCGCCCGGCATCAAGCTGCATGTGGCGATTTGCGGCATCTTCCGCCAAACCTACGCCCGCAAGGTGTTTGAAGAAGGTGCGGCACGTCTGATGCCGGATGTGGGCTTTCTGCTGTTGGACGGTGCCAAGGCGGAAGACCGTCAGCAGACCCTGTCGGGCGGCGATGTGTTCTTGTTCATGATCGACAACATTCAAGAGACGTTCGGTCTGGCTCCGCTAGAGGGGATGGCGGCGGGGTTGCCGATCCTTGGGTCTGACTGGGACGGCCTGAAAGATACGATCAGCGACGACATTGGCTTTCGGGTGAAATCGCGGATGCTGGGTCCGCAGCATCTGGCCAATGAAAGCCTGCGTCTGCAGGGTGGCATTGACGATTATCCGCAATATTGCGCGGCCGTCTCTGCGATGACCGAACTGGACATGGCCGATATGAAGGCCAAGATTCTGGCGCTGGCCTCCAACCCGGACCTGCGCGCCCGGATGGGGCAGGCGGCTTTGGCGCGGGTGAAAAGCCACTACGACTGGGCGGCGGTCATTCCGCAGATGCAAGCGCTGTGGGCCGAACAGATCGCCATGAAGAAAGCCGCCAGCGCCAAGGGTTACCGGATCAGGGGCTATTCGCTGCCCATCGCCCCCTCTCCCACGCTGTTGTTCGCAAGCTACCCGTCTGAGGTGGCAACGCTGCCCGCCCAGCGGTTTCATGCCCCGGATCGCAGCGGACTGCCCGATCTGGCAGCCGTGCTGGCCTTGCGCAACTATCAGGGGCTGAACCGCATATTTGCCGAACCCGCGCAAATCGCCCGGGTTTATGCCGCCGTGCAGGGTGGGCAGGCTGGTCTGCCGCAAATCTGTGCCGCGACGAAGATGAGCGAGATGTTTGTCGAACGCGTGCTGATGTGGCTGTTGAAGTATGACTTCGTCCGCCGGGTGGACTAGGGCACAAATGCGACCGGACCGCAGCTATGGCGCGCCGCAGCGATGGCAGCCCGCAACTCTTCCTGCAAGCGCAGCTATTCCTTGAAGTAGCGGCTGTCCTTGATCTGGTCCCACGCCCAGACCACCTGCTGCAGGCGTTCCTCGTCCGAGCGGTCGCCGCCGTTCATGTCGGGGTGCAAATCCTTGACGAGGCTTTTGTACTGCTTGCGGATTTCGGTCTTGGTCCAGGTGTCGCGGGCGTCCATGATCTCGATCGCCTTGCGTTCGGTCGGCGGCAGTTTGCGGGTGGCGTTTGAGGTTGGCTTGGCGGCGTTCTGCGTGGCCTTGTCACCCAACAGGTCCAACGGGTCGTTGACCCCCAGCCGCGCCCATGACCGCCCGTCATCCTTGCGGCTGAACGGTGTCGTCTCACGCTCCCAAAGCCGGTCCTTTTCCAGAAGCTTCTGAAATTCTTCATCCGTCGCTGCGCCGAAGAAATTCCACTTGAGGTTATATTCGCGCACATGGTCGCGGCAGAACCAGAAAAACTCATTCAGATGGTCGGGCGATTTGGGCGCACGGTAGGCACCCTTTTCGCGACAGCCAGGAAAATCGCAAGCCCGGTTGGCGAATTCCGAGGCGCCAGACATGCCGCGCCGCCCGGTTTTGCGCTTGGCCTTGTCCGACGACACGCGGATATCGAACTCAAAAGGGGGGCGACTGGACATTGATAGGCCTTTCCGACTCGGGCACGCAAGAATAGGGCATCTGGTGGCAGATTGAAGGGGGTCAAATGAAAATGGCGATAAAGGATGAAATTGAGGCACGCTTGCGCGCGGCTTTTGCGGTGACAGAGCTTGCGGTGGTCAACGAAAGCCACCGGCACGCCGGACATTCGGGCGATGACGGCACCGGGGAAAGCCATTTCGCGGTGCAGATTCGCGCACCCGAACTGGCGGCGCTTGGCCGGGTCGCGCGTCACCGTGCCGTGCAGGCCGCGCTGGGCGACATCAACACAAGGGTGCATGCGCTGGCGCTGGATATTGGCTAGGGGCGCTGGTCACGATTTTTCTGCGAAAAATCTGGCCCTTTTCTGATTCGCAGGATTTGGGGAGGGGCGAAATCAGGGGGGGCGAATGGCACGCAAAGTGCAATGACGACCCCCTGCAACCCCGCGCTTGTCGGCACGGCCACCCTGCATTCTATGGCTTTTTGTGGCATTCTGGCCGAGCGCCCGGTTTTTGGGCGGCCTTGCGCGGAATTCAGCGCCCCCTTGCCTGCGGTTCTATTTCGGGCCTTCCCTTGTCGGCATGACGTGTTAGCCTTATGTGTAACTTGTCGTTCCGTGGGGGAAACATGCCGCATCTCATCCGTTTGTATATCAGCAACGTTGCCTTTGGATTTGCCTTGGCTGCGGCCTTTGTCGGGGCTTTGATCGTGCTGGATGTGGCGGGCGTTAGGCATCTGGTTCTGCACTCGGATATGGGGATCGTTGCGGCGCTGATGCTGTGGGTGTTTCACGGTGTGGTGTTTGCCGGGGTTCAGTTCGCGATTGCCGTGATGGCGTTGGGGGACGATGACACCCCGCGTGGCGGCAAAATGATCCCGATCCGGGTTGAGGCGACTGTGCGCCGCACGCGCCGCTAGACATTCAAATTTGACCTGAACAAACGATCAGGCCCGGGGCACCAGCTTCGGGCTTTTTGCTGTGTGCGGTACAGGTGGCGGGCCCGCAGCGGCCGTGGAGACGGTTTTTTCCCGAGAGCCAGAGGTCTCAGGTGGGCACCAGGTAACAGGACCAGGGTCCTGCCAGAGCCAGCCCCCATGCGTTTGCTTATCGGCCACTGGAAAAGTTGCCTCGCACGAGAAGAGCAGAACCCGCCACCCCCAAGATAGGCGCAGGGCAGGCCCAACGCAAGGCTTGCCTGATGTTCACCTTTGGTTCATACATATCGAATGCCCGCTTTTGCCTTGCCCATCGCCGGTGACACTCACGCCCTGCCGCCGATGCCCGGTCAGCGGCTGGCGCGGGGTGTGGCGCGGGCGTTGCGGGCGCTGGATTTCGTGACGGTTGAGGAAATGGTGCCGACCCCTGGCCTGCGGGTCGATCTGATGGCGCTGGGACCGAAGGGCGAGGTCTGGGTGATCGAATGCAAATCGGGCCATGCTGATTTCCGCACAGATCAAAAGTGGCAAGGCTATCTGGAGTTCTGTGACCGATTCTTCTGGGCGGTCGATGCCGACTTCCCGACAGAGGTGCTGCCCGCAGGCACCGGCCTGATTCTGGCCGATGCCTATGATGCCGAAATCATCCGGATGGGGGCAGAGACGCCCTTGGCTGGGGCACGGCGCAAGGCCGTTCTGCACCGCTTCGCCCGCCACGCCGCAGCCCGGCTGCACGCGTTCCGCGATCCGGGTGTGGCGGCGTTGATCGGCTGAAGACAGTGGGGGGAGGGCGTGGGATAGGCAATCTACCCAGCGCCCGTTGCAAATCAGTTGCTGCGCATGACTCTCTGGCCATCACAGTATGACCATACCTCTTTGCACATCACACTGTCACTTTTTGCGGGACGGAGCCGTGGGCTGGCCCATCATGCGGGCGGCCTCTGCCGCCGCGCGCAATTCCTCTGCGATGTCCAGCGCCTCGTCCGGTTCGAAGTCCATCGGGATTTCGGTGCCGTCATCGGCCTCGATGTAAATCCGTACCATGCCCTGATCGGTCGGGCCGATCTGGATATTCGCGGACACGTCGCTTTGCTTGTCGATCCCCATGGCGATCTCCTGTGCAAGGGTTGTCAGAGGCGGTTTTGCCAGCCTTGACCTAAGCCTGCGGTTTGGGCGAGCGTCGCGCGTCTGTCAAGCGGGCGGTCGCACGGCAGCTTGCGCGGTCCGCCCTTGATTTTCCCTGTTGACCCCCCCGGCGCAAGCCCCTAAATCACAACCGATCCGCAAACCATGCGGCGGACAAGATGTGCCGACATAGCTCAGTTGGTTAGAGCGCTAGATTGTGGATCTAGAGGTCCCCCGTTCAAGCCGGGGTGTCGGTACCATTTTTCTTGAACACCCGGCAAACCTTTGGTGAATGGATTGCCGCCGATCACCCCAGATACTGCTGGCGCACGGCGTTCGGCGCGACACCGTAGGCGGTCTTGAACTGATGATAGAACTGGCTGATCGAGGTGAACCCCGACGCCTCTGCCACCGACGCAATCGCAAGTGAGCTTTCGACCAGCAGCGCCCGCGCCCGCATCAGCCGCATCCGCAGCACGAACTGGCGCAGGGGGATCTGCATGATCCGGGTGAACAGGCCAAGCGCATAATTCTCATGCAGGCCGGTGACTGCGGTGATATCGCCATTTTTCAACGCCTTGTCGAGATTTTCCATAACCAGCCGCACCATGGCGATCACATGGCGGATGTGCACGGAACTAAGCGCGCGCTCGCCGTCAGACCCGTTGCGCGGCAGGCGCAGGTAATCGGGCGCACCGATATAGGCACGGCGGAACAGGGCGTTCAGTTCCATCTTCAGCACCTCGGTGCGTTCAAAATCGCCGGACCGGTAGTCGGCATACCAGCGCCGCACCATGTCTTCGTTGCACAATGCTTCTGGCAGCAGGATGACGCCGCCGCCCAACAGGGCAACCTGCATCGGCATGATGTGGTTCATGGTCAGAAAGGCATCCAGCGGCAGGTAGATATTGGCCAGTTTGGGCGATTGGTCGCCAAAGGCCGTGACGGTGTGCAACCGGTGCGGAACGCCGGCCCAGAACACCGCAAGCCGCCCCGGCGGTACGATCACCGGCTCGTTGTCCACATCATAGCCCATTGCGTGATGAATGCAGAAGTTCGCCTCGATATGGCCATGCCAATGCGGCTTGTCCATCGTGTGCGGATCAAAGATCCGCATGCCGAATCGGCCAAAGGCGCGGTTCGTGGCGTAGAAGTGTCTTTCGTGGCTCGGCGCCCCCTTAAGGCGATCAGCGGGGGGAATGTCTTTCATGGTGCGCCGGTCCGATCTTAGAAAGCCAGAATAGAATCTGGCAAATCGCCATTGTTGTAAAGCCCGATTGTCCGCAGACTGACGCGGCCCAGAGGTGGAATCAAACCGCTTTCGGCGTCGCGTTCAAAGCGAAAAACACGGGCCCGTCGCGGGCTTTCGGGAGGAAATATACCATGAAAATCCAGCGCGTCGCTTTGGCGGCGCTTTTGCTGGGTGTGTCCGCTGTGGCGGTCCGTGCCGATATGATGGCACCGACAACTCCACCGGACGCGCCCAAGTTTGACGCTCAGGGCGCCCCAGTTTTCGTCAACCGCTCTGACATTTACGAATATAAGGCGCTTCCGGCGTATAATGAACCCGACTGGGTAAAGGCGTTTGAGGCGGCGGGCAAGTTGCCACCTTTGGTTGACCGTCTGCCCAAGGAACCGTTGGTCTACAAGACCGCGAACGAGCCTGACGGCACCGGGGTTTACGGCGATGTGATGCGCCATGTCATCGGGGGCCGTCCCGAGGGGTGGAACTTCTGGGCGGGCCAGACCTACGGCTGGGGCGGCATCGACATCGGTCTAGTTGAATGTCTGACCCGCACCGGTCCTTTGTTCGAGGTCAACGCGTCTGACCTGCAACCGATGCCGAACCTTGCGAAATCGTGGGATTGGTCGGCTGACGGGCTGACCCTGACCGTGCATCTGATCGAAGGGGCCAAGTGGTCGGACGGTGCGCCCTTTACCACCGCCGACACAGAGTTTTACTATAATGACGTCGTGATGGACCCGGATGTGACACCCTTGATGGGGGCCGCCGCGGCCACCTATGCGGACGGGGTTTACGCCAACATCGACGACTACAACTTCACGCTGACCTTCAAGACACCGTACCCGGAGTCGGTGCTGTACAACTTTGCTTACGGCAACTTCTGCCCCGGCCCGTCGCACCTGCTGAAACCGCAGCATCCCAAGTATGGCGGCAAGGATTACCAAAGCTATCACGACGCGTTTCCCGCCGATTACCTGAACTTCCCGGTGATGGGGGCCTGGGCCGTGGTCGAGTACCGCCCCGATGACGTGGTCGTGCTGCGCCGCAATCCCTATTACTGGAAAGTTGACGAGGCCGGAAACCAACTGCCCTATCTGGACGAGATGCAGTACCGCCTGTCAACCTGGGCTGACCGCGACGTGCAGGCCGTGGCAGGGACGGGCGACTTTTCCAACCTGGAACAGGCGGAAAACTATGTCGAAAGCCTGAAAAAGGCCGCTGACCCCGCCTCTCCGGCCAAGCTGGCATTCGGGCCGCGCACGATTTCCTACACGCTGTATCCCAACCTGTCCGGCAATGGCTGGGGAGAGCCTACCGCTGATCAACAGGCGATCCGCGATCTGAACCGCAACCTCGACTTCCGCAAGGCGATTTCGTACGCGCTGGACCGGCAGCGTCTGGGGGACAGCCTTGTGAAAGGCCCGTTCACCGCGATCTATCCGGGCGGTCTGCTGGACGGCACGTCGTATTACGACAAGGCGTCGACCGTGTACTATCCGTTCGACACCGCCTCAGCCAAAGCGGAACTTGAGGCAGCGGGCTTGAAGGACACCGACGGTGACGGCTTTGTCAACGTGGCAGGTGGGGCGGATCTGAACGTCACGCTGCTGACGCAGTCGGATTATTCCACCGACAAGAACCTTGCCGAAGGTGTGATTGCGATGATGGGCGACGTCGGGGTCAAGGTCACCCTGAACGCTTTGACGGGCAAGGACTTTGACAACGCCCGTGACAGCGGCAAGTTCGACTGGATCATCATCCGCAACGGCACCGAACTGATCACGGTTGTGCAGAACACCGCACAACTTGCGCCGACCGGTCCGACCACCTCGTGGGATCACAAGGCCAATGGTGCGGGCGAGCTTGACCTGCTGGACTTTGAAAAAGACATGGTCGACACGGTCAACAAGTTCATCGCCACCCGTGATCCGGCGATGCGTGCTGATCTGATGAAGCACTTCCAGAATGTCTACACCATTAACCTGAACGGGATCGGCCTGACCGCCTATCCGGGGGCGCTGATCATCAACAAGCGCTTTGCCAACATTCCGGCTGGCGCGCCGATCTTCATGTACAACTGGGCCGAGGACAACATCATCCGTGAGCGTGTCTTTGTGCCCAAGGACAAGCACATCGACGTCGAACTGCATCCTGACACGCTGCCGGGTGCGCCCGGCTCTGCGGGTCCGGTCGCGGCCAACTGAAACCTGATATCTCCGGCGGGCGGATTTCCGCCCGCCGGAGGTTTTAAATCTGCCCTGCTGTGAGGAACCGGCCTTTAAGGCCATCCCCGCACCCCCTGTCCCCGATCGAGGTGAGCCATGCTGCGATTTCTGGCCATTCGCCTGATGCAGGCCGTGCCGGTGCTGTTCGTGATGTCGGTCATCACCTTTGTCATCATTCAGGCCCCGCCGGGCGACTATGGCGACTTTATCCGCACCAACATGATCACCCAAGGCAATGCGACGATTGCCGCCGCCGATGCCGCCGCCAAAGCCTACCGCGCCACGCATGGGCTGAACGACCCGCAGGTGCTGCAGTACCTGCGCTGGATCTGGGGCATTCTGACCCGGCTCGATTTCGGGGAAAGCTATCTGTACAACAAACCGGTACTGGATGTGATCGAACAGCGCCTGCCCAAAACCATTCTGATTGCGCTGACCTGCCACATCCTCGCCAGCTTTCTTGGCATCAGCTTCGGCATTCTGGCGGCGGTCAAGCAGTACACCTGGGTCGATGTGGTGCTGTCGTTCGTGTCGTTCCTTGGCATGACGATTCCGCGGTTTTTGTTCGCCCTGCTGATCTTGTACATTCTGGCTTACAAGCTGAACGTGCAGGAAATCGGGTCGTTCTTTTCCACGAAGTTCGGCGGGCAGGACTGGTGGCTGGGCTGGTTCCAGTTCAACTGGCCCAAGCTGGGCAACCTGATCCAGCATGTCTGGCCGGTGGTCGCGGTCGCCACAATCGGCGGGCTGGCCTATAACATGCGGGTGATGCGGGCCAACCTGCTTGACACGCTGAACGCGCAATATGTCGAAACCGCCCGGGCCAAGGGCCTGTCCGAGAGCAAGGTCATCCTGTACCACGCCGTCCCGAACGCCCTGCACCCCTTGATCGCATACCAAGGCGTCGTCCTGCCCTACATGATGACCGGCGAGATCGAGGTGGCCATTGTCTTCGGCCTTGCCACCATCGGCCCGGCCATCGTCGGGTCGATGGCGATTGGCGATGTGTTCGTGACCGCTTCATTGCTGCTGGTGCTGGGGGCCACGCTGATTGTCGGCAACATCATCGCCGACCTGATGCTGGCGGTGCTTGATCCGCGTATCCGGGTGGGGCACGACGCATGACCACCTTGCATGAAGGTGAGGCGCTGGATGAACGCGCCTCGACTGTATCAACCGTCAACCAAAGCTACCGGGCGCTTGTTTGGCGCAAGTTCCGCCGGTCGGTTCCCGGCATGATCGGGCTGATACTGGTGTGCCTGCTCCTGCTGACCGCGATCTTTGCCGAGTTTGTCGCCCCGATGGACCCCAACGCGCCAACAGCATCGTTCGCCCCCCCCGATCAGGTGTCGTTCTACACCAAGGACGGCTTCACCCTGTGGCCGGTGGCCTATTCGATTGTCGAAGGCACCGCTCTTGACCCGGTGACCTATCAGCCGGTGACCGGCCCCGATCTGGACCATCCGCGCCATCTGGTGCTGTTCGCCAAGGCCGCGCCGTTTCACCTGTGGGGCCTGATCCCGTTGCAGCGCCATCTGTTTGGCTTGGAGGACGGGTCGCCCCTGCACCTGTTGGGCACCGACAAGCTGGGCCGTGATGTGCTAAGCCGGGGGGTGTTCGGCAGCCGCCTGTCGCTGATGATATCTTTGGTGTCGATCACCCTGATCACCATCATCGGCACGCTTCTGGGCATTACATCGGGCTATATCGGCGGGCGGTTTGACATGTGGTTTCAACGCTTTGTCGAGATCATCTTGGCCTTTCCGCAACTGCCTTTGTATCTGACCCTGACCACGCTGATCCCGCCAACCGCCTCGTCTTCGGTGTTTCTAAGCTTTGTCATTCTGGTGATCGTGGGCTTGGGTTGGGCGCAGCTGAGCCGCGAGGTGCGGTCAAAAACCCTGTCGATGGCGCGGATTGAATATGTCCGGGCGGCGGTGGCGGTTGGGGCATCGGATGCGCGGATCATCACCCGGCACATCCTGCCCAACGTGCTAAGCCATGTGATTGTGGCGGTGACCCTGGGCATTCCGTCGATCATCCTCTTGGAAAGCTTCCTTGGGTATCTGGGCTTTGCCGTGAAGCCACCGTTGATCGGCTGGGGTCTGATGCTGCAGGACGCCGCCACGTTCGGGTCAATCGGCACCCATCCGTGGATTTTGTCACCCGTGGGGTTCGTGCTGATCGCGGTCTTTGCGTTCAACTCACTCGGCGACGGTCTGCGCGATGCCGTTGACCCCTATTGAGGTGCCGCAAATGAACCCAATCGCGAACGACGTGGTGATCGAGGCGCGCAATATCTGCGTCAAATTCAAACTGATCGGTGGTGAGATTGAAGCGGTCAAGGACGTGTCCTTTACCCTGCACAAGGGTCAGACGATTGCGCTGGTCGGTGAAAGCGGGTCGGGCAAGTCGGTGACAGCCCGCGCGCTGATGCGGCTGTTGTCCAAGCGCGCCAAGGTGTCAGAGGCGACGTCGATCCTTTTTGACGGCAAGGACATGGCCCGCCTGCCGCAAAGTCAGATGCGCTTTTTGCGTGGCAACCGGTTGTCGATGATCTTTCAGGAACCGATGTCGTCGCTGAACCCGGTCTACAAGATCGGCACGCAACTCGCCGAAGTTCTGCGGATTCACACGAAGATAGGCAAACAGGCCGCCTGGGCGCGGGCGATTGAACTTCTGGCAGAGGTGCAGATCCCTGATCCTGAATCCCGAATCAACCAGTATCCGCACCAGCTGTCCGGCGGCCAGCGCCAGCGCGTGATGATCGCGATGGCTTTGGCCAACCGTCCGGATGTACTGATCGCCGATGAACCGACCACCGCGCTGGATGTGACGGTGCAGGCAGAGATTTTGAACCTTATCAAGGTGATGAAGGAAAAGACCGGCATGGCGGTGATCCTGATCACCCATGATCTGACTGTGGTGCGCCAGTTTGCCGACCATGTCTATGTCATGCAGCACGGTGTTGTGCGTGAAGAGGGGCCGACCGAAAAGGTGTTCACCAACCCGCAGCACCCCTACACCAAACGCCTTTTGGGCGCTGAACCCAAAGGCCGCGCCAATGCCTTGCCTGACGGCGCGGAATCGGTCCTGTCGGGCAAGGATGTTCGCGTCACCTACACCTTGCGCAAGGGCGGTGCGTTCCGGGGCACCTATTCCAAATTGCAGGCGGTGGACGGCCTGTCGCTTGATCTCAAACGCGGTGAGACTTTGGGGCTGGTCGGTGAAAGCGGGTCGGGCAAGACCACTTTCGGGCAGGCGCTGTTGCGGATGAACACGCTGAACGCCGGTGAAGTGACCTTCCTTGGCCAGCGGATTGACGGGTATGACCGCGCCCGAATGAAACCCTTGCGCAGCCGGATGCAGATTGTGTTTCAGGACCCGTTCTCTAGCCTCAATCCACGTATGTCGGTGCGTCAGATCATCGAAGAGGGGCTGATCGTCAACGACATTGGCACCAGCACCGCCGATCGGCTGGCCCGGGTGCAAAAGGCGCTGCGCGATGCCGGGATGCCCGACACCATCCTGAACCGCTTCCCGCATGAGTTTTCCGGCGGCCAGCGCCAACGTCTGGCGATTGCGCGGGCAATTGCGATGGAGCCAGAGTTCATTTTGCTGGACGAACCAACCTCGGCGCTTGACCTGTCGGTGCAGGCGCAGATCATTGACCTGCTGCGCCAGTTGCAGCGCGACCGCGGCCTGTCTTACCTGTTCATCAGCCACGACCTGAAAGTGGTCCGCGCCTTGTGCCACCGGGTGATCGTGATGCAGAACGGCCAGATCGTCGAACAGGGTCTGGTCGAGGACGTGCTGGAACGGCCCACGACCGACTATACCCGCCGCCTTGTCCGCGCGGCGTTTGATATTGCAACCTGATCCTCCCAGTCTTTCAAAAAACCCAAGGAACCCGCCATGGCGCACCCCGTCGTAACATTCATCGGAGCCGGATCGTCCGTCTTCACCAAGAACATCGCAGGCGATATCCTGTCCCGCCCGGCCCTTGCCCAAGCCGAAATTCGCCTGATGGACATCAACCCTGAACGGCTGGGCGAATCCGCGATCATCGTTGGCAAGATGGCGGCTGCTTTGGGCGACAAGGCCACTGTCAAAACCTATACCAACCAGCGCGCGGCTTTGGACGGCACCGATTTTGTCGTCTGCTGCTTTCAGGTTGGCGGCTATGACCCCTGCACGATCACCGACTTTGAAATCCCCAAAAAGTTTGGCCTGCGCCAGACCATTGCCGACACCTTGGGCATCGGCGGCATCATGCGCGGCATCCGCACGGTTCCTGCCTTGTGGAGCATCTGCGAAGACATGATGCAGGTCGCCCCCAACGCCATCATGATGCAATACGTCAACCCGATGGCGATCAACACCTGGGCGATTGCGGCCAAGTATCCGAAAATCCGCCAGGTCGGCCTGTGCCACTCGGTTCAGGGCACAGCGTTTGAACTGGCCCGCGATCTGGACATTCCGGTTGAGGAAATTCGTTACCGCGCCGGTGGCATCAATCACATGGCGTTTTACCTGACCTTTGAACACCGGCAGGCGGATGGGTCCTACAAGACCCTGTACCCCGATCTGGTCAAAGGCTACCGCGAGGGCCGTTTTCCGAAGCCGTCACACTGGAACCCGCGCTGCCCCAACAAGGTGCGCTATGAGATGCTGACGCGGCTGGGCTATTTCGTGACCGAGTCGTCCGAACATTTTGCCGAGTATACGCCGTGGTTCATCAAGCGCGACCGGCCCGACCTGATCGAAAAGTTCGGGATTCCGCTGGACGAATACCCCAAGCGCTGTATCGAACAGATCGCCCGCTGGAAGAAAGAGGCGGCAACCCTGAAAGAGGCCAACACGGTTGAGGTCAAGGAAAGCCACGAATATGCCAGCCAGATCGTGAACTCCGTGGTGACCGGCGAACCCTCGGTGATTTACGGCAACCACGGCAACCGTGGGTTCATTCCGCAATTGCCCGATGGCTGCGCGGTGGAGGTGCCGACTTTGGTCGACCATATGGGCCTGCAACCGACCATCGTGACCGATATCCCGCCGCAGCTGATCGCCCTGATGCGCACGAATATCAACGTGCAGGAGCTGACGGTGCAGGCGTTGTTGACCGAAAACCCCGAGCATATCTATCACGCCGCCATGCTGGACCCCCACACCGGGGCAGAGCTTGATCTGGATCAGATCTGGGCACTGACCCATGATTTGCTGCTGGCGCATGGCGATTGGCTGCCGGAATGGGCGCGGGTCAAGACGTCTAAGGTGGCGTAAAGGGTGCGGGGTTTGTAGCCTCGCACCCGTTGCCCAGAAGCGGGGTTTCACATCCCCGCACCCGTTACCCAGAAGCGAGGGTTTCACACCCCCGCACCCGTTGCCCAGAAGCGGGGGTTTCACACCCCCGCACCCCCGTGGGATATTTGCGCCTTGATGAAAGGTGCAAGATTTTAAAGAAATTGGAAGGGTTCGGCCATGTTGCCCGGGCACATTGTCATCGTGGGCGGCGGGACGGCGGGTAGGCTGGCCGCGATGATGCTGCCCGATGTGGGGCACCGCAAAGGGTGGGGCTGTCGCATCACGGTCATCGAATCCTCGAAACTCGGCACCATCGGGGTGGGGGAGGGGTCAACCGCCGTGTTCCGCCAGATGATGAAGCATCTCGGTCTGGATGAGGAAGAGTTCCTGCGCGAGACCGGGTCGACCATCAAATACGCCATCCGGCACCGCGATTGGCGCCGCGTCGGGCATTCGTATGACGGGCCGATTGATGACCCTGCGCTGGTCTCGTCGGGGGTGCCGCTGGACACCTATGCGGTCGCTGCGGGCCGGTCGGTCACCGAGGCGCATCTGTTCCAGCATTTGCTCGCCCGCAACCGCGCCCCGGTGGCCGTCCGGCAGGGTCGCTACATTCCTGCCGGGCCGTTTCACCACGCCTTTCATTTTGACCAGTCGCTGGCCGGGGTCTGGCTGCGCAAGAAATCAAAAGGCATCGCGGTGATTGATGGTCAGGTGACCGGCGTTGAAAAGGGCGCCGCGGGTATCACGGCTTTGGTTCTGGAAAGCGGGTTGCGGGTCGAGGGGGATTTCTTTCTGGACTGCACCGGGTTCCGCCGGGGTTTGATCAGTCAGATGGGTGCGCAGTGGGTTGGCTACGGCGACATGTTGCCGGTCAACCGGGCGATGCCGTTTTGGGTTGACCTGAAACCCGGTGAGGAAATCGCCCCTTGCACCCTCGCCTGGGCGCAGAAGAACGGCTGGATCTGGCAGATCCCGACCCAAGGGCGCTACGGGATGGGTTACGTCTATTCTGACCTGCACACCACGGCTGAGGCGGCCAAGCGCGAGGTTGAGTCGGCTTTGGGGTTTGAGATTCATCCGCGCAATGACATCGCAATCAACGCCGGCCGTCAGGACCGGGCTTGGATTGGCAATTGCGTCGCCTTGGGTCTGTCCTCCAGCTTTCTGGAGCCGTTGGAGGCGACCTCGATCCACGGCACGATTGTGCAACTTATGCTGCTGGCCGAGTGGATCGGCGATCCGGCGGGCGCTGCGAAATACAATGCCACCGTCGCCCGGCAGGTTGATGACTTTCGCGACTTCATCCGCTTTCATTATGTGAGTGAGCGCCGCGACAGCGCGTTCTGGCGCGACGTCGCAGCCTCCCATCCCGGTTTTGTCCACGAAAGGCTGGCCCTGTGGCAGACCCGCCTGCCCGAGACCGGCGATTTTGACCCCTTCCCGCTGGGTTTGCCGCATTTGCAGGGCCAGCTCTATAATCCGGTGCTGGATGGGCTGGGGTTGTTGAACCGACAAGCCGCGCGTGAGACGATGGCCCGCACGCCTGCCCTGCGCGACAAGACACGGGCGGTTTATCAGGGTCTGGTGGCCGAATACGGCCGCGCCGCAGAGGCATGTCTGCCGCATCGGGGGTGGTTGGAGGGCTTAAAGGGCGTGTAATATCTGGGAGATAACACGCGTGGTATGCTGGTTAATTGATTGATAATGAAAGATATTGGTAGAAAAATTAGGGTTTTGTTAAGGTTTGGGATTTGCGAGATGTAGGTCGGGGGTTACCCCGACTCTGGGCGGTGACTGACGGATGCGTTGCCTTGGAATTTGTTTGGGAAGAGTCGGGGTATCCCCCGACCTACGGGCGCCCAAAATTTGCTCTTTTCTTGGTGTGCCGGTCGGTTCCGCAGTCTCGGCGATTTTCACCGCCGAGTTGTCGTGGCGTCTGCCCACCGCCTACGGATGCGCCCCCGTGGCGATCTGGTTGGCGAAGTTGTGGTTTTTGTCGCGGTGGCCGGCCTCGTCCTGGCGGATCACGATCACGACGTCGCGCAGGCGGGCGGTCTGGGGCAGGTGCCAGTAGTCGATGGCGATTTGCGGGGCGGCCACGTTTTCGGCGTTCCCGGCATCAATTTGCGCCAGATAGTGGGTGTAGCTGACGACCGCCTCTTCCTCAAGATAGCCGACCACGCGGTGGGCGACGCGGGGGGCCAGAAGGTACAAAAAGAAGTACAGATTGTAGAACACCAGTTGGGTGGTTGCGATCAAAAACCGTTCAACGCCAGAAGGTTGCGCGATCTTGATGAAGGTCATGAGGTGCATGCGTTCGTTGTCAGCCTCTTCGATCAGCTCCCTTATCCAGCCTTGGTCATCGCGGATATGACGCAGAGCTTTCAGGTGTTGCAGCAAACCGCCCACCATGCCCGGCACGGCGGCCACGGTTTCCAGGACCACGGCGCGGTGGCCGTAGCGGGTGGAAAAGAACTTGTCGGCAAAGATCCGCATGAATTTGACCAGACTCAGCGCGAAGCGGTCGCGGAAATCCTGCGGGATATGGTGAAAGACGGTTTCGGGAACCGGGGTGGTTTCTGTCGGGCCGCTTTGTGTGAGGCCGGTTTGAATTTGAACATCGGGGGCGGACGCTGTGGCAGCTTTCTGGTTCATCGCCGTAACTCCATTCTGCGCACCGAATATATGCTGCGTTGCGGAAAAAATCCATTGCCTGTGCCCTGCGGCATTTTCGCCTGAGTGGGGGCGACTTATACCGCCTCTGCCCGGGTCGCCCGAAACTCCAAGGGGGCCATGCCCTTGTGCCTGCGGAAGCTTTTGGCAAGGTAGTTGGGGTCGGCAAAGCCGGTGGCTTTGGCGATGTCGGCGATTTTCATTTCTGTCGCCAGAAGCAGGCGTTCGATGCGTTCCAGACGGCGGGCTTGCACATAGTCTGACGGCGGGGTGCCGACACTGGCTGCAAAGTGGCGGGTAAAGTGGGCGCGGCTGAGGCCTGCGATTGTGGCAAGGCGATTGATCGGCAGGGGCGCGGACAGGTTGGCCTCGATGAACGCGGTCACACGGGTCAGGGCGGCTGGCAGGGTTTTGGCGGCGGCATTTGTGGCGAGAGCGGCGTCGTGCAGGGCGGTCAGGGCGGTGTAGGCGGCGGCAGAAGCCGCACCGGGTGAGGGGTTCGGGCTTGAAAGCAGGGTCAGGCAGGCGGCGGCCATGCGGTTGATCTGGACGGCATCAGGGGTCAGGACCGGGCCTGCGGCCTCCACAACCTCACGCGCAAGGCGCAGGGCTTCGCGTCCGGTGACGACCAGCCAGAAATACTCCCAATGGCCACCCTTTTCCAGCCAGTAGCGGTGGGCGTGCGGGATGGTCAGCAGCATGGTCTGGCCCGGGGTGAGGCGGTAGGTTGTGCCTGCGTGGTCAAGGCGCCCGTTACCCAGCGTCGTGTGTTGCAGAACAAGGAAAGGGGCGGTGCCGCGGTTCAGACCGTCCCAGGAATACACCTCATTCCGGCGCTGTTCATAGCCCGCCGCCGTCGTGCGGCAGTGCAGCGACATGTGGCCTTGCGCGGCGTGAAAGGCCCGCCGGTCATGGCCGTGAGAAAGCAGGTCAGATAGCATGAAATTACCTAAGGAGGCACAAGTTTTCTCTACACCGGATGGCGGCTTGGGGCTAGCCTTTGGATCAAAGAGGAGGATGTTATGACATTCAAGATCACCATCATCGGGGCGGGTTCTGTCGGGTTCACCAAAAAGCTGTGTCAGGACATTCTGAAAGTGCCGGAGTTTGAAGATATCGAGATCGCGCTGACCGATATCAACGCGCACAACCTTGACATGATCACGCAGATCATCCGGCGGATTGTGTCGGTAAACGGTTTGAAGACCCGCGTGACGTCCACCACCGACCGCCGCCGCGCCTTGGAAGGCGCGCGTTATGTGATGAACGTGGTGCGGATCGGCGGGCTTGAGGCGTTTGCCGATGATATTCGGATTCCGTTGAAATACGGGGTGGATCAATGCGTTGGCGATACGATCTGCGCCGGCGGCATCCTGTATGCGCAGCGCGGGATCGTGGCGATGCTGGAGTTTTGTGCCGATATCCGCGAGGTGTGCGAACCGGGTGCGTTGCTGCTCAACTATGCCAACCCGATGGCGATGATGACATGGGCTGCGATTGATCATGGCCATGTCAACACGGTCGGCCTGTGTCACGGCGTGCAGAACGGGCACCGGCAGATCAGCCGCGCTTTGGGTGTGCCGATGGAGGAGACCTCGATCATCTGTTCGGGGATCAACCATCAGACCTGGTATCTTGATATCCGGCACGGCGCGCGCAAGGTGTCGCGTGAGGAATTGACGGCAGCGTTTGAGGCGCATCCGGCGTTTTCCAAACAGGAAAAGGTGCGGATCGACGTAATGAAACGGTTCGGCTTTTACTCGACTGAATCGAACGGGCATTTGTCGGAATACCTGCCGTGGTATCGCAAACGCCCGGGTGAGATTCTGGACTGGATCAGCATGGATGAGTGGATCCACGGCGAAACCGGCGGCTATCTGCGCTATTCGACCGAAAACCGGAACTGGTTCGAAGAGGACTTCCCCAAGTTTCTGGAAGAGGCGGGCGGGGCGTTGGCCGACTATGCGCGGACCGACGAACATGCAAGCCATATTCTGGAAGGTCTGGAAACCGGGCGCGCCTACCGTGGACACTTTAACGTCAAGAATGGCGGGATCATCCGGAACCTGCCCGCCGATTGCATCATTGAAAGCCCCGGTTTCGTGGACCGGTTCGGCATCAACATGGTGGAGGGGATTACCTTGCCCGACGCCTGTGCCGCGACCTGCATGGCGAGTGTGAATGTGCAGCGCATGGGGATGAAGGCGGCTGTGACGGGCGATGTCGAACTGCTGAAACAGTCGGTCCTGCATGACCCCTTGGTCGGCGCGATCTGCACGCCGGAAGAGGTTTGGCAGATGGTGGATGAGATGCTGGTGGCCCAAGCCAAGTGGCTGCCGCAATACGCCCATGCGATTCCAGAGGCGAAAAAGCGGCTGGAGAACCCCAAGGTCAAGACCAAGGACTGGGCTGGCGCGGCGCGTTTGGACGTGCGCTCGGTCGAGGCGTTGCGCGAGGCGTCGGCCAAGAAGAAGGCGGCTGAAGGTCATGGCTTGGGGACCAAGGTGATGGGCTGACGCTTTGCCAGGCGTCTGAAATCTTTGCTTGGCTCAGACCTCTTTTGCCGCTGTGGCGGTAACTTGCCGCAGGCCTTGGCACGTCGGCGGCATCTCGCCAGACTTTCGAGAAATGCCGAAAGCGTGTGGGAACGCAAATGGCCCTGCGCATGTTGCCTTGTCAGCAACCCCGTGCATCCCGCACGGTATGCTTCATCTGGAGACACCCCAATGACCAAATTCCTCAGCGCTGCTGCCGTGCTTGCTCTTCTTGCCGTTCCTGCCTTTGCGCAGGACGCCATGATGCCTATGGACAAGGACATGGCGATGAAACTGACCTGCAAGGACATGACGGCGATGGACAAGGACGCCATGATGTCGGCTGCCGAAGGCGTGTCGATGGGCATGATGACCGATGACGAAGCCAAGGCCCAGACCGACATGATGGCCACGATGACCGATGCCCAAAAGACCGAAGCGATGACTGCAATGCAGGACAAGATGGCGAAGATGGGCGAAGCCTGCAAAGGCCACGACGACATGACCGTGATGGATGCCATGAAGGCAGCCATGTAACATCGACGACCTGTCGCGGGCATCTTTGCCGTGAATGGGTAACGTTGGCGAATAGGTGAAGCGGGGCGGCCTTGGGTCGCCCCGTAGATTTTCGGGACTATCCCAACTTAGCCATGCGATTTTTGCAATGCAGCCTTGCAGCAATGGCGGGAAGTTTCGCCGGGTTTGAAGCAACCTATGCTTGATTGGTAGCCATGCTTATTATATGTGTGGCTTATGGAAAAACCCACGCTTGGTCTTTTGTTGCATGACGCGACCCGTGCGGTGCGCAAGCGCTTTGAGGCGCGAGCGGTGGCCTATGGTCTGACCTCGGCCCAGTGGCGCATGTTGTTGCGGGTCTGCAAGGCCGACGGCGGGGCGGCGCAATCGCATCTGGCCGAGATGCTTGAGATCGAGCCCATCTCGGTCTCACGCCTGTTGGACCGGATGGAGGCGATGGGCTGGGTGACCCGCGCCCCTGACCCCAAGGACCGCCGTGTGCGCCGGGTGTTTCCGACCCCAAAGGCCATGGGCGCCTTTGCCAGTTTCAAACCGGTCGCCGACAAGGTTTACGCCGAGGCGTTGGCCGGGATCGACCCGCAGCAGCACCGCCAGCTTATGGATGCGTTGGCCCTTATCATCACCAATCTCGCCTCGGCCGAACAGATCGACCAGAAAGTTAAGCCATGAATGCGCAAACCCAACCGATGACGGCCTCTGATATGGCGGTTCATGTCGTGGCCAAGGCCAAGCCGGTGAACCGCCGCCGCCTTTTGATGATGGCCCTTCCGGTGGCAATCGTTGTAGGGGCCGGGGCGTTCTGGATCACCGGCGGGCGTTATGAAACCACTGAAAACTCGTATTTCCATCAGGCACGCATTGCGATTGCGTCTGATCTGACCGGGCGGCTGGTGTCGGTCAATGTGACCGATGGCCAGATGGTCAAGGCCGGGGCGGTGATGTTCACCGTCGATCCGCAGCCCTTCAAGCTGGCGCTGGCGCAGGCCAATATCGGGGTGGATGCGGCACGCCTGCAGGTGGAACAGTTGAAGGGTGCCTATCAGGCGGCTTTGGCGCAGGAAAAGGTGGCCGAGGACGACGCTTTGTATCAGGCCAATCAGTTCACCAAACAGCAGGCGATGTCGGCCAAGGGGGTCGGCACCGGGTCTGATCTGGACGATGCGCGCAACTCTGCACGGCGTGCTGATGAAACCGCTGCGGTGGCCAAGGTTGCCATCGCCAATGCGCGTATCTCGTTGGGCGGCGACCCGCAGGTTGCGACCGACAGCCATCCGGCCGTGGCCGCCGCATTGGCGCAGCGCGATCAGGCCGCCTACAAGCTGTCCTTGACCGAGGTGAAAGCGCCGGCTGACGGCAGGGTCTATCAGGCGACCTCGTTCAAGCCGGGCCAGTTTCTGACCGCCGGTGCGGCGCTCTTCGCCTTTTTGCCCAGCAACGAAATCTGGGTCGAGGCGAATTTCAAGGAAACCCAGTTGACCCATCTGGCAGCGGGGCAGGCGGCCACGATCAAGTTTGACGTGGATCCGGGCCATCCGGTCGCAGGCCATATTCAGGCCATCGGGGCCGGGACCGGGTCCGAATTTTCGCTGATCCCGGCGCAGAATGCCACCGGTAATTGGGTCAAGGTCACCCAGCGTGTGCCGGTGCGCATTGTGCTGGACACTCCTGAAACCGCCGTGCCGGTTGTGTCGGGGATGAGCGCGTCTGTGTCGGTTGATACCGGCATCACACGGTCGTGGCGCGATCTGGTGCCGTCCGCTTTGCTGGGCAAATAAGATGAGCGTCGCCCCGGTTCCAGCAGGCGTGCAATTCGGCCCCAATGGCGAATACCCCAATCGCGGGCTGATCACCGTGATGATCATGCTGGCGACCGTCATGCAGGTGCTGGACACGACAATTGCCAACGTGGCGCTGCCGTCGATGACCGGCGATCTGGGCGCCAGTCAGGACACGATCACCTGGGTGCTGACCAGCTATATCGTGGCAATGGCGATCATGACGCCGGTGACCGGCTGGCTGGCCGACCGGATCGGCAAGCGCGAGTTGTTTTTGGTCTCTATCGTCGGCTTCGTCGCAGCCTCTCTTATGTGCGGGTTGGCGTGGAATTTGAACGCGATGGTGCTGTTCCGGCTGGTACAGGGCATCTTCGGGGCGGCGATTGTGCCGTTAAGCCAGACGTTCCTTTTGGACATCAATCCGCGTGAAAAGGCCGGGTCGGCGATGGCGATGTGGGGGGCGGGCATCATGGTGGGGCCGATCATCGGGCCGACCTTGGGCGGCTGGCTGACCGAAAGCTACAACTGGCGCTGGGTGTTCCTGATCAACCTGCCGGTCGGCATTCTGGCCTTTACCGGCTGCATGGCCTATCTGCCGAAATCCACCCTGCGCCGCCGCCGCTTTGACTTTTTCGGCTTTGCCATGCTGTCAATCGGCATTGCCGCGCTGCAGATGTTCCTTGACCGGGGTGGCGAGCTGGACTGGTTCGCAAGCCCGGAAATCTGCCTTTATGCCGCCCTTGCCGCCAGCGGGTTCTGGATCTTTGTGATCCACATCACCGGGGCCGAGATGCCGTTTCTGGAGCCGGGCATGTTTGCCGACCGCAACTTCCGGATCGGGCTGCTGTTCATCTTTATCGTGGGGATCATCCTTCTCGCCTCATTGGCGCTGCTGCCACCGATGCTGTCCAAGATTTTCGGCTATCCGACCATCACGACAGGTCTGGTGATGGGACCAAGGGGGATCGGCACGATGATCTCTATGCTGCTGGTCGGCAAGCTGGTGCGCACGGTGGACACCCGGCTTTTGGTGGTCGTGGGCCTGATGCTGACCGCTGCGTCCTTGTACCTGATGACCGACTTTTCGCCGCAGATGGGGTCAGGTCCGGTGATCTGGACCGGAGTGATCCAGGGTCTGGGGCTGGGACTGGTGTTCGTGCCGCTGTCAACGATTGCCTTTTCGACGATTGATGCGAAATACCGGGCGGATGCGACAAGCCTGTTTTCGCTGGTGCGCAACATCGGGTCGTCAATCGGCATTTCCATCGTTTCGGTGATGCTGTCCCGCAACATCCAGACCAACCATGTCGAACTGGGGGCGGCGATCAACCCGTACAACCCGGTGGTCCAGCAGATGATGCCGGGCGCGGTGGCGGGCAACGCAACCGCGCTCGCGCAGCTTGACGCGCTGGTCAATCAGCAGGCCGCGATGATTTCGTACATCGACGATTTCAAGCTGATGATGATCGTGACGCTGGCCGCGATCCCACTGGCGCTGATCCTCAGAAAACCAAAGCTAATGGACCAACGTGGCGCGCCGGTTGCGGTGCACGCCGACTGAGGGCGGTCTGCTTGACCCAAGCCGGAGGGATTCACACCCTCCGGACCCCCCGTAGCGTATTTGGACCTGAATGAAGCGGCAAGAGCCCTGTTTTGCCATTCACCTTGGTCCAAATATTCCCCGCGCGGCGCGCATGTCCTTGCCGGTTGGCGCTTGCGCCAGAGGCGAGACAAAAGGAATGCGCCTTTGGCACGCTATTTTCTAAAAGGTCGACGTGTCTAAAGGTTATCGCGCGGAAAGCTGCGCTGCCAGTTGCGGCGGGCGATCTGGATGCCGTTTTCGCTGACCTCCAGCCATGTGGTCAGGTGAAAATGCGTCGCGTCGCAGGTCATTTTTGTGCCACTTGCGTGGCCTGCCACCACGTCAGCGCGGTGCAGGGCGACCTTGTAGCCGCATTCGGTTTGGGCCGACAGCGGGTCGCCGTCGATGATTTCGAAGCGGGCGAAACCTTCCGAGGTCATGCGCTGGTCGATGTCGGTCATTTCGCAATCATAGGTCCAGCGCGGGAAATCGACGGACATGCGGCCCGTCAGCAGATCGCGCGTCACCTTGCGCGGGCTTTTGGCGGCGGTTGGGTGCCAGATCGACGGGGTTTGCGGGGCGGTTTCAGGCGGGTCAAACGGGCGCAAAGTCTGGTCCTCGGCCCGGGGTGTGCGCCGGGGCAGGGTCAGGGCGCAGTTTGACAGGTCCAACGTCAGGGTTGTCGCGACCGGTGAGGGCCAGGCGATGGGCCAGTAAGTGGTTGAGACGGACAGGCCGATCCTGTTGCCCGGCGTGAAGCTGTGGGCGATGTCGTCCAGATCAACCTCTGCCTCGGTCCACGCGCCGGGGGTCAGCGCGGTCGGGTCTTCATGGCTGACGCGGTGGGTCAGGTTCAACAGGCCAAGCGAGATGCGGGTCGATGCACCGTTCGGGGCGACCTCGGTCAGGCGCACCGCGATCAGGGCCTGTGGCTGGTCGGATTTGAAGCGCAGTTTCAGACGCGGCGCGCCGAGGATTTCGAACGGGGCCTCCAAAGGGGCGGTTTGCCAGACCAGTGAGCCTGCATCATCCTCGCGTTGGTCGCCAGACCAGTCAGCGTCCTCGCCGTAGCGGCCAATCTCACCGGCACCAAGACCGACCCAGAGGGGGGAGCAGATTGTGGCCTCGCCTTGGGTAGGTTGCGATGCCAGCACCGGGCCGGGGTACAGCGTCACGGGGGTGATGTGGGGTGATGGCCAGACCGCTTCGCCGACCCAGCGGCCCGGGCGTTCGGTGTAGCAGGTCTGCGGCGGCAGTGAGGATTGCATCCAGACCCGCAGCATCGGTTCGGCCATGATGCCGGTGTCACGGCCCTTCAGCCAGTGGTCCAGCCAGCGCAGCGCCTCTTGCAGCCAGCCGATGGCGGGGCCAACCGTCACATCATGCGGAAAGGAATGTGCCCATGGTCCGATCAGCCCCAGCCTTGGGCAGGACAGCCCGGCCAGCAAACGCGGGATGCTTTCGGAATAGTTGTCGGCCCAGCCCGACACCGCATAGACCGGCACTTTCACAGCCGAAAAATCCTGACAGACCGAGCCTTGCTGCCAATAGGCGTCGCGGCGCTGGTGATCCATCCAGATATGCGACCACGGTTGATTCGCGGCGATCCGGGCCATCCACATATCGCGCCACTGCGGGCCGACAATCAGGGGGTCGGGCGGCAGGTCGTTTTGCGCCATCATGGTGGCGGACCAGTCGACGTTATCCTTGCTAAGACAGCCGCCGATGTAGTGCACGTCGGTGGCATAGCGGTCGTC
>JBBRKS010000006.1:0-53704 GCA_038231775.1 Rhodobacterales bacterium | reverse complement strand
GCTTACACCCCCTATCAGCCCGAAATCGCTCAAGGTCGGCTTGAGGCTTTGCTGAACTTTCAGACCATGGTGGCCGACCTGACCGGGATGGACGTCGCCAATGCCAGCCTGCTGGACGAAGCCACAGCCGCCGCCGAGGCGATGACGATGGCCGAACGCTGTGCCAAGTCGAAGGCCACAGCCTTCTTTGTCGATGAAAACTGCCACCCGCAAACCATGGACGTGATCCGCACAAGGGCGCTGCCACTTGGCATCCGGATCATCACTGGCCCGCCAGAGGCGCTTGTCCCGACTGAGGTTTACGGCGCGATCTTCCAGTATCCCGGCACCTTCGGGCATGTCCGCGATTTCTCACCTGAAATCGGGGCCTTACATGCTGCCGGTGCCATCGCGATCATGGCGACTGACCTTCTGGCGCTGACCATGCTGAAGGAACCCGGCGCGATGGGGGCCGATATCGCGGTAGGCTCCAGCCAGCGGTTTGGCGTGCCGATTGGGTACGGCGGGCCTCATGCGGCGTTTTTTGCCTGCAAGGATGCGCTGAAACGGCAGATGCCGGGGCGGATCGTTGGCGTGTCGATCGACGTGCGCGGCAACAAGGCCTACCGGCTGGCGCTACAGACACGAGAGCAGCACATCCGCCGCGAAAAGGCCACCTCGAACGTCTGCACAGCGCAAGCGCTTTTGGCGGTAATGGCCTCAATGTATGCGGTTTTTCATGGGCCCAAGGGTCTGCGCGCCATTGGCGAGCGGGTGCATTTCATGGCCAATCGTCTGGCGCGGGCTTTGAAGGCTGCCGGG
This sequence comes from Rhodobacterales bacterium, assembly GCA_038231775.1. Taxonomy (GTDB): domain Bacteria; phylum Pseudomonadota; class Alphaproteobacteria; order Rhodobacterales; family Rhodobacteraceae; genus Stagnihabitans. The sequence continues at coordinate 52,903 of JBBRKS010000006.1, read as the reverse complement.
GCGAAAGTGCAACCCAAGGCGTTTTTTGACACGATCACGGTTGAAGTTGGTGTCGGGCAAGCGGGCATCCTTGCCGCCGCCCGCGCCGAAGGGATGAACTTTCGCAAGATCGGGCAAGACCGGGTCGGCATCAGTCTGGATGAAACCACCGACGAAACCGTCCTGATCCGGGTTCTGCATGTCTTTGGCATTGACGGCGTTCCGCCGCATCGGGCGCAATTGTCCTTTCCGGAGAGTATGTTACGCACTTCTGCCTACCTGACCCACCCGATTTTTCACATGAACCGGGCCGAGTCGGAAATGATGCGCTACATGCGGCGGCTGTCGGACCGCGATCTGGCGCTGGACCGGGCGATGATCCCCTTGGGGTCGTGCACGATGAAGCTGAATGCGGCGGCTGAGATGTTTGCGATCACCTGGCCAGAGTTTTCGACCATCCACCCGTTTGTGCCGCCGGATCAGGCGGCGGGCTACACGGATGCGATTTCCGATCTGACCGAAAAGCTATGTGAAATAACGGGTTATGAGGCGTTTTCGATGCAGCCAAACTCTGGCGCGCAGGGCGAATATGCCGGGTTGATGACCATTCTGGCCTATCACCGGGCGCGGGGGGATGGGCACCGCACTGTCTGTCTGATCCCGACTTCGGCGCACGGCACCAACCCGGCCTCGGCGCAGATGGCGGGGATGCATGTGGTTGTGGTCAAATCGGCCCCGAACGGCGACGTCGATCTGGAGGATTTCCGCGCCAAAGCGGTTGAGGCGGGCGACAAGCTGGCGGCCTGCATGGTCACCTATCCGTCTACCCATGGTGTGTTTGAAGAGACTATCCGCGAAATCTGCGAGATCACCCATGAGTTTGGCGGGCAGGTCTATCTGGACGGCGCGAATATGAATGCGCTGGTCGGATTGGTGAAACCCGGGGAAATTGGCAGCGACGTCAGTCACTTGAACCTGCACAAGACCTTTGCCATTCCGCATGGCGGCGGGGGGCCGGGGATGGGGCCGATTGGGGTCAAATCGCATCTGGCGGCCTATTTGCCAGGGCATTCGCATACCGGTGGCGGCGAGGGGCCGGTGAGTGCGGCACCTTATGGATCAGCCTCTATCCTGCTGATTTCTTGGGCTTATTGCCTTCTGATGGGCGGCGAGGGACTGACACAGGCGACGCGGGTTGCGATCCTGAATGCCAATTACATCGCGGCGCGGTTGAAGGGGGCTTATCCGGTCTTGTTCATGGGCAACAAGGGCCGTGTCGCGCATGAGTGCATTTTGGACACGCGGCCCTTTGCCGAGGTGGGTGTAACGGTCGACGACATCGCCAAACGCTTGATCGACAACGGTTTTCACGCACCAACCATGTCTTGGCCGGTGTCTGGCACCCTGATGGTAGAGCCGACTGAATCCGAAACCAAGGCCGAGATTGACCGCTTTATCACCGCACTTTTGGCCATTCGGGCCGAAATTGCGGCGGTGGAGCGTGGCGAAATCTTAAGCGAAGACAGTCCTTTACGGCACGCTCCTCATACGGTGGAGGATCTGGTGGCAGATTGGACGCGCAAATACCCGCGTGAGGTCGGGTGTTTTCCGCCCGGCGCGTTCCGGGTCGACAAATACTGGCCGCCGGTGGGGCGGGTCGACAACGTTTGGGGCGACCGGAACCTGCAATGTACCTGCCCGCCGGTCGAAAGCTATGCACAGGCGGCAGAATAGGCTAACGGCTTGGGGACGCTGCGTTAATTGTGGCAAGACGGGTGATTTTCACTCTCTTCATTCCGTCTTCATTTTGTCTTCTTTTTGTCTTTACGGGTAACAAGACCAGGAACCGTTAACCATGTTTGGCGAATCTGGCTGGCGCAGAGCCGTTGTTTGTCCCGGCGTAAAAGACTGGGGGGCCTTCAGCCCCCCAGACCGCCTGAGAATATTTGCACCAATATGAAAGAGGCGGGGTCAGTTTCCGGCCTTGATCACTTGCAGCAGGGGCATCACGTCGGCCATCTCTGGCCCGGCATCGCGGCCAGTCAGGGCGCGGCGCAGGGGGCGGTACAGGGTTTTGCCTTTGCGGCCAGTGGCGGCTTTCACCACCTCTGTCCATTCATGCCACGTCTGGTGGGTCCAGGGTTTGGCGGGCAGCATGGCGACGGCATCATTGACGAAGTTGACGTCTTCAAGGTCGATCAGGGGTTCGGCGCCGTCGCGGAACGTGGTCCACCACATATCAAGGTCGGACAGGACGGTGATGTTTTCGCGGGTCACTTTCCAGAACGCCTCTGCCAGATCGGCGGGCACGCCAAGGGCTGCAATCCGTTCGGCCACCGCCGCAAAGGGCAGCGTCTGATTGTGGGCGCGGGTCAGCGGCAACAGGTCATCGGCGTCGAATTTGGTGGGTGCGGCGCCGAAGCTGCCGACGTCAAAGCCGTCGATCAGGTCTTGCATGGAATGCGCCAGTTCGACCGGTTTGGATGAGCCTAGGCGGGCCATCAGCGACAACAGGGCCATCGGCTGGATGCCAGAGGCGCGCAGATCGCGCAGGGCGAGGACGCCGAGGCGCTTGGAAAGCTCTTCCCCCTTCGGGCCGGTCAAGAGGGAGTGGTGCGCGAAGGTCGGGGGGGTGCCGCCCATCGCCTTCATGATCTGAATCTGGGTGGCCGTGTTGGTGACGTGGTCGGCCCCCCGCACGATGTTGGTCACCCCCATGTCGATGTCATCGACCGAAGAGGCGAAGGTGTACAGAATCTGGCCATCGGCGCGGATCAGCACCGGGTCAGACACGGAAGCCGCATCAATCGAGATCGGGCCAAGGATGCCGTCGGGCCACTCGATCCGTTCCAGATCGAGGAGGAAACGCCAATAGCCCTCACGCCCTTCGGCCCGCATCGCGTCGCGTTCGGCGGCGGTCAGGTGCAAAGACGTCCGGTCATAGACCGGCGGCTTGTGCATGTTCAGTTGCTTTTTACGCTTCAGGTCCAGTTCGACCGGGGTTTCAAAGCATTCGTAAAAGCGGGATTTGGCTTTAAGATCCTCTGCCGCCGCACGGTATCGGTCAAAGCGCAGCGATTGCTTTTCGACGCGGTCCCAGTGCAGGCCCAGCCAGTCGAGGTCGGCCATGATGCCGTCAGCGTATTCCTGCTTTGAGCGTTCCTGATCGGTGTCATCCAGCCGCAGGATGAAGGTGCCGCCGGTCTTGCGGGCGATCAGGTAGTTCATCAGGGCGGTGCGCAAGTTGCCGACATGGATAAATCCGGTGGGCGAGGGGGCAAAGCGGGTGACGGTCGGGCGCTGGGTCATGGGAACCTCATAAGTAGGGTCATTCCCTGTCATGGCCGGGCGGAAATGTCCAGTTCTGGCATGGCGGCGGGGGGATCGGGCCTTGCGCCTTGGGCCCGCAGGGGTCAGGTTCGGGCTATGACACGGATGCCTGACACCGCGATTGCGCCGGACAGCGAAAGCCTGCTCGATCTGGCCCGTGCGGCTGTCGAGGCGCTGCCAGAGCCGTTCCGGACTGCGGCGCGTGAGGTTGGTCTGCGGGTTGACGATTTCGCTGATCCGGAATTGCTGGAGGCGCTGGGGGTTGATGACCCCTATGATCTGACCGGGCTGTATGACGGTGTGCCGTTGACCGAAAAGTCATTTTCTGACCCGGGGCCGCAGCAGGATCAGATCTTTTTGTACCGCCGCCCGATTTTGGAGGAATGGATCGAGCGGGGCAATGTATCGCTTGCCGAACTGGTCACCCATGTGACGGTGCATGAATTGGCGCATCACTTTGGCTGGAACGATGACGAGATTGCGCGGATTGATCCGTGGTGGGAGCAGGGCGCGGCTTTCCCTTCGGTGGTGGTGGGGATAGTTGGGTAACTGGGCGCAACGTGGTGTGGGAAAAGGCCGGTCAAAGGTGAAGTCTGCAACTCTGCTGTCGATCCGTTGGGCTTTGCTGGCCGGGGGCCTTGTTTTGGGGCCTTTTGCATGCGGGTCTGCAGTTGCGGGCCCAATTGCAGATACCGCCGAAGCCATCGAAAGCAAGCTTGGCGCGGGCGATGCGGCCGGGGCCCTGTCGGCGGCGGGCGATTTGTACGGGCAGGTCTGGGCGCAGAACCGGACTATTGGTTTCACCCAAGGCCTGCTTGTCGTGCAATATGCCACCGGCTACGGCGTTTATAACCCGCGCCCGACCAATGTTTTCAAGACGGGCGAGCCGATCCTGATTTACTGCGAACCCTACGGCTTTGACTACGGATCACCCGGCGAGGGGTTGTATGCCGTTAACCTGTTCGTCGATCTGCAGGTGCTGGATGCGTCCGGCAACCAATTGGCCAACGCACCGGAGGCTGCCGAATACAACATGCCCTCACGCCACAAGAACCGCGAGGTTCCGGTCAACATCACCTATAACCTCGGCGGGTTGGCAGCGGGTCATTACACGCTGGTGACGACTTTGCGCGACAAGAACTCGCAAAAGGCGGGCAGCTTTCAGACGGCGATCGAAATCGCCAAGTAAAGGTCAGCCCGTGCAAACCCCTGTCGTCACGTTGACCCTGAACCCCGCGCTGGACCTGTCCACCGACGTGGCAGCGCTTATCCCCGACCAGAAGCTGCGCTGCAGCGAGCCGCTGTTGGACCCGGGTGGCGACGGGCTGAACGTCAGCCGGGCGATTGCGGCCTTGGGTGGTGAAAGTCTGGCGCTGGTCGCGTTGGGTGGGCTGACCGGCGACCGGCTGGCCGGGCTGATCCGGGGCGAGGGCGTGCCGTTTCTGGCCCTGACCGCCCCGGGTGAGACGCGCCAAAGCCTGACGGTGACCGAAGCGGCAACCGGGCGGCAGTACCGCTTCATGCTGCCCGGCCCGGTGTGGAGCGAAGAGGATCAGGAGCGCGTCTTTACCTTGCTGCGCGCCTCGGCCCGGCCGGGGGCGTTTGGCGTCATCTCTGGCAGTCAGCCGCCCGGGGTGCCGGTTGATTTTCCGTCCCGATTGGCGCGGGCGATGCCGGGGTTGAATGTGGTGCTGGACACGTCAGGCCCCGCCTTGGTGCAGGCGGTCAACCATCCGATCCCGGGGCTGGCCATCTTGCGGATGGATGGCGACGAGGCGGAGACGCTTGCAGGCGCGCAACTGGTCACCCGCAGCGATTCGGCGGATTTCGCGGCAGGGTTGGTGGCGCGGGGCGTGGCGCGGACGGTGGTGGTGGCGCGCGGCGCGGATGGGTCGGTGCTGGTCGACCGCGACCGCGACCGCAGGATTTTCGCCAGATCGGCCAAGGTGAAGGTCAAAAGCACGGTCGGCGCGGGAGATAGTTTCGTCGCAGGACTGGTGTTGGGTCTGGCGCGGGGTGAGACGCCTGAGGCGGCTTTGGCGCTGGGAACGGCGGCGGCCTCGGCTGCGGTGACGACGGATGCGACACAGTTGTGCAAGATCGGCGATGTGCTGAGGCTGTTGCCGGGCTGTGTGATCACGCAAGTTTGAGGGTCGGAAAATCGGGTGGGGGAGTCGGGGTATCCCCCGACCTACCAATCGTCGGATGGCGGGCTCTGCGGATACGGCTGAAGGGGTTTCGCATATCAGACCCCACCCCATGACCACCAGACGGAGTATTTGACAAAGAGCAATTGGCAGGCAGGTCAGGGTCTGGGGAAGAACAGGATGACGGCGGCACCGGTGAGGGCGAGGACGGCACCAATCAGGTCGATGCGGTCTGGTCTGGTATCCTCGATCAGCCACAGCCACAGGAGGCAGGCTGCGATGTAGATGCCGCCATAAGCCGCGTAAGAACGGCCAGCGTGGCTTGGCGGAGTAAGGGCAAGAAGGTAGGCGAAGGCGGTCAGGCATAGGGCAGCCGGGATCAGCCAAAGGGGCGAGGCGCCGCGATGCCACGACCAGACCGCAAAGCAACCGGCGATTTCGGCGAGGGCTGCGAGGAGGTATAGGGCGAGGGTCATGGGGTGGGGGTTGTGGGAAGTGCGGGGGGACGGTGGGCTTGGATGGATGCGGCGGGCAGAAGGTGCCACGCTTCCCGAAAGCGGGCTTGCCAGTCTTGGAATACCGCGCCTGACCGCGTTGTGACGTTGCGGTCCACCTTGTCTTTCACCATGACAGAATGGCCGGCCGATCGAGGGGAGTGTGCGGCGTAGTGGAAATGCGCGCCGAGCGCATCTTGTTTGGCCGACAGCGCGGGCACGATCCACAAGTGGTAGTGCGGCAGGTCAAGTACCAGCGTCTGGCCCTTGGCGGCGGGCAGAAGGATCATCACGAAGGCATTGTCGGGCAGTTGTTCAAGGATCTTGGGGGTGCCCAGTCTGATCTGGCGATTGGCCGACCAGCAGGATTTGACCGACACGAGGAAGCTTGCAGCGGCACCAGTGACGCGAAGGTCGACGATGGGGTGGTTGCGTGTGACGGCGTTAAGGTCCTGAACCTCGTAGCCTTTGGCACGCAAAGGGTTTGCCACGGGATGTTCGGCGGCATCACCGCGCTGTTGATAGGCACCGCGCAAAGGTTGATTAGCCATCCCGCCACCGGTTGGCGATTGGATACCTTCTGTCCAGCCAGAATGCCTTTTTTGTCAGCCGCGTGCCGGGGGCGGACTGGAAGCGTTTGTATTCTGAGATGTACAGAAGGTGCTCGATCCGTTTGACGGTGGCCGCGTCAAAGCCTTTGGCGATGATTTCGGCGGTGGACAGGTCGTCCTCGACAAGGCCGTGCAGGATGGCGTCCAGGGTGGCGTAGGGGGGGAGGCTGTCCTCGTCCTTTTGGTTGTCGCGCAGTTCGGCACTTGGGGGTTTGTCGATGACGCGGGGTGGGATGACGGTGCCTGCCGGGGCCAGCATCCACGGGCGGTGATTGGCGTTCCTCCATCGGCAGGTTTCGAAGACGCGGGTTTTATACAGGTCTTTCAGCGGGTTATAGCCGCCGTTCATATCGCCGTAGATGGTGCAGTAGCCGACCGCCATCTCGGATTTGTTGCCGGTGGTCAGCAGCATCGCACCGAACTTGTTGGACATCGCCATCAGAAGCAGGCCGCGCAGGCGGGATTGGATGTTTTCCTCGGTGATGCCGGGTTGGGTGCCTGCGAACAGGGGGGCGAGGGCGTCACCCACCGCCATTTGCGCGCCGGTTATGGCGACGGTGTCGAGCCTTGTGCCCAGCGCGCGGGCGACGGCCTCGGCGTCGTCAAGCGAATGCTGTGAGGTGAATTGCGAGGGCAGCATGACGCAGTGCACCGCGTCAGGCCCAAGGGCATCGGCGGCGATGGCGGCGACAAGGGCGGAATCGACGCCGCCGGACAGGCCAAGGATGACTTTGGCAAAGCCGGTTTTGCGGCAGTAGTCGCGCAAGGACAGGACCATGGCGTGATAGTCAGCCTCGTGTGGCGTCGGCAGCAGGGCAAGGCGGGTGGGCTTGGCGCGCCAGCCTTCACGGGTTTGGACAAAGTCGATATGTTCAAGCGTGGCTTCAAACTGCGGCAGTTGGGCGGCAAGCTCTCCACCCGGGTTCAAAACGAACGAGGCGCCGTCAAATACCTGATCGTCCTGACCGCCGATCATGTTGAGGTAGACCAGCGGCAGGTCAGTTTCGACCACGCGGTTCAGCATCAGTTGCAGGCGCACGTCAGGTTTGCCGCGGTGGTAGGGCGAGCCGTTCGGGACGAACAGGATCTCTGCCCCGGTCTCTGCCAGAGTTTCGCAGACATCGGGGTGCCAGGCATCCTCACAAATCGGGATGCCAAGGCGGATCGGGCCAAGCGGAATCGGGCCGTGAATGTCGGCGGGGCTGAAGATGCGTTTTTCGTCGAAGACAGAATCGTTGGGCAGTTCGTGTTTCAGCACAGTGGCCGCGATCACCCCGCCTTTGAGGATATGGTAGGCGTTGTACAGTTTGCCCTCTTTCAGCGCAGGGCCGCCGATGCCCAAGGCGGGGCCGTCGGCGCAGTCTTTTGCCAAAGCCGCAAGCTGGGCCAGGGCGGCCTGAACGAAGGCACGCTTCAGGATCAGGTCCTGAGTTTGATAGCCGGTGATGAACATCTCTGTCAGGGCCACAAGGTCGGCACCGGCTTCTTTGCCTTGAACCCATGCCGACAGGGCCAATGCGGCGTTTCCGGACAGATCGCCCACGCTGGGGTTGGCTTGCACCATGGTCAGGCGGAAGGTTTGCGGCATCGGGCTCTCCATGTTCCAGATGGTTCTAGCAGGTTGTTGGGCGGGGAAAAGCCCGTGCCGTGCCTGTGTCACGCCCGCGGCGCTTGTCAGGCCTTGGGCTGGCGGTTAGGGTCCGCACGGGTGATGGTTTGGAGGACACGATGGCTTCTGGCAGCAGAGTTTTGGCTTTGGGTCTGGCGGCGGCGCTGCTGGCGGGGGCCGCTTTCGCCCAAGAGGTCGTCACCAAGCAATATGACGATGGTTCGGTCTATGAGGGCACGTTCAAGAGCGGGCGTCAGGACGGCACCGGGACTTACAAGCTGCCGAACGGGTTTGAATACACCGGCGACTGGGTTGCGGGCGAAATCAAGGGTCAGGGCAAGGCGCATTACCCCAACGGGTCGGTGTTTGAGGGCAGCTTTGCCAAGGGCAAGCCCGAAGGCGCTGGCAAGATCACCTTTGCCGACGGCGGCACCTATGAGGGCGACTGGACCGACGGTGCGATGACCGGCCAAGGCAAGGCAACCTACCCGAACGGTGCGTTTTACGTGGGCGGCTTTGTGGCGGGCAAGCATGACGGCAAAGGCATCATGACCGAATCCAACGGCACCGTTTTTGACGGCACCTGGGTTGATGGCCTGAAAGAGGGCAAGGGCAAGATGACCTATGCCGACGGCACGCTGTATGCCGGTGCCTTCAAGGGCGGCGAGCGTGAGGGGGCAGGCAAGCTGACCATGCCGGACGGCGTAAGCTATGACGGCGCTTGGGCTAGTGGGCAGATCAACGGCCAAGGCACGTTGAAGCAGGCCAACGGCGATGTCTATGTCGGCGATTTCGTCAATGGCCAGCGAGAGGGCAACGGCAAGGTCACCTACGCCAATGGCGACACTTACAAGGGGGCGTTCAAGGCCGATCAACGCGAAGGTCAGGGCGATTTCACCGCAAAAGACGGGTCGAAGTACAGCGGGCCTTGGGTTGGCGGCCATATGGAAGGCGCAGGCAAGATGACCTACTCCGATGGTTCTGTCTATGTCGGCAGCTTCAAGGCCGATCAGCCGGACGGCGCGGGCAAGATCACCTATGGCGATGGGTCGACCTACGAGGGCAACTGGGTGGCGGGCGGCATTTCGGGCTCCGGCACGGCGGTCTACGCCGATGGCCAGACCTATGAGGGCACCTTTGTGGCGGGCAAACCCGAAGGCATCGGGACGATGACTTACAAGGACGGCTATTCGTATCAGGGTGAGTGGAAGGGCGGCCAGCGTGACGGCGAAGGGGTGGCCACCTTTGCAGATGGATCCGTCTACAAAGGCCATTTCAGCGCAGGCCAGCGCGAAGGCAAGGGCAGTCTGACAATGAAGGACGGCTTTTCCTATGTCGGCGACTGGAAAGCTGGCGTCATCGAGGGCCAGGGTGTCGCCACCTATCCGGGCGGCGAGGTCTATGAGGGTGCGTTTGTCGCGGGCCAGCGTGAGGGTCAGGGCAAGCTGACCTACACCAAGGACCAGATCAGCGAAGGGGTCTGGAAAAAGGGCATTCTCGTGGCCCCGGCCAACGGCGGCTGACCCGTCCGTTTTCGCCAAGAGCGACGATTTTTCTGCGAAAAATCAGCGCCCCTGGCGGGCGGTTCAGATCTTCATATCAAAGCCCAAGTGCTTGGCCACGGTGAAGATGTCCTTGTCGCCCCGGCCACACATGTTCATCACAATGATGTGGTCCTTTGGGAGGGTCGGCGCGATCTTCATCACGTGGGCAAGGGCATGTGACGGCTCTAACGCCGGGATGATGCCTTCCAGTTGGCAGGACAACTGAAACGCCTCCAGCGCCTCGGCATCGGTTATGCTGACATATTGGGCGCGGCCAATGTCGTGCAACCACGAATGTTCAGGCCCGATGCCAGGATAGTCCAGACCGGCGCTGATGCTGAACCCCTCCAGAATCTGGCCATCCGGGTCCTGCAACAAATAGGTCCGGTTGCCGTGCAGCACACCGGGGCGACCGCCGGTCAGACTTGCGCAATGCTGCATGCGGTCATCGACACCCTTGCCGCCCGCCTCGACCCCGATGATGTTGACGGTCGGATCGTCAAGGAACGGATAAAATAGACCCATCGCGTTCGACCCGCCACCGATTGCCGCGATCAGGGTGTCGGGCAGACGGCCCTCGCCCTCTTGTTCGGGCAGTTGCCAGCGCACCTCTTTGCCAATGATGCTTTGGAAATCGCGGACCATGGCGGGATAGGGATGCGGCCCTGCGACGGTGCCGATGCAATAGAAGGTGTCGCGCACATTGGTGACCCAGTCACGCAAAGCATCGTTCATTGCGTCTTTCAGCGTGCCGCGGCCAGAGGTGACCGGGATCACCTCTGCCCCCAGAAGGCGCATCCGGAAAACGTTGGGCGCTTGCCGCTCTACATCATGCGCGCCCATATAGACCACGCATTTCAAACCGAACTTCGCACAGACCGTGGCGGTGGCGACACCGTGCTGACCGGCGCCGGTTTCGGCAATGATCCGGCTTTTGCCCATCCGGCGGGCCAGAATGATCTGACCCAGCACATTGTTGATCTTGTGCGCGCCGGTGTGGTTCAGCTCGTCCCGCTTCATGTAGACTTTTGCACCGCCCAGATGTTCGGTCATCCGGCCCGCGAAATACAAAGGCGACGGGCGGCCGACATAGTGCTTCCACAGATCATCCATCTCGGCCCAGAAGGTCGGGTCGGTCTTGGCGAATTCATAGCGCGCTTCAAGGTCAAGGATCAGCGGCATCAGGGTTTCTGACACGAACCGCCCGCCGAACTGGCCAAAGCGGCCCTGTTCATCGGGGCCGGTCATAAAGCTGTTCGGGTTGTCCTTGGCCATCGCACGTCTCCCTGTCGCGTTGTCTCCTTACCTAGCGCCCCACAGGCACGAAGGAAAGCGGGTCCTCGCCTGCCGAACTGACGACGTGCTTCGGTCAAAACAGCCCAACAAAGTGTTATCTTATGCGCCCCACCAAAAGAAGATATTTGACCCGCGATGAACGGCAAAGCGGACCAATCCGGGCGCGCACTCTTTCAATTGCTCATTTCCAAATACTCCCCCGCGGGAGCGAACGGCCAAGCCGGTTGGCGGCACGCCAGAGGCGAGATAAAAGGAATGCGCGGAACGCGCTCTGTTTCCTCAGCCGGCCGCCGCGATGAAGGCGGCAATTTTGGCATGGTCCTTCACGCCCGGCGACGATTCGACGCCAGACGATACATCAACCTGACGTGCATTGGTCAGGCGCACCGCTTCGGCCACATTTTCCGCCGTAAGGCCACCGGCCAGCATCCATGGGCGCAGCCAGCGGCGTTGGGCGACAAGGCGCCAGTCGAAGGACAAACCGTTGCCGCCCGGCAGACTTGCATTTTTCGGCGGTTTGGCGTCGATCAGCAGTTGGTCACAAACCAGCGCGTAGTCCATCAGCGCGGGCAGGTCGCCTTCATCCGCCACACCAACCGCTTTCATCACCGGCAGGCCGTAGCGGGCGCGAATTTCGGCGACGCGGTCGGGGGATTCGTGGCCGTGCAGTTGCAACATATCCAACGGCATCGCCTCGATGATCGCATCCAGCACCGCATCCGATGCATCGACAATCAGCGCCACTTTGGCAAGGCCAACGGGCGCGGCAAGAGTCAGGGGCCTCGCCTGTTCCACCGTCAGATTGCGCGGAGATTTGGCAAAAAACACAAAGCCCGCATAGGCGGCACCACAGGCCGCCACAGCCAGCAGATCGGCCTCGGTCCGCAGACCGCAGATTTTCACCCTGATCTGGCCCATCAGCGCGCTTTGGGTTTTTCCAAAAGCGCCAGCACCGGATCATCGGGCAGCGAGGTCTGGTCTTTCATCGCGGCCAGTTCACGCTCAAGCTTGGACACTGCGCGGGTCTGAACCCGGGCCACCTTGCGGTGTTTGTGTTCGCGCAGCCATTCCCAGACAAAGCCAAGGGCAATGCCCAGCACAGCCCCAAGCGCCAGCACCAAAAACAGCGGCACCTCGATGCGGGCCTGCCAGCCCATCAGGGTGGCAAGGTCATCCGGCAACAGACTAAGGCTGACCAGCCCCCGGTTGGCCAGTGCCACGATCAGAAGCACCAGAGTCAGAACGATCAGCAGGATGTATCGCAGATAACGGCTCATGCGGGCACCTTTGGCCAAATATGCTTCCCCTGTATCAGGGGACAGGACCAGCCTTGCAAGCCTAAGTCTTGGATCAGGCCTTGCCGTTCAGCCGGTCGCGCAGAAGCTTGCCGGTCTTGAAGAACGGCACCTTCTTGTCATCGACCTGCACGGCCTCACCGGTTCGCGGATTTCGGCCAACACGGGCATCACGCGCCTTGACGGAAAACGCGCCAAAGCCACGCAGTTCCACCCGATCACCGTTCGACAGGGCCGTGATAATCTCTTCGAAAACGGTGTTCACGATCCGCTCGACATGTTTCTGGGTCAGATGCGGATTTTCATCCGCAATCTTCTGGATCAGTTCAGATCGGATCATCAATTACCCCCCACGTGGTCGACCCAACCCTGTGCCGGGTCGTTTTGTCGCCACTGTTGTTCACAACTTTCGTGACTGTATCGAAAATTCCAGCCTGCACAAACGAAATTGAGGTGCAAAATCAGCCGACAAGCAAAAGGCCCCACCTTTTTGGCGGGGCCTTTTCGTTACCGCGAACGGTTACCTCAGTTCTTGTCGGCTTTCAGAGCCGCGCCAAGGATATCGCCCAAGGACGCGCCCGAATCAGACGAACCATACTGTTCGACGGCTTCTTTCTCTTCAGCGATCTCACGCGCCTTGATCGACAGGCCCAAACGGCGGGTTTTCGGATCAATGTTGGTGACGCGCACGTCGATCTTGTCACCGACGTTGAAACGTTCCGGGCGTTGATCGCCACGGTCACGCGACAGGTCGGAACGGCGCACAAACGACTTGGCCCCGTTGTATTCAACCTCAATCCCGCCTTCTTCGATGGCCGACACCAGCACGGTGATGATCGAACCGCGCTTCACGCCGTCAACCGCATCGGTGAAGGTGTCATCGCCCAAAGCCTTGACCGAGAGAGAGATACGCTCTTTCTCGACGTCGACTTCGGTGACCGAGGCTTTGACGGTGTCGCCCTTGCGGTAGTTCGCAATGGCATCTTCGCCGCGCTGGTCCCACGACAAGTCGGACAGGTGAACCATGCCGTCGATGTCGCCGTCCAGGCCCACGAACATACCGAATTCGGTGATGTTCTTGACTTCGCCTTCGATGGTCGACCCAACCGGGTGGTTTTCGACAAAGACTTCCCACGGATTGCGCTGGGTCTGCTTGAGGCCCAAGGACACCCGACGCTTGGCAGAGTCGATTTCCAGCACCATGACTTCGACTTCTTGCGAAGTGGAGACGATCTTGCCGGGATGGACATTCTTCTTGGTCCACGACATTTCTGACACGTGAACCAGACCTTCAACGCCTGCCTCAAGCTCCACAAACGCACCGTAATCGGTGATGTTGGTGACCCGGCCCTTGTGGACCGATTGCAGCGGATAGGCCTTTTCAACGGCATCCCACGGATCGGACTGCAGTTGCTTCATGCCCAGCGAGATGCGGTGGGTTTCCTTGTTGATCTTGATGACCTGAACCTTGACGGTTTCGCCGATCGCCAGAATTTCCGAAGGATGGTTCACGCGCCGCCACGCCATGTCGGTGACGTGCAGCAGGCCGTCAACGCCGCCAAGGTCAACGAACGCGCCGTATTCGGTGATGTTCTTGACCACACCGTCAACGGTTTGGCCTTCGTGCAGGTTGCCGATAACTTCAGCGCGCTGTTCAGCACGCGATTCTTCAAGGATCGCACGACGCGAGACAACGATGTTGCCACGGCGACGGTCCATCTTCAGAATCTGGAACGGCTGCTTCATGCCCATCAGCGGGCCGGCATCACGGACCGGACGCACGTCAACCTGAGAGCCGGGCAGGAACGCAACAGCGCCGCCCAAATCGACAGTGAAGCCGCCTTTGACGCGGCCAAAGATAGCGCCGTCGACGCGGGTCTCGGTGGCGTAGGCTTTTTCCAGACGGTCCCAGGCTTCTTCGCGGCGGGCTTTTTCGCGCGAGATCTGGGCTTCGCCACGGGCGTTCTCGACGCGGTCAAGGTAAACCTCGACCTCATCGCCGACTTTCAGCGTGACGTCTTCGCCGGGATTTGCGAATTCTTTCAGATCGATGCGGCCTTCCATCTTGTAGCCGACGTCGATGATGGCTTGTCCCGCTTCAATTGCGATGACCTTGCCTTTGACAACCGTGCCCTCTTCGGGCGTGTCGATTTCAAAGCTTTCCTTCAACAGGGCTTCGAAGTCTTCCATAGTGTTTTTAGCGCACATGCAGTCGTTATCCTTTTCACGTCATTTCACTGGCCATGCGGTTGGCTCCGCCGGTCTTGTCAATGCGATCAGGGCCGGGGCTGTGGCCCGACCCTGCAATCGTGGGTCCTGTTAGTCCGAATCGGTGGATTCGGCAAGGTGAATGCTTGGCGTGGACGGGGTGTGGGCGGCGCAGGTCTGGCGGTTCGCAGGCAATGGCCGTAAACGGGCGTTCAGATGCGAAAGGCAGGCGATGGACAGTTCCGCAGAACCCTTGGTGGATTGCGTTCTTGAGGACGAAAGATGGGCCGCTGCAGGCTTGGACGCCTTGGCCCTGCGAGCAGCCACGGCCACGCTGACCGCATTGGAATTGCCGGTTGCGCAATACTCGATCTGCGTCATGGGCTGTGATGATACCCGCATCGCCACCCTGAACGCCGAATTTCGTGGCAAGCCGACACCCACCAACGTCCTGTCATGGCCCGCCGATGATCTGGCCCCCGAGGCGGAGGGAGACGAACCCTATCTGCCCGGACAAGGTGACCCGCAGGACCCCGAATCCCTTGGCGACATCGCCCTTGCCTATGAGACCTGCGCCCGCGAGGCGGTGGAGGCGGGCAAGCCGATGGCCGATCATATCACCCATCTGATCATCCACGGTCTGTTACATTGCCTGGGATATGATCATGTCCGTGACGGCGATGCCGCCCGGATGGAGGGGTTGGAGGTGCGGATACTTGCATCTTTGGGTCTTCCTGACCCATATTGAACGAAAGCCCGCATCACGGGCCACTCTGGACACAGGACCAATGGGCAGTAGCACCGACGGATCGGCCCCTTCTTCGCCGACCATGACCGACACGACGAAATCAGATGCCGCAACGTCAGGGGGCGACAAGCCTCCGCAACGCGGGCTGTTGGGACGCCTGTTCAAGCGCCCGCCCGCCGAGGCGCCACAGCAGGATACACCCGCCCCTGTTGTGCAGGTGATCGCCACGCACGGCATCAGCAACCTGCGCCGCCTGCGGGTGGACGATGTGGCGATCCCGAAGGTCGATATCATCGCGGTGTCTCTGGACATCGGCAAGGACGCGCTGGTCGAGGTGTTCAAGGAACACGGCTTTTCGCGGCTGCCGGTCTACAAGGGCACGCTCGACAGCCCGCAGGGTCTGATCCTGCTGAAAGACCTTGCTTTGCAGCACGGCTTTGGGCCGGGGGGCCGGTTCTCACTTCGCAAGCTGTTGCGCCCGATCCTGTATGCGCCGCCGTCCATGCCGGTCGGTGTGCTGCTGCAGAAGATGCAGCGCGAACGGGTGCATATGGCGCTGGTGATTGACGAATATGGTGGCGTGGACGGCCTTGTGACCATCGAGGACCTGATCGAGACGGTGATCGGTGAGATCGAGGACGAGCACGACGAAGAAGAAGATATCCTGTGGAAGGAAGAACGGCCCGGCGTGTTTCTGGCACAAGCCACCGCCCCGCTGGAAGAGTTCGAGCCTGTGCTGGGTGTCGCATTGCGCACCACCGAGGATGACCAAGAGATTGACACGCTTGGCGGCCTTGTGACGATGCGCACCGGTCGGATGCCGGCCCGGGGTGAGATTGTTCCGCATGAAAGCGGGGTGGAGTTCGAGGTGGTCGACGCCGACGCCCGCCGGATCAAGCGCATACGGGTGCGGTTGCCCGGTGCGGTGGTGGCGGCAGCGGCGGAAGCCGGGGCATTGGCGGCTGCCAGTGCTGCCGAAGTGGCGCGCGCTTTGGCTCTGAACGGTGCGGAGGCCAAAGGGTTGGGGCAAAAGATCGCTGCTGTGAAAGGTACCGCAGTCCGGATGCAGGCTTTTGGGACACAGATGCCGCAAGCAGGCGCCGCTGAAGCAGACGCTTCGCAAGCGCGGGCTTCGGAAGCGCAGGTACCCCAGACCCCTGTCCTCAAGACCCCAGCCTCACAAACCCCGAGCTCTCGACCATCGACTTCCCAAACTCCCGCCTCCCAAACTCCGGTCAAGGACGCGTAATGCGGCGGCACTTGCCGGGGCGGATGCAAGCTTTGGCCGCTTTGGGCCTTGGGGGCGTCATGGCCTTGGGCCTTGCACCATTTGGTCTGTGGTGGCTGACCCTGCCCGCTTTTGCGCTGGTGATAAGGCTGGCGCTGCGCGGACCGGCGGCTTGGATCGGCTGGCTGGCCGGGGTCGGGTATTTCGGGGTTGGGCTGTCGTGGATCGTCGATCCGTTTCTGGTCGATGCGGCGCGTGACGGCTGGATGGCGCCGTTTGCCTTGCTGCTGATGGCGGCGGGTCTGTCGCTGTTCTGGGCTTTGGGCTTTGCAATCGGCGTCAGGGCGCCGCGTCCGGTTCTGGGACTGGTCGCGGGGCTGACGGCGGCGGAGTTTCTGCGCGGCTATGTGCTGACCGGGTTTCCCTGGGCCCTGGTGTCGCATGTCTGGATTGATACGCCGGTGGCGCAGGTCGATGCGCTGGTCGGGCCGTTCGGGCTGGCGCTGTTGACGACGCTTGTGGCGGCATTGGCGGCGCGGTTGGAGATGCGCAGCCTTGCCGGGGCGGGGGCGCTGGTGGCGGCTGGCTGGGGCTATGGGGTGTACGCGCTGGCGCAACCTGACCCTGCAGCGCCGGGCCTGACATTTCGGCTGGTGCAGCCGGATGCCTCACAAGATGCCAAATGGGACCCGGTTCATGCGGAGACCTTTTACACGCGTCTGATGACGGCGACAGCCGCGCCGCGCAAGGTTGATCTGGTGATCTGGCCGGAAACCGCCCTGCCCTATCTGGTCGAGGACAATCCCGATCTGCCAGCCCTGATCGCCGCTGCCGGTCACGGCGCACCTGTGGTGGTTGGCATGCAGCGGGTCGAACGCTATGGCGGCGATCAGGTGCGCGGCTGGAACAGCCTGAAGGTGTACGGCACCGGCGGGCAAGAAATCGCCACCTATGACAAGCACCACCTTGTACCGTTTGGCGAGTATGTGCCGTTGGGTGATCTGGCATATGACTGGTTCGGCTTGGGCACCTTCGCTTCCCAAACCGGGGCGTCCTATACGCCGGGGCCGGGGGCCAAGGTGCTGGACCTTGGGCCAACCTTGGGCAAAGTGCTGCCGCTGATCTGCTATGAGGCGGTGTTTCCGCAGGATCTGCGGGTGGCGGAGCGGGCCGACTGGATCTTGCAGATCACCAATGACGCTTGGTTTGGCACCTTTTCCGGCCCGTTCCAGCATGCGGCCCAAGCCCGGCTGCGGGCGATTGAACAGGGGCTGCCGCTGGTTCGGGTCGGCAATACCGGCGTGACCGAAGTGATTGACGCGCGCGGCCGTATCACCGCCGCGTTGCCCTTCGGGACCGAGGGATTTTTGGACGCCGCTTTGCCCGGGTCCCTGGCCGCCCCACCCTACAGCCGCTACGGCGAGGTACCGGCCCTTTTGTTGCTGGCGTGTTGCGCGCTTTGGGCGATACGCCGACAATCAGCCGCTTTGGCTTGACGCCCTGACACAATGGGACTAGCGCTGCCCGTCAAACTGCCACAACGGCTTCCTGGCGTGGCGGGGGTAACCCAAACGGAGCATTTCCCATATGGCGCGCAAGTCCTACGTCTTCACCTCTGAATCCGTATCAGAGGGGCATCCTGATAAATTGTGTGATCGCGTGTCGGACGCGGTGCTGGACGCGTTTTTAAGCGTGGAGCCCAATGCCCGCGTGGCCTGTGAAACCTTTGCCACCACGGGCCGGGTTGTCGTGGGCGGTGAGGTCGGGCTGTCGTCAAAGGCCGAAACCGACGCGATGATGGGCCGGATCGAGGCCATTGTGCGCGGTTGCGTCAAAGATATCGGCTACGAACAGGACGAGTTCCACTGGAACACGCTTGAGGTGCAGAATTATCTGCACCAGCAATCCGCCCATATCGCCCAAGGTGTCGACCGCGACGGTGCCGGCGATCAGGGCATCATGTTCGGTTATGCCTGCCGTGAGACGCCGGAACTGATGCCAGCGCCGATCCAATACGCCCACGCCATCCTGCGCCGTCTCGCCGAGGCGCGCAAATCGGGGGCCGAGCCGACGCTGCGCCCCGATGCGAAAAGCCAACTGACCTTGCGCTATGAAGACGGTGTGCCGGTTGAGGTGATGTCGATTGTTCTGTCGCATCAGCACGCGCTGGAAAGCCAGACCTCTGCCGATATCCGCGCCATTGTGGAACCCTATATCCGCGAAGTCCTGCCCTCTGGCTGGATCACCGAGGCGACCGAATGGTGGGTCAACCCGACCGGGACCTTTGTGATCGGCGGACCGGACGGCGATGCGGGCCTGACCGGGCGCAAGATCATCGTCGACACCTATGGGGGGGCGGCGCCGCATGGCGGCGGCGCGTTCAGCGGCAAGGACCCGACCAAGGTTGACCGGTCTGCCGCCTATGCGGCGCGCTATCTGGCGAAGAATGTCGTGGCCTCTGGCCTTGCCGACCGCTGCACCTTGCAGGTCAGCTATGCCATCGGCGTGGCCAAACCCTTGTCGATCTATGTTGACACCCACGGCACCGGCAAGGTGGAAGAGGCGCAGATAGAGCGCGCCGTCGCCACATGCATGGACCTGACGCCGCGCGGCATCCGCACCCATCTGGGTCTGAACCGCCCGATCTATGCGCGCACCTCTGCCTATGGTCACTTTGGCCGGACGCCGGACAATGACGGCGGTTTTTCGTGGGAGAAGACCGACCTGACCGAGGCTTTGAAGAAAGCGGTCTGATCCGGTTCAGGCCCGGTTCAGGCCCGGTGCGCGATCAGCAGCGCCGGGCTGAACGAGCCGAACGAGACGGCGGCCAGGATGCGGGCGCGGTTTCGACCAAAATCGCGGCGTTCGGTGCGACAACCGAGGCCGGAGAGGAAGGTTTCGTAGTCGTCGAGGCAGGCGATGTCGGAAATCACCAGCCTGCCTTTCGGGATCAGGACCCGCACCGCCTCGGTCAGGGCTTGGGCGCGGTCTGCGGGCTGGGCCAAGTTGTGGATCGCCCACGCGCTCAGGATCAGATCGACGCTGGCATCGGCCATGGGCAGGGCGCGCATGTCTGCGGTCAGAAACCGGACCCGGGCTGCGACACCCTCAATTTCCGCATTCCGGTGGGCGGCTTCGGCGGTGTTGCCCGACTGATCCGCAACACTCCATATATCAACGCCGGTGACCTGGCCTTGGGTCATCCGGCGCGCCGCACCGATGGCCAAAAGGCCGCGCCCGCAGCCGAGATCGACAACTGTTCGGATATTCGGCCAATCCAAACCCTCCAGCATCTGATCGCGGTCTGCCAGTTTTGTCACCCGGCTGTAAACGACCATGAGGGTGCCCATTCCGAGAGGATAAAGGCTGGCTATTCCGATAACGACGCCGAGGATGTGTAGCCATGGCGCAGTGGCGAGGGTCCACAGGCTCGCGGCCAAAATGGCAAGAACCAGCGCGGCGATCAGGAAGCCGCGCATCAGTCCGGGGGCGTCCTGTCCGTAGTTTGGCTTCATCGCGACCTCCATCCAATCGGGTTCATCTAGGCGGCGTTTGCGGGCGTTCAAGTGGCTGGGGTGGTGTTGTTGACTGCTTGCCTGCGGGGTTGAAGGCTTGGGTGATGAAAGGGGCGGGCAGTCTGAACGATCCGCGCTGGGTTCGGCGGGCATTCCGGCTGGAGGTACCTTGACCATCTGGCCCGGGTGAAATATTGCCTGAGGTCTGATGCGGGCGTTGTGTAATGGTAAGACCTTAGCCTTCCAAGCTAAAGACGCGGGTTCGATTCCCGCCGCCCGCTCCAAATTCCTTGTCAAATCTGGATGGCTGGCTGCGAAATCATGTGTGATAACACGCGTGTTATCCCGGTTAATCCTTTGATTCAAAACGATTGTCGCAAAAAGTCTTCAGACTTTCTTAACCTTTGCCGGGCCGTCAGACTGCCCGCCTTTCAGCGTGGCAGCCTTACTGGGTGCGCGTCCGCATCAGTCTTTCGATGGTTTTCGAGATCGGCCGCCCCGGGCCGCTGACCCCGTCGGCAGTGCGACTGTCGTTGGCGTAGCTTTGCAGGATGGCGTCAACCTCTTTGCCGTGCAAATCGGCGAGGCTTAGCAGCAGCAAGGTCGCGTCGTTGCCGTTTTTGGTGTCGGCGATCTTGTCGGATATGGCGTCCAGCGCGCCGGGTTCGTCCATCGCGGCAAGGTACAGGTAGTAATCCCAGGTCGCGGCATTGCGGTCCGGGTCCTTGAAACCCCAGTTGATGCGGACATGGCCCTTCAACTCATCCCGCAGGTCAATGCGCGCATAGCGCAGGCCCAGGAAGTAGTTGCCCGAGATGGCCGGGTTGTAGGGAAAGTGCAGATAGGCCTCGCGGATAAAGTCTTTCTGGGTGTCGTCCAGCATCGGGGCATAGCCCGCGACGGCATTGAAAAACAGATCGACCACCGACAGATCGCTATCAGCCTTCAGCTTTTTGGCGATGGGTTCCAGGGCTGCGATGGCGCATTTGCGCCCGGCTGTCACCTCGACCCAGGTGATCAGGTCAGCGTCAGCGGACGAGCGCAGATCGGCCTCTTGAATGCGGTACACCACGGAAGGCGGGCAGATGTCGACATAGTTCATCAATCGCTCCTTAGGGTTTTCCATTGGTGATAGCGCAGATATCTGGAGACCGATTTGACCGGCCAATAGCCCATCAGGTTGGTCGGGTCATTGGCCATGATGTTGGCCCAGGTCACGTCGGTCCACGTTGGGTCAACCGCGCTGGAGCGTTCGGTGTTGGTCCCAGGATAGTCCGGCACGGCCGCCCCGCGTGAGGCGAAGTTGTGCGGTGCGTATTGCGGCGCACTTTTGTTGTCTGACGGGTGGCGCAGGTACAGCAAATGTCCGACCTCGTGCGCGCAGGTCTGGTCTGACTCAAGCCCGTTGTTGAAAAACACAAAGCAAGCGGCACCACCGATGCCGACGGCCCAACCGCCCCAGGCCCCGGAAATCGGCGTAGGCACATGAAGATACAACCGTTTTGCGTTGGGCCGGCCAGACCGGTCCATATCGCCGGTACGGGCTTTGACCATGGCGACGGCCTTGTCATCCATTGCGCCCAGCACTTCATCGTTGATCGCGCCGGAAGTGTTCTTGAGAAAGCTGCCGCTGGGATCGGTGTAGCCCTTGTCCTCGATCGGAACCAGATCAGCGTCGTTGCTTAGGTCGATCAGGCCCAGATCCTTGACGCTGACCTTCATCAGTGCCTGCCGGAAGACATCGTTGAGGTAGGCCGTGATGGCGGCTGTGTCATAGGCCACCACATCCGACCGGGTGGTAAGGAGACAGGCCACATCAACCAGAATGGTCTTTTCACCATCGCAAAAGATGTGGAACCAGCCGATTTCGTGGCCGTCGCAGATGACTTTCAGGGTGGCTTCGCCGGGTGCGAGGCCCTTGATCTTGAAGGCCGCCTTTTTGGCACCGATTCTGGCAGTTACAACCTCTGCCACCGTCGCCGGGATCACCTGATAGGTGGTGTTGGCCAGGCAGGGGATGCATTCAAAATCTGAAAAGGCGAAGTTTATCTCAACCTGTGTTTCCTGATCTTTGGCGACTGAAACCCAGCGCGCCTCGTCCCGGGTAAACTTGTCGGTGGGCATGGTCAGAGTGCCCTTGGCGGGCACCGGGTCCCAATAGGGATGGCCGCCGGTCGGTTTGATGTTGGTCTTGTGGTCAAAGCCAAAGTAGGCAGAGCGGGTGGTAGAGCCTTCAAAGAAGGCGACGTTGGCGCATTCGGGCGTCTGGATCAGGTCGACGACCTTTTTGCTGCCGTCGGGGACCGCGACGTCGTTGAGTTCATCCTTGATCACCGGGCCGTTGCGGCGCAGACCGTGACCGGCCTTTTCAGCGGTGACCTTGTAGGTGCCGGGCGCGACCCGGCCATAGTCGGCCACACCGTTGGCGTCGGTGGTTTTGGTACCCAAGGCATCGGCGGTGACGGTGACGCCCTCTACCGGCTCGCCGAGGATGTTGCGCACGTTGACCAGCAGTTCGGCTACGGGTTTCAGCTTGGGACCGGGGCGGATTCTGGGCGGGACCGGGTCTATGCCATTGCCGCCGCCGCCCGGGCCGACCCCACCACGGCGTGTCTGCACCGGGCGTTCCAGCTCGCCGATCCAGACCGTGCCAGCGGTCAGGGCCGCCGCCAGAACCTGCAAAAAGCCGCGCTCTGTCGGGTGATGCAGTCCCTGATCGCGGCACCAGCGCCGGGCCTCGGCCAGAACTTCATCCTGATACAGATGCCGTCGCAGGAAGCGCAGCGCCTCATCTGTGCCGACAAAGCGGTGACGTATGCGGTCGGTGCTTGGGTCATTGACGCTTAGAATCTCGAACCGGGAGGCGATATCGCCAATTCTAACGCCCATGAAACCAATCCGTTTGTGCCGGAATACGGCCTAATTTCTTTGATTCCAGACGCTTGCATCTGGGCTGGCACTGCGGTTGCCACGTGAGGCTAGCGCAGGCAAAGGCGGGCTGTCAATCTGGCGCGGGGCAGTGAGGCGCGGGCGGAACTGGCCGCTGACGCAAGGCGCTGCGTGAAGGGCCAAAGGGCAAACCAAAGCGCGCCAGTCAGCGATATCATACCGGTGCCATGGGCGGCAGGCGCTTAACGCGACCACGCCCTTGCGCCTGCGGTTGCGGATCTGGCAGGCCATTTTTGTGCCGCGTGCGCGGGGTTATGGCCTACAGGTTATCGGCTTGCGGCATGCCCAGCACGTGGTAGCCGCAATCGACGTGGATCACCTCACCCGAGGTGCAGTTGCCGTAGTCGCTGCACAGCCAGACGGCGGTGCCGCCGATCGCCTCTAGTGTGGCGTTCTGGCGCATCGGGGCGTTCGCCTCGGTGTGGCGGAAGGTGGCGCGGGCCCCGCCGATGGCCGCACCCGCAAGGGTCTTCATCGGGCCGGGTGAGATGGCGTTCACGCGGATTTTCTGCGGGCCAAGGTCGTTGGCAAGGTAGCGGGTGGCGGATTCCAGTGCTGCTTTGGCCACACCCATCACGTTGTAGTTCGGCGTCACGCGGTTTGACCCGGAATAGGTCAGGGTGATCAGCGTGCCCCCGTCCGGCATCATCTCTGCGGCGCGGCGCGACACGTCGATGAAGGAGAAGCACGAAATCGCCATCGTGTGGCTGAAATTGCCCCGGCTGGTGTTGATGAACCGGCCTGTCAGTTCGTTCTTGTCCGAAAAGGCGATGGCATGGACGAGGAAATCTAAGCTGCCCCAGCGGGCCTTCAGCGCGTCAAAGCACGCGTTCAAAGAATCGTCGTTGGTGACATCGACATCGACAAGGAAGTTTGACCCAAGTGAGGCCGCGAGCGGTTCGACCCGTTTGCCAAACGCCTCTCCCTGATAGGAAAAGGCAAGTTCGGCGCCCTCGGCGGCGAGGGCCTTGGCAATGCCCCAGCCGATTGAGCGTTCATTGGCCACGCCCATGATCAGGCCGCGCTTGCCCTGCATCAGTTCCGGCATATCGGTCTCCTTATGTGGGTCGCACGATTTTTCTGCGAAAAATCAGGTGGTCGGCAGGATACTACGATTTTCCTGCGAAAAATCGGCGGGACTTAGCCAAGGTATTTGCTGAGCAGAAGGGTTGCGTTGGTGCCGCCGAAGCCAAAGCTGTTGGACAGAACGGAATCGAGTTCGACCCCTTCGCGCAGGGTCATCACGATTTCGGACGGGTCAAGAGCCGGATCAAGTGTGGTGATGTTGGCGGATGCGGCGATGAAGGATTTGTTCATCATGATCAGCGAATAGATCGCTTCATGCACGCCGGTGGCCCCCAAAGAGTGGCCGGTCAGCGACTTGGTCGAGGCGACTGGCGGGGTGGTGCCCCGGCCAAAGACGCGGCGGATCGCCTCCATTTCGGTGACGTCGCCCACCACGGTCGAGGTGCCGTGGCTGTTGATATAGTCGACGTGACGGCCCTGCGGCAGGGTGGCCACGGCCAGTTTCATCGAACGTTCACCACCTTCGCCAGAGGGGGCGACCATGTCGTGCCCGTCTGAGGTGGCACCGTAGCCGGTCACCTCACCATAGATCTTTGCGCCGCGTGCGAGGGCGTGGTTCAGTTCCTCAAGCACGACGACACCGCCGCCGCCTGCGATGACAAAGCCGTCGCGCGTCGCGTCATAGGGGCGGGACGCGGTGGCGGGCGCGTCGTTGTATTTCGACGACATGGCCCCCATCGCGTCGAACAGGCAGGACAGGGTCCAATCGAGTTCCTCACCCCCGCCGGCGAAGACGATGTCCTGCTTGCCCATCTGGATCAGTTCGGTGCCGTTGCCGATGCAATGCGCCGAGGTCGAGCAGGCCGAGGTGATCGAATAATTCACACCCTTGATCTTGAACGGGGTGGCAAGGCAGGCGGAATTCGTGCTGCTCATGCAGCGCGTTACCATGAACGGGCCCATCTTTTTCGGCGCGCCCTTGTTGATCACCGCATCAAAGGCCGCAAAGAAGTTTGAGGTGGACGGGCCGCCCGACCCCATGATCAGGCCGGACCGTTCGTTCGACACATCTTCAGGCGACAACCCCGCATCGGCGATGGCCTGTTTCATCGCCAGAAAGTTGTAGGCGGCACCGGGCCCCATGAAGCGCAGGTCGCGTTTGTCGATATGATCTTCCAGCACGATCTGCGGCTGGCCTTTGACCTGAGACCGAAAGCCGCGCTCTGCATAATCAGGCGCTGCGACGATGCCGGATTTTCCGGCACGCAGAGAGGCTTCCACCTCGCCTGTGGAATTGCCGATCGGAGAGATGATGCCGAGGCCGGTGATGACGACGCGACGCATAAGGTGTCCTTTCCGCAGATCAGGTGCCGGTTTCAGGTGCAGGGATCAGGTTTCAGACAGGGCAACTTTCATATCGGTGACCTGATAGATCACGTCGCCGTCCGCCTCGACCCGGCCATTGGCGACGCCCATCGTCAGGCGGCGGGTGGTCAGGGCCTTGGTGAAATCGACGGTGTAGCGCAGCATCTTGCGGTCAGGGCGGACCATGCCGGTCAGCTTTAACTCACCCACGCCGAGGGCATAACCGCGTCCCTGCCAGCCGCGCCAGCCCAGATTAAAGCCGGTCAGTTGCCACAGGCCGTCAAGCCCAAGGCAGCCGGGCATGATCGGGTTGCCGGGAAAATGGCAGGCGAAAAACCACAGATCCGGGTGGATGTCGAATTCTGCGACGACATGGCCTTTGCCGAACGCGCCGCCGTCTTCCGAAATTTCGGTGATGCGGTCCATCATCAGCATGGGCGGGGCGGGGAGTTGGGCGTTTCCGGGGCCGAAAAGCTCTCCCCGGGCGCAGGCCAGCAGCGCTTCCTTGTCAAATGAAGTCGGATACGCGCTCATACAGCTTGTTCTCCCCTGACCCGGCCCTGATCCGGTTACACCCTTGTAACATCCCGTGAGAAGGCGGCGCAAGGGTGGCAGCTTGCACGTTCAGGGATTGCGGGTGCGGCGGGCCGGGGTATCTTGGCGCGGATTTGCAGGCAACAGCGTGAGGGACCGTGTATGGACAACACATCACAAGCCAGCGGCCTGTCGCGTGAGGCGTGGGGCGGACTGGTGCTGATTGCGGCCACCGTGCTGGCACTGATTGCGGCCAACTCGCCCTTTGCTGCGGCCTATCAGGCGGCGCTGGATTTGCATGTTTCGGTATCGGTCGGGCAAAGCACCTTGGGCAAGCCCTTGATTTTCTGGATCAATGACGGGCTGATGGCGGTCTTCTTCCTGATGGTCGGACTGGAGTTGAAATTTGAAATGCTGGAGGGGCGGTTGACCGATCTGCGGGCTGTCCTGATGCCGGGGTTG
The DNA here is from genome assembly GCA_038231775.1 of Rhodobacterales bacterium. Taxonomy (GTDB): domain Bacteria; phylum Pseudomonadota; class Alphaproteobacteria; order Rhodobacterales; family Rhodobacteraceae; genus Stagnihabitans. The sequence goes on along the minus strand of JBBRKS010000006.1, from coordinate 26,563 downwards.
GCGGCCTTGGGCGGGATGGTCTTTCCCGCGCTGGTCTATCTGGTGCTGACATCGGGGGCCGGGGTGACGCAAGGCTGGGCCATTCCGACCGCCACCGATATTGCCTTTGCCTTGGGGATTCTGGCGCTGGCCGGGCCGGGTCTGCCAAGCGGCTTGCGCAGTTTCTTGCTGACTTTGGCCATTCTGGACGATCTTGGCGCGATCCTGATCATCGCGGTTTTCTATGGCCATGATCTGAGTGTCGGCTATCTGCTGGCCGCTTTGGTGCCGGTTGCCGCCCTTTTGGTCTTGGCGCGGCTGAAGGTCGCAAGTCTGGCCCCGGCGGTGATCCTGGGTGCTGTGCTGTGGGTTCTGGTGCTGAAATCGGGAATTCATGCCACGCTGGCCGGTGTGGTGCTGGCGTTTTGCATTCCGCTGCATGACCGGCAGGGAGGCTCCCCCCTGCATCGGTTGACAGAGGCGTTGCAGCCTTGGGTCACCTATCTGATCGTGCCGTTGTTTGCCTTTGCCAATGCGGGGCTGCCGTTGGGCAACCTTGGGCTGGCGGGCAATGGCGGGCAGATTGCACTTGGCGTCGGGGCCGGGCTGATGGTGGGCAAGTTTGCAGGCATTGTTACGGCGTGCTGGGTGTTGGTGCGGCTGGGGCTGGCTCGTTTGCCAGAGGGGATGGGTTGGGCGCATCTGGCCGCAGTCGCCTTGCTGGCAGGCATCGGGTTTACCATGTCGCTGTTCATTGGCGGGCTGGCGTTTGGGGAGGGGGCAGAGATGAACGCGGTGCGGCTGGGGGTGCTGGCGGCGTCGGTTCTGGCGGCTTTGGCCGGGCTTTTGGTGTTGCGCAAGCTATCTGGCAAAGCGGGCGATCTGCCAGTATAGTTGTTGTTTAGACAGGATCAGGTGCCCTTGATGGTGACGTTGGACGACGGGATGATGACGGCAGAGGCTGTGCGTGCCACCGACTGGCTGGCGCGCGGCGATCTGCGCCCGACCCGTCAGCGGCTGGCCTTGGCGCGTCTGCTGGTCGGCGACGGTCTGAACCGGCATGTCACGGCGGAAAGCCTGTTCGCGCTGACCGGGGGGGCCGGTGAAAAGGTCAGCCTTGCCACCGTTTACAACACCCTGCGCGCCTTTTGTTCTGCAGGCCTGATGAACGAGGTAGTAGTTGACGGCGCGCGCAGCTATTTTGACACGCGGATGGACAACCACCCGCATTTTTACTGGGAAGACAGCCACACTTTGACCGATGCGCCCGCCGAACAGGTGGTGATCGCGTCGCTGCCTGCCCCGCCCGACGGGACAGAGATTGCCCGGGTCGACGTGGTGATCCGGTTGCGCCGCACCTGATCTTTCAGGCGAGCATCCGCACCGGCACAAAGGCGTTCATGTCGGCAAAGCTGCAAAAGGCGGGCGGCGCTAGATGCAGGATCGGCACTCTGCTGCGGAAGGCCGCTGTCAGGTCGGTCATCGCAGCGCGCCAGACCGGCAAGGCATCAGAGGGCAGCGGCTCTTTGACATAGGCCACTGTCGTGTGAAAGCCGTAGCTGTCATGGTCCGGAGTTCTGATCCCCAAGGCCTTCGACAGCGCATCACGCCAGGCGCGGGCGTTCGCCTCATCCTGCGGCGAAGCGCCTTGCACCCGCAAGCCAAAGGGTGTGATCTGGGCGACCTGCATGGCAAAGGCTGGCGGGGCGACAAAGTCTGAAAGCCGGGCGACAAGGCGTTCAGTCACCGCGTCAACACCCAATTCAAGCGCCAGATCGGCGGCCCAGCGGTCGCGGGTCCGGCAGGTGTCGATGACGCCTTCAAACACCGTCATGTGATAGCTTTCAACGGCGGTGAAGGCAAAGCAATCGGTGTGCGGCAGGTCCAGCAAGGCAGCGCGCAGGTCGATCAGGGCCGCCTCGGTTGGTGAGCCGGGCACGACCTGACACACGACCGTATTGCCGTGTTCGGGCAAAAAGCGACCCTGAAGATCAAAGCGCGTCCCCAGATGCTGATTGGGGCGCGGTGCGGTCGGGCTGACGATCACTTCCCAGTTCATCAAGGCCATCCTGTCGGGCGGTTTGCTGCTTTTTGGGTAAAGATATTCCGTGACACCTGCGTGATGGGGATATGTCGATTCAGGGTCAAACGGGGCGACTACGGCCTGCGCTTGTGATTTCGGGCCGAAGCCGTTGTTGTCAAAAACCAGCGCCAAGCGTGTGATCTGGCGCCGATGGGACGATGATTTTGACCTTTTGCCGCTATGACCAAATTTAGGCAGCGATGAACCGGGCTTGATGTAACACCAGTCGTATCAAAACCACTGACCCGGCTCCATCAGGCCAAGGTCCATCAGTTGCTGGCTGTGCCAGGCAAAGGGAGTGGAGTTGTGCCAGCGGAACGTCTGAATACCAAATTTCGATCCGGCATTGGTCTTCAGCGCCTTTGCGGTGCGGAAACTAGCCACGGCGGTGGTTATGTTGTGGTGCCACGGGCAGGCGTAGGTGTTGTACTCTTCATCCGAAAAGGTGAAATCGGGGCGCAGCGTCAGGCCGGGTTTCGACCTGAACAGGGCGATGCGGTCAATCTTTCGGCGGGCTGCCGGGACATGCTCTTCAAAGCGCCAGCGCAGGCCGCCGAAGAAATCAAGCTGGCGTTCCTTGGGATGGTTGTGGTTGGCGACATCGGGGCGGCCCAGCGCGTAATAGCCTGACCGGTCCAGATGGGCGGTATCGAGCGAGACGGCGTTGGGAAAGGCCAACAGGTCGTCGGCGTACAGGTCCACCACATAAGACAGCATCGCATCGCGCCGCTCTTCAGAATGAAAGGCCAGAACGTCGCGAATGTTGCGCGTCTCGCAGAACGGGTGAAACAGGTATTCGGCGTTGTAGCAGTAGTACAGCCACAGGCCGGGTGCCGCCTCGTTCACGCGGTTGACAGCGGCCATCATGGCACCGTCGGCCAGCGCGTCATGGTCGATCCGGTGCACCAAGGGGTCAAGGGCCGCATCCAGCGCAACACCGGGGTCGGTCAGCAAAAGCAGCTGCAGGAACCCGGCCTTCAGGTGGTGGCGCACGGTCGAGGACACCTCAACCCCATCTTCGGCCATGACCAGACAAATCGGGCCCTTGGCCAGCGCGCCCCTGCCCCGGTTCAGGAAATCATCCAGCGATGTGTACTGCATTGTCCACCGATTAGGGCCCACCGTTCAGGCTTTGCGCCAAGGTCTAACATGGGGGCGCTTAAAGCAACAGGCGCTGCGCGTGAAGTTGCCAAGGGCGCACGGTTGGCGTAAGGCCAACGTTTCAGGATAAAGCGCGCAGATGTCAGACCTCAAGAAGCTATTCATCAAGACTTACGGCTGTCAGATGAACGTCTATGACAGCGAGCGTATGGCGGAAGCCATGGCGCCTGAGGGCTATGTCACGACAGAGGTGGCCGAAGAGGCCGATCTGGTCTTGCTGAACACCTGCCACATTCGCGAAAAGGCGGGCGACAAGCTGTATTCCGATCTGGGTCGTCTGCGTGCGCTGAAAGACGCGCGGCCTGACGTGAAGATCGGCGTTGCAGGCTGTATCGCGCAGGCCGAGGGGGTCGAAATCATCCGCCGGGTGCCGATGGTTGACCTTGTGGTCGGCCCGCAAGCCTATCACCGGCTGCCCGAATTGGTGCGCAGCTCTGGCCACGCGGTCGACACCGACTTTCCGGTCGAGTCCAAGTTTGACCTGTTGCCGGTGCGCAAGGGCCTGCGCGGACCGACCGCGTTTTTGACCGTACAAGAGGGCTGCGACAAATTCTGCGCCTTTTGCGTGGTGCCCTATACGCGCGGGGCCGAGGTCAGCCGCCCGGTGGACCGCATTCTGACTGAGGCGCGGGGTCTGGTAGAACGCGGGGTCAAGGAACTGACCTTGCTGGGCCAGAACGTGAATGCCTATCACGGCCAGCAAGACGGTGCCGATGTCGGGCTGGCGAAGTTGCTGGACGCCTTGGCCCAGATCGACGGGCTGAAAAGGTTGCGCTATACGACCAGCCACCCCAACGACATGGCCGATGATCTGATTGCAGCACATGGGTCGCAGCCGAAGCTGATGCCCTATCTGCATCTGCCGGTGCAATCTGGGTCTGACCGCGTGCTGAAGGCGATGAACCGCAAGCATACGGCAGAGGGTTACATGCGCCTGATCGAACGGGTTCGCGCCGTGCGGCCGGATATCCTGCTGACCTCGGACTTCATCGTGGGGTTTCCCGGCGAAACCGATGCGGATTTTGAGGCGACCTTGCAGCTGATCCGGCAGGTTGGCTTCGGGATGGCCTATTCGTTCAAATACTCCCCCCGGCCCGGAACGCCTGCTGCTGAAAGGCCGGACGTGCCGGGTGACGTGGCGGATGCAAGATTGCAGACCTTGCAAGCGCTGATCACCGGGCAGCAACGGGCAGCGCAACAGGCGATGGTCGGGCAGCAGACCAGTGTGCTGTACGAAAAACCCGGCCGCCTGCCCGGGCAGATGGTCGGCAAATCCGAACATCTGATGGCCGTGCATGTCACGCATGAGGGCGCAAAGGTTGGCGATGTGGTTCAGGTCACGATTACCGCAGCCCTGACAAATTCGCTGGCGGCGATTCCGGTCAAGATCGCCCACTGATTCTTTAATTCCCCGGAAGAACTCCTCTTTAGGCGGCTTTCTTCATGTGAAGGCCGGCCATGTCCAATTGTGAATTGAGGCTTTTCCAAGGCAATTGTGGCGGGATGTTTCCATCCTTGCTTCAATCATTAACCAATCCCATCGCTGGTTCTAAAACGGCAACAATTATTATGTATTATCAATATGTTAGACAAAAATTTTCCACAATTTGCTTTACTTCGCAGGGTCGGGCAGGCACTTCTTTTTCAAAGGCGCGTCAATCGGCGCGAGCTTTGGGACTATAGAGGAGGCCTTGGCTGTGGAACGTATTTCCAGCGCTTTGAGGATGGTGATAGGGGCGGGGGCCCTGTCGGCTGGGCTTTTCAGCGCGACTTTTGCTATGGCGCAATCAGCACCGCCGCAGATTGCCGGAAGGATTGATTGGGGCATTTGGGTCGATGACGACGGCTGCATGCATTGGTGGGCGGATGGCGGTCTGGAGGGCTATATGCTCGACCGGGTCAATCCCAAGACCGGCAAGCCCGTCTGTCTGAAGAAAAACACCTGTCTGACCGAAAACACCGACACGCTGTTTGCCACCGACTCGGCCCAACTGACCACCGATGGCCGCCGTCGCCTGACCGCGTTCTTCCAGGGGGCTGGCGCGTTCGGCTACGCGATCTATGGCCACACCGACAGCCGTGCGTCGGATGAATACAACATCAGCCTGTCTGACCGCCGTGCCAAATCGGTGGGCGACGTCGCCCGGTCGGTCGGGGCTGTGGTGGAACGTCAGATGGGCTACGGCGAACGCCAGCCGATTGCCAGCAATGCCACTGTTGAAGGCATGCGCCAGAACCGCCGGGTTGAAGTGGTCTGCTACACGTGGGGGCAAAACTGATGCGCGCGGTTTACCTTATAAGTGTACTGGCCTTCGGCAGCCTGGCCGGTTGCGAAGGCGGCGGTCTGGTGCCCTATCATCAGGGCGCGGGCACGGTGATTGCAGCAGCACATGACACGGGGATTGATTCGGGCACGCTAAGCGATGGCCACGCCGCCATCGCCTATGATCCTGATGGCTGTCAGGGCTGGATCATGGATGACGGTGTCGAAGGCTATTCTGGCCGCCGGTACGATCCGGTTTCGGGTCTGCCGGTGTGCAACGGCCTGTATCCGCCGGGCACCGTTCTGGGCGACTACCGCTATCACAACAAGAACTTGCCTGACTGGGTTCCGGCCAGATAAGGCGACATTCTACCAGATATTGGGGTCGCATTCAGGTGCGGCCCCTTTTTGTATGGCCTTTTTTATATGAGTGCGGTGTGCCCGGATTGTCATCGCCGTGTCACATCTACAGGCAAGTGTGATCGTACAGAGCCATTCTGGACTGGACAGATCGCCCCGACGGCTCCACACTTTGCATACGATATGACCGCTTCGACTGAACCTTGCACCAGAAGGAGAGCCCATTGGGCATCAGCGCGCTGACCCCCCCGACCCGTCCCGAAGACATGGTGGAAACACTGATGGAATTTCCGGACAATCGCCTTTTGATCGAGTTGTGCGGTGAATTTGACCGCAACCTTGCCCAAGTCGAACACCAGATGGGTGTTCATGTCCTGCGGCGGGGCAACAGGTTGGCGGTGATCGGTGACAAGTTGGCGCGTGAACAGGCGGCGGCCGTGCTGCGCGGGCTTTATGCGCGGCTAGAGGCAGGCAAGCATGTTTCGGCAGGCGATGTTGACGGGTCGATCCGCATGACGCGCCCGGCCAAGGTCGTGGTCCCGGTTGATGAACAGATCGAGATGTTTCAGACCGGTGCGATGGAACTGCGCACCCGCAAAAAAGGTGTCGAGGCGCGGACAGAGGCGCAGAAAGCCTATGTCGCCAACCTGTTCAGCCACGAGATGGGCTTTGGCATCGGGCCTGCGGGCACCGGCAAGACCTATCTGGCGGTGGCGGTCGGTGTGACCATGTTCATCTCGGGTGCGGTCGAAAAGATCATCCTGTCGCGCCCGGCGGTTGAGGCGGGCGAACGGCTGGGCTTTTTGCCTGGCGACATGAAGGAAAAGATCGACCCCTACATGCAGCCGCTGTACGACGCCTTGAACGATTTTCTGCCCGCCAAGCAGATGGAAAAGATGTTGGCCGAAAAGCGGATCGAAATCGCACCTTTGGCCTTCATGCGGGGTCGCACGCTGTCGAACGCCTTCATCGTTCTGGACGAAGCGCAGAACGCCACCTCGATGCAGATGAAGATGTTCCTGACTCGTCTGGGTGAGGGCAGCCGCATGGTGATCACCGGCGACCGCACACAGGTTGACCTGCCGCGCGGCACCTCATCCGGTCTGGCCGAGGCAGAGCGCATCCTGAAGGGCGTCAAGGGCGTCAGCTTCAACTACTTCACCTCAAAAGACGTGGTGCGCCATCCGTTGGTGGGCCGCGTGATTGAGGCTTATGAGGCGGACGAGGCCAAGGGCGCTTAGGACCTGTACAGGTTTGGCCTTGCACGCCATCAGAATTGCCAGAGAATGGCGTTGGTCAAACCAATGCCATTCTTGAAAGCGGTACAGTGCAGGAAATTGAACAGACCGGGGATCAGGTGCTGACGGACATGGCTGTGTCCGTGGCAGATGCCCAGGTTCTGCAATCGCTGATCTGGCCTGATGCTGCGGTTCACCCTGACATTGGCCTGTGCCTTCGGCTTGGTGCGGGCGCGGCAGTGGCGGGCCGCGCTTTCGATTTCCCGCTTGGCGGGACGCTAAGACTCGACACCGCTTACAATCTGTTTTCCTGGGTCAAATGGCACCGCGACTGCGGGATCAATGCTGTGCAGGTTCGCCTGCGCGGAAGCGGTCAGTTCTCGCTGCGGATCGAGGCGGACGGGGGGGAGCAGACATGGGTGCGAAAGCACGATTTGACCCTGACCGAGGGCGCGCCTGCAACGCTGGACCTGACCGATTGGCTGGCCACGTGCGGTGACTGTGTGGTGCATCTAAGCCTGCACGCGTCACAGCCGGGACAAATCACGGCGGTCGATTGGTGCACGCCACAGGCCCCTTTGCGGCGGCCAAAGTTGTTGTTGTGCGTTACCACGTTTCGGCGCGAAGAGGCGGCCACCGCCACTGCCTTGCGCCTGAACGCCTGCCTTGCGGCGGACGCTTTGGCCGATCTGATCCATCTGGTGGTGGTCGACAATGGCCAAAGCCTGACGCTGCCGGACCTGCCCCATGTCACGCTGATCGCCAACCGCAATCTTGGCGGGTCGGGCGGGTTTGCACGCGGGCTGGCAGAGGCGGTGGCACGGGACGACACGCATTGTCTGTTCATGGATGATGACGCCTGGGTCGATTGGGCCTCGATTGTGCGGACCTGGACCTTTCTGGCCTATGTCACCGACCCCTCCGTCGCCATTGCGGGCATGCTGACACGCGGCGATGACCCGACGGTGGTGTGGGAGAATGGTGCGGTGTTCCGTGGCAATTGCGGCAGTCTTTTCAAGGATATGAGCCTTTTGGACTATGACGGGCTGACGGCGGTCGAGCTGTCGGCCAAGCGCGGTCTGTTGCCCAATGTCTACGGCGCCTTTTGGTTTTTCGCCTTTCCGATCGGGTCAGTCAAACACTGGCCCTTCCCGTTTTTCGTTCGCGGCGATGACATCAACTTTTCCATCGTCAACCCATTTCGCATCCTGACCCTGCCCGGGGTGATCAGCTATCAGGCGCATGATTTTTCCGACAAGGACACGCCGCTTGCGCAGTATCTTAGCCTGCGCTGCGATCTGTTGCAGGTCTTGCTGCTGGACCACATGCCGCGCCGTTTCGTCTGGGCGATCAAGGTGCCATGTTCGTTCTTCATGCGGATGCTGGTGCTGGTCCGGATTGATTCGATGCATGCCGTCAATCTGGCGCTTGAGGATTTGCTGGAAGGCCCGTCGTATTTCGCGGCCAACGCCGATGTGGCCAAAAGGCGGGCAGAGATCATGGGCGGTCGTCTGCAAGAGCGCTGGGTTGACGTGACAGAACCCCTGCCGCCTGAACGGCGCAATATTGATCCGAATGCCGTGGTGCCGCGACTGGTGATGAAGCTGTCGGTCAACGGCTTCCTGCTGCCGTATTTCAGCCGCTGGGGCAACCAGATCCATCTGCAGCGCAACCACCGAAAGCTGATCCGCAATTGCTGGGGTGCCGCACAGGTCACCTATCTGTCGCGGGATGAAAAGCAGGCGATGACGGTGCATCAGGACAAACGGGCCATCCTGCGCGAAGGGTTGCGGATCGTCTGGAACGTCACGCGGCTGCTGTTTGGCTACCGCCGCGTGTTGAAGATGTGGCAGACGGGGTTTGCGGGCCTGACCTCACCTGCGTTCTGGCAGGACCAGTTCCGTCAGCCGCCCAAACCTTGAAAGTCAGGGCATAAGCTGGCCGCCATTCACCTCGATCACCTGACCGATGATATAGGCTGACAAGGCCCGGCTGGCGAGGAACAGGTAGGCGCCGACGCAATCCTCGGCCATGCCAAGGCGGCCTTGTGGCACCGTGGCCAACATCGCCTTCATCTGGGCCTCGGTTGAATAACGTTCGTGAAAGGGGGTGGTGATGACGCCCGGGGCCACGGCGTTGACGCGGATGCCGAAGGAGATCAGCTCTTTGGCCATGCCCCGCGTCATGTCATGCACAAAGGCCTTTGACGACCCATACAGCCCGGCCCCACCCGAAGCGCCGTTGCGGGCGGCGATCGAGGTGGTGTTGATAATGAACCCACTGTCGTCCTGCGCCGCAGCCTTAAGGTGCGGAATGGAAGCGGCGGTCGCCACCAGAACAGAGCGACCGTTCAGGTCCATGATCTCGTCATAGTCCTTTTCTGTGGCGTTTTCATAGCTGACGCGGCGCACCATGCCGCCTGCGTTGTTGATCAGCCCGTCCAGCTTGCCAAAGGCCGCAACCGCCTGATCGACCGCCGACCGCGCCCCTGCCCCGGTGGACATGTCAGCGCGGATCAGATGGACCCGGCCCTTGTCACCCTCAATCTGACGCGCAAGGGTCTCGGCAGCGTCAACGCTGGCGTTGTAGTGCAGGCCAACTTGCGCCCCTTGTGCAGCAAAGGCGCGGGCCAACGCAGCACCGATGCCGGTGGACGCACCGGTGATCAGGACGGCTTTGCCGGACAAATCGGGGATGTTCAGGGTTTGGGTCATGGATCGGTCCTTTGCGAACGGCGGGCGGTGACGGCGGCAATAGCAAGCGCTACGGCAGCTTGAATGGTCAGATCGGTGGTGTCGATCACAATAGCATCGTCGGCGGGGCGCAGGGGGGCTGTGCTGCGGCCCATGTCGCGGGCATCACGCTCGATCACCTCTGCCAGAACCTGTTCGGGATCACCTCCAACCTCAAGCCAGCGGCGGTGAGCGCGGATTTCGGCGGTCGAGGTCACGTACAGCTTAACCTCTGCGTCCGGGCAGATCACGGTGCCGATGTCGCGGCCATCCAGAACGGCACCGCCTTCAGCCCGGGCAAAGCGGCGCTGAAACTCGGTCAAAGCGGCGCGCACTTCGGGGATGACGGCGACGCGGCTGGCCGCTTGACCCGCAGCCAGGCTGCGCAGATCGGAGCGGGTCAGATCATCGGGCGTCAGGCTGCGGGCAGCGGCGACTGGATCACCACCAATGGCACCAACCGCGCGGTACAACAGCCCGGTGTCCAGATGGGCAAAGCCGAACCGCCGGGCCAGTTCCTGCCCGATCGTGCCCTTGCCCGCCGCTGCCGGACCGTCGATTGCCACCGTGAATTGCATGTCTTTTCCTTGACCCACCGCACCTGCGGATCAGCGTTTGCGCCAGGCCTGCACCAGCGCGAACACCGACAGACCGCAAGCCACCAGAAGTGCAGCGTATTTGACTTGGGTGAAGCCTGATGCAAGGGCAACGGCCTGCTGTTCAACCTCTGGCCCTGCACGCAGCAGGCGGGCGACGGCGATGTTTTCCGCCAGATCGAACAGCCCGTAAGCCAGCGCAGGCAGAAACCACAACTCGCCACGCCGACGCAAAGGCAGGCACAGGGTCGCTGTGAACAGGATCGGGAACAGCGTGTCACACAGCCGGATCGGCCCAAGGTAAAGCGCTGTTCCGGCTGGCGAAAGCGCTGACAGATAAGCGCGGGCCTGCGCCAGATCGTAGCCAAACGGCCGAAAGTCGAACGGCACGCCACCGCCAGATGCCGCCGACAATTGGGGGCCAAAGTAGCCGACCATCAGCACATAGGCCGCCACAGTGGCCAAAGGCAGCGCCCAGTTCAACGTCTTCATGCCGCCCCCTACCTTTTTTGCCATCGCATCATGCCGGGCGATTGGCGTCAATGCGCCCCCGTCCGTCAATCCGCGCAGTACTTCAATCCGGCCCGTGCGACAGAACTGCGCCGAGCCCTTTCATCAGGCTTTCAAACATCGGAAAAGATGTTGCGATGGGTGAGGCGTCGTCGACCGAGATCGGCTTTTGCGATGCCATTCCCGCAATCAGAAAGCTCATCGCGATGCGGTGGTCGATGTGGGTTTTGGCGGTGGCCCCTCCGGGCATTCCACCGGCACCAAGGCCGTGAACGATCAGGGTATCCTGATCCTCTTCAATGGTGACACCGCACGCCTCTAAGCCGCGGGCCATGGCGTCGATCCGGTCGGATTCCTTGACGCGCAACTCTTTCACGCCGCGCATGATGGTTTTACCGGTGGCAAAAGAGGCGACAATCGACAGGATCGGGTATTCGTCGATCATCGAGGGCGCGCGTTCAGGCGGCACCTCTATCCCCTTCATATTGCCGGAAAAGCGGACACGCAGGTCGGCGACCGGTTCACCACCTTCGGTGCGCGGGTTCTGGAATTCGATGTCAGCGCCCATGTCCACAAGGGTCAGGTACAGACCGTTGCGGGTCAGGTTCTGGCTGACGCCGGGGACAAGGACGTCGGACCCTTCGACGATCAGCGCGGCACAGACCGGAAAGGCGGCGGATGAGGGGTCACGCGGCACAGCCACGTTCTGCGGGCGCAGTTCGGGCTGGCCGGTCAGGGTGATGACATTGCCTTCGGCGGTCTTCTCGACCGTCAACTGCGCGCCAAAGCCCAAAAGCATCCGTTCGGAATGGTCCCGGGTGGCTTCCTTTTCAATCACAACGGTCTGGCCCGGCGCATTGAGGCCCGCAAGAAGGATGGCCGATTTGACCTGCGCACTGGCGACCGGCAAGGTGTAGCGCACCGGGATCGGGTTGGCAGCGCCCACCACGGTCATCGGCAGACGGCCGCCTTTTCGCCCATAGGCTTGGGTGCCAAACAGGCTAAGGGGGTCGGTCACCCGCCCCATCGGCCTTTTGCGCAAACTTGCATCGCCGGTGAATGTCGCGGTGATCGGCGTGGTTGCCATTGTGCCCATGATCAGCCGCACGCCGGTGCCCGAGTTGCCGCAGTCGATCACATCGGCGGGTTCTTGAAAGCCACCGACGCCGACGCCGTGAACGCTCCACCCGCCCGGGCTGTGTTGGGTCACGGTTGCGCCAAAGGCCTGCATCGCCTTGGCGGTGTCGAGCACGTCCTGACCCTCCAGAAGGCCGGTGATGCGGGTTTCACCCACCGCCATCGCGCCGAAAATCAGGGCGCGGTGGCTGATCGACTTGTCGCCGGGGACCGAGGCGGTGCCTTGCAGCGGGCCGGATTTGCGGGCGGTCATCGGTTGGGCGGTGCCGTGGGCGGACATGGACGCTCCTGTCTGAATATTTGTCGCCTGATAGCGGAAGTGGGGGGCGGGGTCTACAGGGGGAACGGGGTTGCGGCGCGGGCCCACGCCGCGTGTGCTGTCGGGCGACCATCTTGCCGCATCAGTCGGGAAAGTTGCCGGGATGGCGCTGGACCCAGACGATCAGGCGCGGCAGAAGGTCATGTAATAGGGCGGGCGACCTTCGCGCAGGGCTTTTTGTTCGTAGCGGGTGGAAAACCAGTCCTGCCACGGCGTGGCTCCTTGGTCGACCAGATCGAACCCGGCCTGCGGCACTTCTTCCATCGTTTGGCGGACGTAGTCTGGGATATCGGTCGCCACGCGGAACTCTGCGCCCTTGGCCATGATCCGATGCAGCGCCAGCAGATAGCCTTGCGTTACAAAACGGCGGCGGTGGTGGCGGGTTTTCGGCCACGGGTCGGGATAGTTCAGAAAAGCCTTGGCGATGCTGTTCGGGGCCAGCACCTCGAACAAATCGCGCACGTCGCCGGGGTGCAGGCGCAGATTGGTGACGCCTGCGGTGCGGATCTTGCCCAGCAGCATGGCGATGCCGTTGACGAAGGGCTCTGCGCCGATCAGGGCAACGTCGGGGTTGCTTGCGGCCATATGCACCAGATGCTCCCCCCCGCCAAAGCCGACTTCCAGCCAAAGCGGGCGGTTTTGCCGCCACGGTTCTAGGGCAACCAAGCTGCGGTCGGGATTTTCGTCACGCGTCACCCCGTGCAGCGTCGTCGGGCCAAGATCCTCGGCCAGCCAGTCTTTTTGACTGGCGCGCAGGGTCTTGCCCCGGATGCGGCCATAGAAGTTGCGGCGTTCGGGTTCGGCAGTCGTTTCGGCGGTGGGTTCGATTTCGTCGGACATGGCTGGACCCCGGATAAGGTGGCGGGGATAAGCCAGCAGCGGCCAAGGCGTCAAGACATGTTGCGCGCGCTGTCAGCCCCGCCCACGGTAAGGGGCCACGCCCTGATCGGGAATCCACACACCGGCGGGCGGGACCCCGGTCTGCCAGAACACATCAATCGGAATGCCGCCGCGCGGGTACCAATAGGCCCCGATGCGCAACCAGTCCGGGGCTAACACGGCCACCAGCTTTTTGGCGATGTCCAGCGTGCAATCCTCGTGAAACGCACCGTGGTTGCGGAATGAGGTCAGGTACAGCTTCAGCGATTTGGATTCGACCAGCCAGGCGCCCGGCACATAGTCGATGACGATATGGGCAAAGTCGGGCTGCCCGGTCATCGGGCAAAGCGAGGTGAATTCGGGCGCCACAAAGCGCACCATGAACTGCGCCCCGGCGTGACCGGTCGGCACCCGCTCCAGCAACGCTTGTTCGGGGCTGGCGGGGGGTTGGGTCGATTGGCCAAGTTGGGTCAGGCCAGAGACGTCAGTTTGGGTCATGGGCACACCGGAAATGGGAATGGCTCCTAGTAGGTCCGGTACGGCTGTCGGTCAAGCAGGCGGCGGCGGGGTGCGGGCAGCGCCAATGTCACCCGGGGCAACGGCGACGGATTTCAGGACCGCGAAGACCGGTTTGCCCACCGCCAGATCAAGCGCTGTGGCTGACCTTCGGGTGATGCGCGCCAAGAGCAGGTCTTGGCCTGCGTGCAGTTGCACGATGGCACCGGGGCCGTCACCGATCCGTAGGGCCACGACGGTTGCGGGCAGGATGTTCAGCGCGGAAATCCCCTGAGGGCGCTCGGTCGCCAGCATCACATCCTGCGCTGCGATGCGGACGCGGACGGTGACCCCGATGGCGGCGTTGATCCGGGGCAGCCATAGCGGACCGGCAGAGGTTTGCAGGCGGGTCAGCCCGTCCTCGTCTTGCGCCACCACCTGCGCGTCAATCACCGACCCCGCCTCGCGCAGGCCGACCGCGTTGACCATGTTGGGGTCCGAAAAGACCTCTGCCACGGTTCCGGTGCGCAACACACGGCCCGCGCCCAACAAGACCACGAATACGGCCAGGCGGGCGATTTCAGAGACAGAGTGGCTGACATACAGGATCGGGATTTTCGTCTGGTCCCGCAACTGTTCGATATAGGGCAGAATCTCGGCCTTACGGGCTTCGTCAAGGGCGGCAAGCGGTTCGTCCATAAGCAGAATCTGCGGGTTGGCCAGAAGGGCGCGGCCGATGGCTACGCGCTGACGCTCCCCCCCCGACAGGGTGGCGGGGCGGCGGGTCAGAATGGGGGAGATGTCCAGCATGGCCACAACGTCGTCAAAAGCCGCACCCTTGGCCTGCGGGGTGAACCAGCGGCCATAGCCAAGGTTCTGGCGCACGTTCAGATGCGGAAACAGCCGGGCGTCCTGAAACACATAGCCGATGCGCCGGGCGTGGGGGGCAAGGGCGATGCCGCGTCCGGTGTCCAGCAACACCCCTGCCCCGCTGATGATGCGGCCGATATCTGGGCGCAGCAGGCCAGCCACCGCGTTGATGATGGTGGATTTGCCTGATCCTGACGGGCCGAACAGGGCGGTCACCCCTGCGGGCGCGTCAAACGCCACGTCCAGCGTGAAGCCGGGGAAGTGGTGTGTCAGGGCAACGGTCAGCGTCATGTGCCGGAAATCCGGCGGGCTACGGCCTTGCTGACCCATTCTGACACGATCAGCGCGGCCATGGCGACAAAGAGTGACACGATGACCAAACGGAAGGCCTGCGGGTCACCGCCCGGCACTTGCAGAAAGGAATAGATCGCCGAGGGCAGGGTCTGGGTCTGGCCGGGAATGTTGGCGACAAAGGTGATGGTGGCGCCAAACTCTCCCATCGCTTTGGCAAAGGCCAGAACGGCCCCGACGATTATGCCGGGCAGGATCAGCGGCAGCGAGACGGTCAGGAACACCCATAGGGGTGAGGCACCCAGCGTGGCAGCAGCCTGTTCCAGCTTGGGGTCCACCGCCTCGATCGACAGGCGGATGGCGCGCACCATCAGGGGAAACGCCATCACGGCGGCGGCCAGCACAGCGCCGGTCCATTTGAAGGCCAGCACGATGCCGACCATATCAAGATAGTGCCCAACAAAACCTTTGCGCCCGAAGGTCAGCAGCAGAAGATAGCCGGTGACGACGGGCGGCAGGATCAAAGGCAGGTGGACCAGACCGTTCAGGACCTGCTTGCCCCAGAACTGTCGCCGCGCCAATAGATGTGCGACCAACACGCCGAACGGCAGGCTTAACGCCGTCGCCCAAAGTGAGACGCGCAGCGACAAAGCTACAGCGCGCCATTCATCAGGTGAAAACCAATCGGCCATCAAGGTCCTTATTTCAGGACGATAAAGCCCTGTGCAGTGAAGACGGCAGCGGCGGCATCGGTCGTCAGGTCATCCAAGAACGCCTGCGCCTCGGGTGCGGTGTTGGTGGCGGTTACGGCGGCAGGATAGAGGATCGGCTTGTGGCTGTCTTCGGGGAAAGTGCCGATCACGGCGACCTTGTCATCCGACACCGCATCCGAGGCATAGACGATGCCAAACGCCGCCTCACCGGTATCGACCAGCTTCAGGGCGGCGCGGACGTTTTCAGCTTGCGCGACCTTGGGTTCAACGGCGTCCCAAAGGCCAAGGTTGGTCAACGCCTCTTTGCCGTATTGACCTGCGGGAACCGAGTCGACCAGACCCATCGCAAGTTTGCTGTCGCCGACCAAAGTGGCCAGATCGAAGCCTTTGGCGATGTCGACCTTGGCTGCAGTCTTCTCAGCGGCAATCAGGATCAGGGTGTTGCCAAGGATGGTTTTGCGGCTGTCGGGCTTGATCAGATTGGCGTCGGAAAGGGTATCCATCCACTGTTTTGAGGCTGAGATGAACAGGTCCGCCGGGGCACCCTGCTGGATCTGCTTGGCCAGCTTGGCAGAGGAGTCATACGAAATCGTCACATGGTTGCCCGTCGCTTTCTGCCAATCAGCGGCGATCTGGTCCAGCGCGGTCTTCAGGCTTGCGGCGGCAAAGACAGTGATATCGGCGGCAGAGGCGGACATGGGCAAAGCGGTGGACAGGACAAGGGCCACTATCGCGGCGCTGCGGGTCAGAAAGGTCATGCAATCCTCCGGTGAGCGATATGTTTCGCGGGACATATCAGCCGAGGACCGTGGCTGATGCAAGCGCTATTTCTGGCCGGACATATCGTTTGGGCTTGGCGGGTCGTTCATTTCGGTCACTTCGTTTTGCCCAGTCACGTCGCTTAGCCCATTCGGGTCGCTCAACATCGACCGAAGCGTTGCAATTTCGGCAGCGCCAGCCTGTGCCGCAGTCTGTTCGATGGCGCGGTACAAACGCAACACCTCCAACCCGGCAGGGCTGACATGGGCACCGCCGCCCCCCGGCCCGCCGCGCACGCTTTCGACCACGGGCCGCGCGAAGGCGGCGTTCATCTCTTCGACCAGCATCCAGGCGCGCTTGTAGCTCATCTCCATCGCGCGACCGGCGGCGGATATCGAACCCGTGTCGCGGATCAGTTCCAAAAGCCGGGCCTTGCCGGGGCCCATCATGGCCCCCTCGCGGAAAATGATCCGAAGTTGCAGTTTCGCGTGGGTCTGATGGGTGTTGGCCATTGCCCAAGGGTTCCGACAAAACGCACGCTTTGCAAGAGGCTTTCGCGGTATGTGCCGCAGGCCCCGCCAATTGAGGCCCGGTCAACAAGGTTTTACTGAAGGCTGCCGGTTCGACCTTGCGGGTCGCTTGCAATGGTTGTCACAAGCGGGTCACACCAGATTTTGGGAAAGACAGCGCCGTGAACAGCGATACCACATTCAGCCCCGACGTCGAAAGCGACGGCTTGCCAACGCCAAGACGGTACCTGGCGATGGCCACGATTGTCGTGGGTCTGACGCTGGCCGTTCTTGACGGCACGATTGCCAACGTGGCCCTGCCGACCATTGCTCAGGATTTCAACGCCTCGGCTGCCAGTTCGATCTGGATCATCAACGCCTATCAGATGGCCATCGTGATCAGCCTGCTGCCGCTTGCGTCACTGGGAGAGATTTACGGATATCGCCGCGTGTACCTGTGGGGCATTGCCTTGTTCACGGTCGCCTCTTTGGGCTGCGTGATGGCGCATTCGCTGGCGGTACTGACCGTGGCTCGGGCCCTGCAAGGGTTCGGTGCGGCGGGATTGATGAGCGTGAATGGCGCGGTGTTGCGCTATACCGTGCCCAAAGCGCGCTTTGGGGCGGCCATCGGGGTGAATGCGATGGTGGTGGCGGGGGCGTCGACGATTGGGCCGGCCTTTGCCGGGATCGCCTTGTCGCTGGTCAGCTGGCAGTGGCTGTTTGCGATCAACCTGCCGCTTGGCGTGCTGACGCTGGCCCTGGGGTGGCGCAGTCTGCCGCACAGCCATCTGTCCCACCAGCGGTTTGACTGGATCAGCGCGGGGTTAAGCGCGGTGGCGCTGGGTCTGGTCATCACCACGATTGACAGTCTGGGCCATGATCTGAACTGGGGCTGGCTGGCGGCACAGGGCGGTGGCTGTGTGGCGGCTTTCATTGTGTTGGTGCGGCGCGAGATGGGCGTGGCGCAGCCGTTGCTGCCGTTGGATTTGTTGCGGATTCCGATCTTCAGCCTGTCGCTGGGCACGTCGGTCGCCTCTTTTGCCGCACAGATACTGGCGTTTGTCTCATTGCCGTTCACGTTTCAGACGGTGATGGGGTTTCCACCGGCGCAGGTGGGTTTGCTGATGATGCCGTGGCCTGCGGCGATTGCCGTTGTGGCGCCGCTGTCGGGGCGTTTGGCAGACCGGTTCAACGCTGCGATCCTAGGCTTTGCCGGGCTGATCCTGCTGGCGCTGGGGTTGCTGGCGCTTTGGCTGTTGCCGGTGCAGCCAACTCCGTTGGACATTTCGTGGCGGATGGCGTTGTGCGGCGTGGGGTTCGGGCTGTTTCAGGCACCCAACAACCGCACGATGATCGGTGCTGCCCCCATGGCGCGCAGTGGTGCTGCCAGTGGGTTGTTAAGCACAGCACGCCTGACCGGGCAGTCGATTGGTGCGGCGCTGGTGTCGTTGTTGCTGGCGCGGGCGGGTATGGCCGGGGCGAATTTGGCCTTGGCGCTTGCCGCTGGGTTTGCTGCCGTCGCCGCTGTGATCAGTGTGACGCGCAACTGGCAATAGGGAAACGTTGTTGCGGTGAAGGTCAGCAACCAACAAACGAATGATGCCGAAAACTCCTGCGGAAAACGCCGGAATTTCACGCAAACGCTTTCATTTGGGCTGGCCGTTCCCCGGACAATCGCGTTATTTGACACGGCAGGACGGTGCGCCGTCCGGCCCCATCACACCCCAGTCAAACTGAGTTCGTCGTGACGATTGAACGACTTTCCCTGCGCCGTCCGTCTGAGGTCATGGCAATCGCGGATGCCCACAGCTGGGGCGGCGGGCTGCAGACCCTGTGGCGGATGACGAAAATCGCTTGGATGACGCCGTGGCAGGTTTCGGCGGCCATCGGGGCCACGCTGATCTCAGCCGCGATGCAACTGATCATCCCGCGCCTTCTGGGCCGGGCGATTGACCAGACCCAGCTTTTGATTGCGGGCGATTCTTTGGCCGCACGCCACGCGCTGATGACCACAGCCCTGCTGGTGCTGGCGGTGGCGGCGGTGCGCGGCGTGTTTACGACCTTTCAGAACTACTACTCCGAGGCGGTCAACCACACGACCGGGGTTGAACTGCGGTTGCGGTTTTACGAACAGGTGCAGCGGCTAAGCTTTGGCTTTCACGATTCCGTCCATTCCGGCGATCTGATCACGCTGGGCCTTTTGGACCTTGACGGGGCGCGTCAGTTTTTCTCGACCGGGCTGGTGCGGCTGGTTTTGCTGACGGTGCTGATCGGGTTCGGCGGCACGATGCTGGTGCGGATCGACCCGCTGCTGGGCCTTGCCGCACTAAGCTTCGTACCGGTGGTCGGGTGGTTTTCGTCGGTGTCGCAGTTGCGGTTGCGGCTGACCTGGCGAACCTTGCAGGACCGCATGTCGGTTCTAAGCCGTGTGATGGAGGAAAACCTGGCCGGTATCCGCGTCGTGCGCGCCTTTTCCGCCGGGGCGCATGAGATGGTCAAGTTCGACGCCGCCTCTGCCGCAGCACTGGAACTGGCGCATGAACGGGTCGATATCCGGGTGCGGTCCACCAGCATCATGACGCTGTCGTTTCAGGCGGCGATGGGGTTGGTGTTGTGGGTCGGCGGCACCAAGGTGATGGCGGGCCAGATGTCGGTCGGCACGCTGACCTCTTTCCTGACCTTCATGACCATTTTGCAGATGCCGGTGCGGCAGTTGGGATTGCTGGTGAATTCGTTCGCACGCACCTCGACCTGCGGGGCGCGGGTATTTGCCTTTCTGGACCTGCAACCGGCCATCGCAGACCAGCCCGTTGCGCACGATCTGACCCTGACTGCCACCGAACTGCGGTTTGCGGCGGTGGATTTCGCCTATCCGAACGCCCCCGCCAACAAGGTTCTGTCCGCACTGTCGTTCGTGGCGAAAAAGGGTGAGACGATTGGCATCATCGGCCCACCCGGCAGCGGCAAATCCACCCTGTCGCACCTGATCCCAAGGTTTTACGATGTGACCGGCGGGCAGATCACGATTGACGGACAGGATGTGCGCGATGTGACGCTCGGGTCGTTGCGCCGCACGGTTTCGGTGGTGGCGCAGGATGTGTTCCTGTTCACCACGTCGTTGGAAAACAACATCGCCTATGCCGAACCCGTCGCCCCGATGCAGGCCATCGAAGGGTCTGCCAAGGATGCCCAGATCCACAGCCATATCACCGGCCTGAAATCCGGCTACCGCACCGTGGTCGGAGAGCGGGGGTCGTCCCTGTCCGGCGGGCAACGCCAGCGCATGGCGATTGCACGGTCATTGCTGCCCGATCCGGCCATTCTGATCTTTGACGACAGCACCGCCGCCGTCGATGCCAACACCGAGGCGCGCATCCGGGTCGAACTTGCCAAGGGGGCTGACCAGCGCATCACCCTGATCGTGGCGCACCGGTTGAACTCGTTGCTGCATGCCGACCGTATCCTGTTTCTGGACAAGGGCCAGGTGGTGGAACAGGGCAGCCATGCCGAACTGATCGCACTTTGCGGGCGCTACCGGGCGCTGTACGACTTGCAGACCAGCGCTGCGGACCGCGAGGGGACATGACCGATCAACCCGCCGTCGAGGACTATCAGTCCGACCGCCAATCCGCCCCCGGTGCGCCGACCTTGCGCGCTGTGGTCGGATCGCACCGCATTGAAGAAGAGATGTTCGGCAAGGTTTTTGATCCGCATATCATCCGGCGGATCGGGGCTTTTGTAGCGCCCTACCGGCGCCAGTTCATCATCGCGGTGGTGGCGGTGCTGGTCTTTACGCTGACCCAACTCGCCATACCGATGATCATCCGCTACGCGATTGACAAGGGTGTGATGGCGGGGGCCGGCGGGGCCGGGGTGCTGCACGCCGCACTGATCACCTTTGCCTGCGTCATCGCCGTCAACTTTGCCGCCAGCCATGTGCAGGAAACCGTGGTCGGCAAGGCGGCGGAAAACGTGTTGTTCGACATTCGCCGTGCGATGTTCGCCCATCTGCAGCGCGTGTCGCTGTCCTTCATGGACAAGACCGAAGTGGGCCGCCTGATGTCGCGGTTGCAGGGCGATGTCGGGTCAATGCAAGAGTTTCTTGAGACTTCGGTTCTGTCGGTCGGCGATATCGTTTTGCTGTTCGGCATCATCAGCCTCATGCTGTATCTGGACCCCGGGCTGGGGGCGATCACGCTGTCGGTCATGCCGGTGCTGTTTGTCGTGCGCATCTTCTGGCTGCCCCTTGCCCGCGATGCGTTCATCGCGGCGCATGAGACGAACTCGGCCGTCAACGGCGCGCTGGCCGAGGGGATACACGCCGTCCGCACCGTTCAGGCGATGGGGCGTGAAGGGCTGAACGCCCGGCTGTACCGCGTCAAGGTTCTGGCCAACCTTGCCAGCAACCTGCGCGCGTCACGCATCGCGCAGGCGCTGATCCCGGTGGTGGATACGATGACCGGGCTTGCAATGGCGCTGGTAGTGGTCTTGGGCGGGGCGATGGTGCTGGACCGCAAGCTGGATGTCGGCGTCATGGTGGCGTTCCTGTTCTACATCCAGCGGTTTTTTGACCCGATCCGGTCGCTGACCATTCAGTATTCGGTGATGCAGCGCGCCATGGCATCGGGTCAGAGGCTGATCGAGGTGCTGGATGTTCAGGTCTCGGTGCAGGACAAGCCGGGTGCGGTGGATCTGGCCGACACCGATGGGTCGGTTGAATTTCGCCATGTCAGTTTCGGCTATGATCCCCGGCAATTGGTATTAAAGGACCTGTCGTTCCGGGTGGAACCGGGGCAGACCGTCGCCTTGGTCGGACCAACCGGGTCGGGCAAATCAAGTGCCATGTCGCTGATCCACCGGTTTTATGACGTGACCGACGGGCAGGTTCTGGTCGGCGGCCACGATGTGCGGGATGTGACGCAAGCCTCGCTTGGCCGCCAGATCGCCATGGTTCTGCAAGAGCCTTTCCTGTTCACCGGCACCATTCTGGAGAACATCCGCTACAACAAGGCCGACGCAACGCGCGAACAGATCATCGCCGCCGCTGTTGTTCTTGGCGCGGATGAGTTTGTCCGGGCCTTGCCGCAAGGCTATGACACCATGCTGGGCGAACGCGGCGGCAGCCTGTCAACCGGGCAGCGCCAGTTGTTAAGCTTTGCCCGCGCGCTGGTGGCCGATGCGCGGATACTGGTGCTGGACGAAGCGACCGCCAGCATCGACAGCGCGACCGAACAGGTCATCCAGCGCGCTTTGGTGACCTTGCTGAAGGCGCGCACCGGGCTGGTCATCGCGCACCGGCTGGCCACGGTCCGGCACGCCGACCGCATCATGGTGCTGCAAGCCGGGCGGTTGGTCGAGGGCGGCACCCATGCCGAACTGCTGGCGTGCGGCGGGCTTTACGCCACCATGTACCGCGCCAACTATGCCAGTTTTGACGACGTTTTGCCTGCGGCCTGATCTGATTTACGCATTGTCGCGCGTGGAATTTCTGGCTGCACCGCTAACCAGAATGTTGGGCAAAACTACGTTTTGGTGGAACACTTTGGCCCAAGCCGCCTGAACACTTAACCCGCACGCCCCAGCTTGCGGTGAAACGTCGCTCGCGAAATGCCCAGTGCGCGCGCCGCGGCAGAGGCATTGCCGCCCGCCCGGGCCAAGGCGCGCGCCATCACGGCGCGCTCTCCGGCCTCCAAAGTGGCAGGGGCTTCCAGCCCCAGAAGATCGGCCGCCGGGATCGGCTTTTTGCCCAGATCGCCCTTCAGACCGAAATGCAGACGGGCGGCATGGGTGGCACCGATCACCAGTTCGTCGCTGTCCACCGCCAGAATGGCACCCTGCACCCGGTCCAATCCCGGAGGCATCATCAGCCGGGCTTTGGGAAAGGCCGCGTGAAACAAGTCGCTTTCGATCCGGCGGGCTGCATCGTTGACGGCATGGGCGATCAGACCTGCCAGCGCCTCACCGGTTTCTGCACCGACGGTTGACACGTCCAGCACGGCGACCAACTGCCCCTCGGCATCATAAACCGGGGCGGAAGAGCACGACAAACCGATATTGGCCGACAGGAAATGCTGATCGCGGTGGATCGTGACGGCGCGGCCAACCGCAAGACAGGTGCCGATGCCGTTGGTGCCCGCCGCAGCCTCGGACCAGTTGGAGCCGGTCCACAGGCCATTCTCCTGAAAATCCCGGTCATGCGCCGAATTGCCGCGCCGATCGACAGGGATGCCCTGATCTGACGCAAGGATCACACAGCCGCCCAGCGACCCAATGGCCTGAAACAGCCGGTCCAGCGTGGGGGCGGCGGTGGCAACCAAGGGACCAAGCCGCTCCAGCAGGCGGTTGAATTCGGCAGCTGTCAGCCGGGCCGGATCGACCTTGCGTGACGGTTCAAGGCCGTGCACCCCGGCAGACCTGCTCCACGAGGCTGCCACAAGAGAGCGTGCTGCGGCCCCGCGTGACAGGGCCGCCGTGATCGCCGCCTCGTGATCGCGGATCGGTTGGGTCGTCACCGGTGCCTCCCCTGCCGCCGATTTCGCCACATCAATGCGATGAGACTACCCGCTTTCGCCATTCGGTCAAACAAGGCTTTTCGTCAGGTCGCCCGCCGCACCCCAAGACGCGGTTGCTGTGTTGGGCCGGGGCCCAAGCCTGTGACCTCGACCACGCCGGGCCGTCCGAACAGGCAAGAGGCGTAATTGTCTGGCACCGCTCCGGGGGGGGGCGGGGTGGCAAGGAAGGCCGCCGCCAAAGCGCGTGCGATCTGCGGTGCCGCCGATGACGTACCCTGCAGGGCGACAAAACTGCCGGTTCGGGTGCCGGATGACACGATGCCGGTCTGCTGCGAGGACCGGTCCGTCGGGGCGGACACATCCACGCCGCGCCCGGGCAGCGGACCTGCACTGGAATAGCGGGCAGCCTCGACCCGGCTTGCCACATAGCCGCCGACATTCAGCGACACCGGCCCGGTTGCCAGACCATTCAGGCCGCCAAACCGGTGTACCATGGCATCCGCTGCTGGATCGTCAGTCTGTGCCAGTGCGCCGTCCGGGCTGTAGGGGTCATAGGCCGGGTCGCGCAGGTACGATTGGCGGCCACCGGTTTTACCCTGTTCGTGATCGGCATCGCGCTGCACCCGCACTGCGATTGCGCCATGCCGGTTGGCGTTGCGGCGCACCGAAATCAGCCACTCTCCCGCCGGGGCTGCCCCATATCCGTCGGGCGGCAGCGCCTTCAGCTCTGACGGGGCCACGCAAATCGTCACCCGCCAGCGCCCACCCCTGTAGCGGTCAAGCGAGATCTGCCCGACAATCTGCCCGCCTGCGACAATGTCATGCCGTCCGGATTGCGGGCCGACCGACACCATTTCACCGCGTGGAGTTGTCAGGCTGAAGGTCGTCCCCGACGGGTCGTCACACCAAAGTTCCACGAAGCTAGAGGTCATGTCATGCGGCGGGGCGAACCATCGCAGGCTGGCTTGCGCCTTGCCATCCGGGGCCGGCACGAAATGCGCATCGCTGATTTCGGCGGACAGCATGTCCTGAAACATGTTGCCCGATGGCAGAACCCAGGCGGTCGGTGCCACGGCACGGCGAGCGGTGACCAGTTCCGCCATTGCAGCCTCAAGCGCGCCAGACCCGTCATGCGGGCCACCGGACCAGCCCATCGACACGTTGATCACAAGGGCGAGTTCGCCACGCACCTCGGCTGCGGCGATCTTGGCGGCGCGGTCAAAGATGTAGTGCAGGGCGGCCAGAAAGAACATGTCGGTGCCAAAGCCTGAAGTGTCCCACAGGGCGGTTGACGGCAGATCAACCGCGATGATGCGAACCTGCGCGGCATCTTCGGCGGCAGCAAAAGCCGCCGTGCCCAGCACATGGGCACCGTGCGAATGAGCACGCCCCAAAGGCATCGGCGGCAGGCCAGGCCGCCCCAAAAGGCCGCAGTCGCGGTAAATCGCCTCTTCATCGCTGGCGTGGCTGGCGACAAGCGCCTCAATCCGGTCGCGGGTGAACTCACGGCCAAACAAGACTGCGCCTGACCCGTCAGAGGTTGCCGATTGCGACCAGCAATAATCGACACGTGTGGTGCCGTTGGTGCGCAAGGCCTGATGGGCAAAGGCGATCCCGTGGTCGATCACAGCGACGATCACCAATGGTCGCGCCGGGTCGACCCCGGGGGCTGGCCCTTGCGCGGTCTGGGTCACCGGGAAGGCCGCGTCGATCGTTTCGGACCGCACCGGAAAGTTCAGCCGCAGATGGCGCGCCCCACCACCGCCAAGGCCGCCCAGCAAGACCGCAAGGCGGCCCGGATCATGCGCCTCGATTGCCGTCGGGTTTTCGGGGCACAACAGCAGGGGCAGGAAACGCGGATCGGTGCCGGACCACAGGGTCGGCAGACGCGGCAGCATTGTGATGTGATCCGCCGTCAAAAGACCCGCCACCGCCTGCGCGGGATGGGCCACCGGGTTTGTGAACTCTGCCAGACACGACAGGCTGGGAGAGGCGTCCAGCATCAGACCGGGCAGGTCAAAGCTTTTGCCCGGCCCGAACATCCAGCGTTCATAAGGGCCAAGCGGATCATCGCTGCTGACCATGGCCTAGACCGCCGCCATATGCAGCGCGAATTCGGCCTTGGCCTCGGCCCACAGCCATGCCCAAAGCGGATCAGCGGCCACGGCCACATCGGTCCCGGCCGGGGCGCTGCGCAGGGCTGCGGCATCGGCGCACAGAAAATCCGCGTCCGGCGTCAGGTTCGGATCGTAGGACGCCATCTGGTGCACCGTCCCGCCACCCGTCATGGCCGCCACAAAGATGTTGCCCATCTGCAGGCCAAGCCGCGCCCCTGCCGCCGAATCCATCGGGTAGTGCACCCCCGCAACCGTGCGGTTGACCGCGATCCGGTGCGCTTGGCGGTAGCAGATGTCGATCCGCTTTTCCATGTCGCCGTAATGGGTGGGCACGGCGCGCACCAGCGCCTCGACCACACGGGCCATCGCCATGGCTTGGGTGGCATGGGCTGACGGGAACGACCCGTGGCCCGGGGTCGGCACGAACGGGGCGACCCGCACATCCAGTTCCGCCGGACGCCGGACCGCAAACAGGTGTTTGGGCACCATCGTGATCTGGCCCGCGATGGTCTGAACCGCGTCCAGCAGTTCAAACGTCTTGGGGTTGCGCCCGTCAGTCAGCCCCAAAAGCACCGCAAAATAGGCCGAGAACGACCCAAGCTGCGACAAAATCTCATTGCCACGGTCACCGCGCTGGTCGGCATAATAGCGCACCCAGTCGCATTGCTTGGCCAGCGTCGCAGGCACTGGCGGTTCAAGCGTGGCCACGGCAGCGTGGTTCCATGTCAGGCTGACAAAGGTCGCAGCATCGTCCCAGTCATGGCCGACATGGCGGGTCACAGCGCTTTCCAGCAGCAGGGCGCGAATGTCGGGCGACCAGCGCTTCATGTTGGCGGCAGAGCCGGGGGTCAGCGGTTCGATCCCGGCGGGGGCCAGCGGGGCCAGACCCGCAACATGCAGGATCGCCTCGGTCGAGGATTGCAGGCCCATCACGTCGCCTGCACCGTAACCTCCGGTGCCGTGCGTGCCATGTGTCCCATGGGTGCCGTGCGTCCCGTGGGTGCCATGCGTGCCGTGTGTCCCGTGAGTGCCGTGCGTTC
>JBBRKS010000005.1:0-56482 GCA_038231775.1 Rhodobacterales bacterium | reverse complement strand
CAGCCTGCGGATCAGCAGCCTGCGGGTCAGCAGCCTGCGGGTCAGCAGCCTGCGGGTCAGCAGCCTGCGGGTCAGCAGCCTGCGGGTCAGCAGCCTGCGGGTCAGCAGCCTGCGGGTCAGCAGTCTGCGGGCCACCACGGTTTGACGCATCTGGCGGCACATCTGGCGGCGTCTCTGGCGGCGTCTCTGGCGGCGCATCCGTCATGGCGTGGTCCGCAACAGCTTTCCGGCGGCATTGCTGGGCAGGGCGGCCACAAAGCGCAAGGTGGCCGGCACCGCCTCGCGTGGCAGGGCGGCGCGGCAGGCGGCAAGGATGGCCAGCCGCAGGGCAGCGGTGTCCACACCATCCGACGCCTGCACCTCGGCCAGCACCAGGGCCCCGGTGACCGGGCTTTTGCGGGCGGACACCTGCACGAGGCCGACACCGGGCACGGCTTTGATCACCGCCTCCACCACCTCGGGCCAGACCTTGACGCCGGCCACGTTGATGAGCCCGCTTTCGCGACCCAGAAAGATCACGCGCCCGCCCTGCAGGTCACCCTGAACCTCGACCAGATCGCCGGTGCGGATGAAGCCTGCGGCATCCGCCTCGATTCCGGTGCGGGATCCCGTGTGGGGTCCAGTCCCGGGTGCGGTCCCGGCTCCGGTCCCGGTATGGGGCGCATCGCGGGCCTGTTCAGGCGGTTGCAGCCACAACACGCCGTCGCGGATGTCCAGCGTCAGACCGCCGGGGCCTGCCGCCAGCCACGCCGCCGGAAAACCTGCGCGGCCATCGGACACCGAAAACCCCTGCCCCGCCTCGGTAGAGCCGTAGATATGGCTGATCCGCGCCGCAGGCCAGGCCACGGCCAGCGCGCGCAGGGTGCCTTCATCGGCAATCTCGCCCACCAAAGTCACCTGCGCCAGGGCCAGCGCCTGATGCCCCGGCTGCATCAGGATGCGGCGCCACAGGGTCGGCGCGCCGGTCAGATGGGTGACGCCGCCCGCAGCCAAAGCCGCCAGCTGCGCCCCAAGGGCCGCGGTGCTATCGGCCAAGATCAGACGCCCGCCGCCGATCAGGGCCTGCAAGACCAGAAGCAGCCCGGAAAACCGTGTCGGATCAATCATGTGGCCCCAGACAGGTGACGCCTTTTCGGGCGGCATCGGCCGGATTTTATGGGCGAGGCCCGTCAGCGTGTGCGAGATGATTTTCGGCAGGCCGGTGGTGCCGGAGGTGGTCAGAAACCAGGTGGTCGGGTGCCAGACGGCGGGGGCGTCATCCGCGCCAAGGGCCGCCTCTGCCGCCAGAACCGCCACCCCCTGCGCCGCCACAACCGGGGCCGCCACAACTGGGGCCAAAGCCTCGGGCCGGTCGGTCAGAACCCCGGTGCAGCCCGCCTGCCGCACAAGGGTCGCCACGGTGTCATCGCCAAGCGCGTAAGACAACAGAACCACCGCCGCCACCCGGCCATCCAGCGCCACGAGGGCGCGGATGAACAGGGCGGGGTCGGTGATCACCAAGGCAACCTTGCCGCCCAAAGCCGCTGCCGCCTGCGCGGTCAGGCCGGTTCCGGCCAGATCGGCGCGGGCCACCGTGCGGCCATCGGGTGAGGTCAGCAAAGGGTCTGCCCCCGGTGCGATGCGCTGTGACAGGCTGAGGGACGGGCCAGTGATCGGGCTGGTCACCGGGCCAGTGATCGGGCCAGCTATCTGGGAGGCCGTCGCAGGTGCCATCGCATCGGCTGTGACGGGGACCGTCGCAGGTGACGTCTTTGGGGCCATCGCCGGAATCACACAGCTTGCCGGATGATGTCTGCCGATCCCGTTCCCGAAGGTTTGTGGGTTGCATAAAAGCTCAGAAACTCGGCGAAGGTCTGGGGATAGACGGTGATGTCTTGCGCAATCGCAAAGGGATCATAGCCCAGAACCTCTTCCAGTTCCGAGACGAAGATCGCAAAGCCCATGCTGTCAAGGCCGCTTTCCAACAGGACGGTGTCGGGGGCCAACACCGGGGCCAATACCGGGGCCGCATCACCTGCCCCCATCTCCTGATCCCAGATGCGTGTGAAAACCTGCTGCATCTGGTCTGCCATCACGCCTGGCTGCATCATCGCGTTC
The DNA here is from genome assembly GCA_038231775.1 of Rhodobacterales bacterium. Classification (GTDB taxonomy): domain Bacteria; phylum Pseudomonadota; class Alphaproteobacteria; order Rhodobacterales; family Rhodobacteraceae; genus Stagnihabitans. The sequence continues at coordinate 54,385 of JBBRKS010000005.1, read as the reverse complement.
ATCTTCAAATTCCCGTCGTTAATCTTGTGGTCATCAGGGTAAATCAGGGCCGGCAAACCAAAGCAGGCTCACGCAACGTGGGCCAGCGCAACGTGGGCCAGATCAACGTGGGCCAGATCAACGTGGGCCCGCGTCAATGGGCAATCTTGCTGGCGTTGCCGCGGTCCAGCCGGATGCCCCATTCCCCGGTCACGATCCCCTGTTCGACGATCTTGGCCGGGTTGCCCATCACGACCGAGTTGGACGGCACATTGCGCCCGACCAGAGAATTGGCCGCGATGATGCAATGGTCGCCCACGGTGATGCCGGGCAGCACGATGCAGTTGTAGCCCAGAAAGCAGTTCTTGCCGATATGCGTATCTTTCCACTCTCTGTTGACGAAATCGTGGGTCAGTATGATCGCCCCGCGCGCAATGGCGGTGAAGGCACCAACATGCACACCCTTGGGATTGGTCTTGTCCAGCCGCGCGCCCCAGGAGATCCGCACCCCCTCGGCCAGGTCCATGCCATAAAGGCCCCGGTAAAACGCCCGCGTCACCCGCACGACAACCCGACGCATCAGGGTGCGTCTTATTGTGGCAAGCAAAGGCATGGGGCAAACTCCGGATCGCACAATCAGCCCTGACGCGTAAAGTGCGGCAATCCCTTCTGTCAACCGGCGTTCCGGCGATTTCGCCGGAAATCCGATGGTTTCACCCGAACCGTTTCCAGCGCCAGAGAGGGGCCAGAATTCGGGCCAGAAATTGCGCCAGAACCGAACCGGAGCCGCCCTCGATTGCGCAGGAAATAAGGCGAATCACGGCCCCGATGGCCTGCCAGATTGTGGCAAAATCCGCCGTTCGAATCACCTTGTTCCGGCAATGCCCCGCTGCAGCGCGTCAAAGGGAGGTGTCAAAGCCGCGACAGGCCGGTGGTTCCGCGCCAGTCTGGCAGCCTTGGGCGCCGGATTTGGCGGCAAATCGGGCTGGAAACCTGTGAAAATCGGCGGTTCGCTGCGAACTGTTTCCCGCGAAGCAACTTTAGACTCCTTAAGGTTGTATTCGAATTTTCGACACCTGAAATCATTGATCGCATGGCAAGATTGTGGCACAAGCAGGGCCAGTGAACCGAACTTAACCAGGGGTAGAATTATGTTGCGTACGAAAATTATGGCCGCGGTGCTGACCGCAGCGATGGCATTGCCAGTGGTTGCAACTGCATCCACGCTGAATCTTGGTGCTGACAACATCAACATCAACAAAGACTACGATTACCAAGACACCTACAAGACCAACTCAGGCGCGAAAACCCTGACCTTCAATCTGACGGCGATCACCAAGCTGCTGCTTGGCGGCGGTGTGAGCACGCTGGAAGTCACCGGTGTTTTCGCAGGCTTGAGCGTGAAGCTGGATGGCGTCGCGGCAAATGTTGTCTTCGGGGGTCCGCTCGCCCGGGTGTACTCGTTCAACCCGCTTGCTTTCGCAACCGGCGCGACCAAGACTCTGGTGATCTCCTGGACCAACGTGACCAAAAACCCGAAAAAGGGCGTGGCGCAAGTCAATCTGCAACTGGCAACTTCGCCGGTTCCGTTGCCCGCTGGTGGTCTGCTGCTGGCAGGCGCTTTGGGTGGCTTCGCCGCTCTGCGTCGCCGCAACAAGTCGCTCTGATCGCGTCGGTCTGACCCAGCCGGGTCGGATTGATCAGCTACGACGTCGTGAAATTCAAAAATGCGCCTCCGCAAGGGGGCGCATTTTTTCTATGGCGCTGCCTTGTGGCACCCGTGCCCTCAAATACCCCGATTTTGCCTTAATTTTGAACGGATTTGCCGCCTATCCGTCACCGGTAAGTTTTGGCCAATTCAGGGTAGTGGAGTGCAGTGATGTTCAAATATATGATGATTTTCTTGCTGGGGTTTGCCGCGGCAGGCGCTGCCTCGGCCAGCACGATTGTGCAGAACGGCAGCTTTGAAGATGGCTCTCCCGGGCTGACCTCACCGAACTGGGGGATCTATGGCGGCGGACTGCCGGGCTGGACCACCACGAATGGCGGCGTCGAGGTGCAGACGGCCGGAACCCTTGGCCTGACGCCCTATGACGGCAACAAATACATCGAGATGGACGGCTACACCAATTACACCATCAGCCAGACACTGGCTTTGCAAGCCGGTCGCTATGCGCTGAGCTTTGCCTACAGCCCGCGGACCTGGGATGCGGCGACCAATGGCGTCGCCTATTCGCTGGGGTCTTTGGCAAGTGGCAGCATCACCGGGCCGGGTGGCCCTTTCAACACCAGCGTGGGGGCCTGGACCCTGGTCACCGCGTTTTTCACCGTCACGTCGGCGGGCAGCTATAATCTGAACTTTGCCGGTATTGGCGCCAGCGACGGCTTGGGTGGTCTGCTGGATGCGGTTCAGGTCGCTGCGGTGCCGGTCCCGGCGGGCGGTCTGCTGCTGGCAGGTGGTTTGGCTGGCATCGCAGCCCTGCGCCGCCGCAAGCGGGCCTGATCGGGCGCTTATGGCCGAAAGGCTGCAAAATGCGCTTCCGCAAGGGGGCGCATTTTTGTTTTCGCTGACCAGTCTGGCCAAGCGGGTCTGGCCAAGCGGGTCTGGCCAAGCGGTTTTGGCCAAGCGGGTCTGGCTATGCACTGGCCCGTGTTCAGCCGTAATAGCCATAGCCGTATTCGGGCCCCATGAACTGGCACTTGTTCAGGATCACGCCCATCACATTGGTCTGGCTGGCCAGTTCGCGTTCGCAGGCGTCAACTTCCTTGATCGTGGTGGTTTCCGCCGCGGCCACCAGCAGAACCGCATCGACCTGCCCCATGAAGCCCATCACGTCATCCGACACCAGAAGTGGCGGCATGTCGAAGATCATCAGGTCGGGGCTATACGTGGCCTCGATCGCGGCAAGCGCGGCTGACACGCTGGAGGATTGCAGCAGTTCGGCCGGGTTGCGCACCGGGCCCTCGTTCATCGCAATCGCCAGGCCATCGCCATAGCGCAGCGCCACATCGCTGAAATCGGCGCGGCCTTCCAGCAGGCGGGCCAGATCTTTGGTCTCGCGCTGGCTTTTGGGATCGCCGAGGTTTTTGGTGTCGCCGGGGTTTTTGGTGTCACGGGGGTTTTTGGTGTCGCGCTGACCTTTGGCATCGCGGGAGCTTTTGGGATCAGGCAGGCCAAGAAGGGTCCTGAGCATCGGGCGCCGCAGGTCAAGTTCGGCCAGAATGGTGCGCAGTTCGGGTTGCCGCGACAGGCTGAAGGCGAGGTTCAGGGCGATGGTGCTTTTGCCGCAGGCCGGTGTGGGCGAGGTGATGGCCAGCCGCTTCCAGCCATTGGCGCGCATCTGTTGCAAGACCTTGGTGCGCATCATGTCGAAGGGCACGGCATCCGCGCCGCCCGCCACGGCCACGATGCGGCTTTTGCTCATCCGGGCCGGGTCGCTGAAGGCCGGGGTCAGGGCAGCCCAGGCAGCCTTGCGGACCGCGGCCTTGCTGACGATTATGGCATCCGAGGTCTTTGCGGCAGCAGGCGCAAAGGTCCCCGCCGTGGTAGCACCCGCCATGGCAGAACCCGGCGTTGCAGCACCTGTTGTGGCAGCCCCGGTTGCGGTGGCTTCCGGCGTGATGGCAACCGCAGGTATGGCAGGCGGCCTCGGGCCCGCATCCATATTCTGGCGCGCGGCGCGGGCTTTTTCGATGGCGGACTGGATCTTTTCCATGACTGCTCCCTCAAGCCAACTGCGGTGGTGACGGCAATGCCAGCAGGCTGAACCGTTTGATGACCTGATCCATCAAGAGATCAAGCGGCATGTAATAGGTGTCGACCGCCCAAAGGGCTGCGCCAATCGCCGCCAGAATACCCAGCAGGATCAGGCCCAGACGCAGACGGCGCCAGCGGATCTCGCCGGGGCTTTTCAGGTAGGGCAGCGTGGCAAAGACCGAGATGCCCAGCTTGTTGGTCAACTGGATCGGGCGGCGGATGCCCGTGTGCAAAAGCTCGATCAGGGCGACCAGAGCAAGGCCCATGCCAATCCCACCGCCGACGCCCGCCACCATGATCACCCTGCGGTTGGGGCGGGTCGGATCGGTCGGCGCCACCGCCTGTTCGATCACCGAAATCCGCTGGCCCTTGGACATCGCTTCAATCGTGTCGCCGGTCTCGGCGCGGGCCTTGTTGGCGATCGCCTGATTGTATTGCGCCTGCACGTTGTCAAAGTCGCGCTGCATCGCATCCAGCGTGTTGGCATTGGCCGGCGTTGCATCAATCGCGACTTGCATCGCCTTGATCGCGTCACTGATCTGGGCTTTCTGCGCCTCGACCCGGGCGATCTGGGCGTCGATGTCGGCAAGCTCCACATCATAGGCCGACATGGTCTTGCCCTGCGCGTCCAGTTGCCCGGCCGAGGTCTGGCTATCCACCACCTTGGCCAGCGTGTCGACCTGGGCCTGCAGCAGCTTGACCTTGGGATTGTCGGGCGACAGGACCGCCTGCTGCACCGACAGTTGATCCCGCAGGGTGCGCAGTTGCTGGGCTTCCGGGGACAGCTGGGCCTGGGGCGTGGTATTGGCAGAGTTGACGGAGTCGTGGATCCTGACCTGTTTGGCGCGGTGATCCGACAGGTCGGTTTCGGCCTGAAGCAGTTGCTGAAGCTGGGTCTGCGCCGTGACCATCTGGACGCGCCGGAACTGCAGACTGTCGGGCAAAGTGTCCTTGCTGTCGCTCTTGAACTTCAGAATGGCCGACCCGCGTTCGGACAGATCCTTTTCCAGCCGGGCCACTTCCTGCTGGAAGAAGTCCAGTGTCTGGCGGGCTGATCCGGTGCGCATTTCGACATCGGTTTTCAGGATCAGCGTCACCACGTCATTGGCCACCGAAGCTGCGAGGTCAGGCCTCGGCGCCTCGAAGGCCACGCTGACCAGCGTGGCTTGCGCCGGGCCGCGCGGCACCGTGCCGCCGGTGGTGATGATGCTGATGCGCTTGCGCATGTCAGCCACCAGCGCATCGGCTTCCAGCTGTTTGGGCGCACGGCCGGACGTCTGATCCGCCGGGGCATCATAGACGTGCAGCCGGTGCGCCATATCGACCAGCGTATCGCGGGTCAGGATGCGCTGCTGGATGATCTGCAATTGTTCGGTGGCCTGGGTCTGCACCGTCGAGGCGGCCAGATTGTCGGGGATCTGTTCGGATTCCACCACCAGTGTCGCCTGCGCCACATAGACCGTGGGCAGGATCCTGGCCAGCAGGATCCCCGCAGCAGAGCCCAAGATGGCCACGATCAAAAACCAGTGCACCCGGCGCAGGAAAAGCGAAAGATAGAAGCGGAAGTCCATCGGTCAGTCTGCTTTCTGTGACGGGTTGCGCAAGAAAAGCGGCGGCAGCTCGGGCAGCAGGTCGGGCGGCAGGCGCCTTGCAAAGAACACGTCATCGTTCAACACCTGTTGTACGGTGATCTGATGGACGTGACGGACATTCTTGGTGAAGGCATAGACCATCGACAAATCACACAATTGGTTGACCAGACGCGGCACACCGCCGGTGTTGGCATGCACCAGATCGCAGGCCGAGTTGGAAAAGATGTTGTCCGTTGCCCCTGCCACCGTCAGCCGATGGCGGATATAGGCGCGCACCATAAGCATATCCATCGGCTCCATATGGAAGGCGGCCGAGATCCTTTGGGCGAATTGCGTCAGGTCGGGCCTGCGGATCAGATCGCGCAATTCGGGCTGGCCCACCAGAACCAGCTGCAACAGCTCGTCCTTGTTGGAGTTGATGTTGGTGAACATCCGCAGTTCCTCAAGGCTTTCGCGCGACAGGTTCTGCGCCTCGTCAAAGATCAGGATCACCCGGCGCCCGGCGGCATATTCGGTGATGAGGTATTGCTGAAAGCGGCCGAACAGGTCGACATAGGTTTCCTGTGGCCCGGCGTTCTGCGCCAGCGCCAGCAGCACCCAACGCAAAAGCTCGCCGCGGTCGCCGTGCGCATTGGCGATCAGGCCTACGCGCACATCATCGCCGACCGATTTCAACAGGTGGTGCAAAAGCGTGGTCTTGCCGGTGCCGACATCGCCGGTGATCAGCGTGATCGGCGCCCGGGTCAGGATGCCATATTCCAGAATGGTATAGGCGCGTCTGTGCAGGGCCGACCAATACAAAAAACCCGGATCGGGGACCAGGGAAAACGGACGCTCGCTCAGCCCGAAGAAACTTGTGTAAATATCCAGCGTGCTTGCCATGCCTGCCCAAAAAACCCCAACAGATCCTTCGGCCCGCGATGCGGCACCCCGGACAGCACCCCCAAACCGCACTCACAGACCTGACTCACAGACCTAACCCTTCGCCAATACAAGTTTATCGCCCGCGCAACAAGCGCACAGTCCGTCACAAAACCAGGGGGATTGTTCTGCAACAGGGCCCCCGCCCCGCGGCCAGCGGCCTCCAGCCCCGCGGCCCGCGGCCTCCAGCCCTGTGGCCAGAGGCCCCCGCCCCAAAGCCGGATCGCCACGGCCAGATGTCCATGGCCAAAGGGCCGCCACACGACATCAGGGCCGGTGTCAGAGGCGCGGCAAGCCCGGCAAAGGCGATTCGGGCGCATCGCCTTAAAGTTGTATTTTCAGGCCCATTTAGCCCAAACTTTGCCCTCACTTTTCACAGCTTGGAAACAGTGGCGGCACGGCCACCCTTTTTTATCCGGATTTATTTCAAACGCGATCAAGAAGCCTGCGATTTCCGGAATTTCGTTGTCGGGATGGTGAAAAAAGTGTAACCGACACAGGTGGCAGTCTGGTCTTTGGCTTTTCCATAAATGTTCTGAGTCGGTGGATCTGACCCGGCGAACATGGCGGAGATTTCACCGGCTTCTGCTGGACGATGTGGTGTCATTGGGGGATGACACATGTGCTGTAATCGGGGCCAGCCCTGAACGATAGGTGTTTTGTGACCATTCATTATGATCCCCAGCCTCGTGTGTCTGCTCGTGTCGAGACTGCGATCTCAAAGACTGGTATTGCCAGTTCTGACGGGCGTTTGCGCGCGGCCAGATATCAACCCAAGTCAGGCTTTGGCCTGACCGGGGCGAAAAACCTGTATTCCCGCAGGCTGAAGCGGGTGTTTGACGTGGCCGTCGTTTGCCTGTTCGCGCCATTCATCCTGCTGACCATCGGACTTCTGGCGCTGTTGGTGGCGCGCGATGGGGGCAACCCGTTTTATACCCAAAGCCGGGTCGGCTTTGATGGCCGGATTTACCGGATGTGGAAGCTGCGCTCGATGGTGGTGGGGGCGGATCAGAAGCTGGAAGAGCATCTGTCAGCCAACCCGAACGCCCGCGAAGAATGGGACAGCACCCAGAAGCTGAAATGCGATCCGCGCATCACCCGCTTTGGCCGCATTCTGCGCAAATCCTCGATGGATGAGCTACCGCAGCTGTGGAACGTGCTGATTGGCGACATGAGCCTGGTTGGCCCGCGCCCGATGATGCCCAGCCAGCAGGATCTTTACCCCGGGCTGGCCTATTACCGCCTGCGCCCCGGCATCACCGGCCCCTGGCAGGTCTCCAAGCGCAACGAAAGCTCTTTCGCCGACCGGGCCAACTTCGATCAGGATTATGATCGCAACGTGTCGCTGACCACCGATCTCGGGCTTTTGATCAAGACGGTGCGTGTTGTGTTGCGGGCCACAGGCTATTAATCTTTAAGATGACCTGACCTTCATCGGGGCCCTGGGACGCAAGTTCAGGGGCCTGTCTTTTGCAATATGGATTTCCCCGATCATGACCAAATCTTTGCGCCTGTTGATCCTGCCCCTGTTGCTGGCCACCAGCCTGACCCTGACCGGCTGCAAAAGTGCCAAGGAAAAGGCCGAGGATTATTACCAGTCCGGCCTGACCCTGCTGAAGGATGGCAAGGAAGAGCAGGCGATGGTGCAGTTCCGCAACGTCTTTCAGTATGACGGATTCCACAAGGACGCGCGCAAGACCTATGCCGATGTGCTGATGAAGGAAGGCAAGACTCAGGAGGCCTACAGCCAGTATCTGCGGCTGATCGAACAATATCCCGACACCGCCGATGTGCGCCAGACCCTCGCCGAGATCTCCATCCGCAACGGCAACTGGGACGAGGCTGAACGTCATGGTCGCGCGGCCATCGCTTTGGCCCCCACCGTGCCCGGCGTGCAGGCCATCAAGCTGGCGCTGGATTACCGCGTGGCCGTTCTGGCCAAGGACGAGGCAAGCCGCACGAAGCTTGCCGATGCGGCGCAGGCGCTGCTGATCACCCTGCCCGACAGCGACGTGGCCCGGCGCATCGTGATTGACCGGATGATCTCCGGCCCGACCCCGCATGATGCGCTGCCGGTGATCGAGGATGCGATCAAACACAACCCCGACCTGCTGGAATACCACATGCTGAGGTTCCAGCTTCTGGCCAAGTCGTCCGACATCAAGGGCACCGGTGAAGAGCTGAAGACCATGTTCAAGCTGTTCCCCGACAATATGCAGGTCAAAGACTGGCTGATCGGCTGGTATATGCTGCAAAAGGATTATGACGGCGCCGAAGGCTTCCTGCGCCAGCTGGCCGGCGATGCCAAAGGTCCGGCCGATGCCCATGTGGCCCTGATCCAGTTCCTGCAGACCGCGCGGGGCGTGGAGGCCGCCCGGACCGAGCTTGACGGGCTGATCAAGGCCAACACCGGCACGCCCAACGCCGATCTTTATGGCGCGATGCGGGCGACGCTGGACTTTCAGGCGGGCAAGACCGCCGAGGCCGAGGCGGCGCTGGAGGCCATCGTGAAAGCCGCAGGCCCCTCTGATCAGACGCGGCGGATCAAATCCATGCTGGCGCAGATGCTGGACGCCACCGGCGACAATGTCGGCGCCCGCGCTTTGGTCGAACAGGTGCTGGCCGACGACCCGGCCAATGGCGAGGCGCTGAAACAGCGCGCCAAATGGCTGATTGCCGATGACAAGGCGGGCGAGGCCATCGTGGCCCTGCGCGCCGCTTTGGATCAAAGCCCGCGTGACCCGCAGATCCTGACCCTGATGGCCGCCGCCTATGAACGCGACGGCAGTCTGGATCTGGCCGGTCAGCAATTGGCCCGCGCGGTCGAAGTCTCGAACTCCGCCCCGGATGATGCGCTGCGCTATGCCCAGTTCCTGATCCGCCAGAACAAGCCGCAGGTCGCAGGCACAGTTCTGGTCGCCGCCCGTCAGGCCAACCCCGCCAACCCCGATCTGCTGTCCGCCCTGATCCAGCTTTATGTGCGCCAGGGTCAATGGCCGCAGGCGCAGGACGCGGTCGATGCGCTCAAAGCGCTGAACCTGCCCGAGGCGCAAAGCCATCTGGCCCAGATGCAGGCCGCCGTTCTGGCCGGGCAGAACAAGGTCGATGACAGTCTGGCCCTGTTGCAGGATCAGGCCGCCAAAGCGGGTCAGGCGGTTTCCAGCGTGATCATGATCGTCCAGACCCAGATCCAGGCGGGCAAATTGACCGAGGCGCGCGCTTATCTGGACGGCGCTTTGGCCAATGCGCCCAAGGATCTGACCCTGCGCCTGTTGTCGGCCAGTCTGGATGCGCAGACCGGCAAGGCGGATCAGGCCGAAGCCACCTTCCGCAGCCTGATCACCGAGGCGCCGGATCAGGAGCTTCCGGTGCGGATGCTTTATGCCCAGCTGACAGCCGCGAACCGGGCCGATGACGCGACCAAGGTGCTGGACGCCGGTCTGACCGCCCTGCCGAAATCAGGCACCCTGCGCTGGATGAAAGCCGGAGAGCTGGAACATGCCGGCAAGATTGACGAGGCCATCGCCATCTATGATGAGCTTTACAAAGGCGACAGCTCCAACACCGTGGTGGCCAACAACCTCGCCAGCCTGATCACCACCTATCACGATGATGACGCCAGCCTGGCCCGGGCCGAGCTGATCGCCCGCCGTCTGCGCGGGCTGGACGTGCCCGCCTTCCAGGACACCTATGGCTGGATCGCCCTGCGCCGTGGCAATCTGGACGAGGCGCAGACCCATCTGGAGGCCGCAGCCAAGGCGATGCCGAAAGAGCCGCTGACCCAGTACCATCTGGCGATGCTTTATGACAAACTGGGCCGCAACGCCGATGCGATAGCACAGTTTACCCTGGCGGTGTCGCTGGCCGGACAAAGCCAGTTGCCCCAGATGGCCACCGCCAAGACCGAGATGGAGCGGCTGAAGAGCCTGCCCGCCGTCACCCCCGCGCCTGAACTGCCGGCGCCAGCTGTAGCGCCGGCCCCGGCGCCGACTGTAGCCCCTGCCGACACCACACAGGGAACCAAGACACCGTGACCGGAGCGATGCTTGTGCAGACCGCTTCTGCGGGACGCTTCTGCGGGTCCTCTCTGCGGGCCAACTCTGCGGGACGCGCCGAAACCTGCGGCTTTTCAGCCCTGTCCCTGTCTGCGCAAACCTGTGTCCGCAAAGCGCCAGACCGCCTCTCAATCCGGGTCACCCGCCGCTTTTCCCTTTGTCTGCCATGAAATGACCTTTACCCTTTGATCCCTGACGCAACAGTCCCGGGCACCAGATCTGGCCAAACCCCGCCTGAGAAACCCCGCCTGAGAAACTCAGTTCGAGTAACCCAGTCTGAGTAACCCAGTCTGAGAAACCCGCGCCGCCACCAAGAGGAGATTGCGGAGATGAAAAAGTTTTTGGCCCTGATGGCCAGGGGTCTGATGACCCGGGGTGTGATGACCCTGACGACATCGGTTTTGATGACAGCAGTTTTTACCACTGCGGTTTTTACAACTGCGGCCCATGCCGAAGGCTATGGCATCCGCCCCGGCGACACGCTCAAGATCGAAGTGCTGGAGGATGCCACCCTTAACCGCGCGGCTTTGGTCGACCCCACCGGCAACATCTCTTTGCCGGAAGCCGGAACGATCAAGGTCGCGGGCCAGTCGGTTGATGCGATTGCCGCCGTCATCAGCACCAGGATCGCCGGAAGCTTTGCCGCCCCGCCGCATGTCTATGTGTCGCTCGCACAAGTGGCGGTGGCGGTTGCGGGGACGGGTGGCCCCGGGATTTCGGCGGATGTCTATGTGATCGGCGAAGCCAACAAACCCGGACGGCTTGGCCTGAAACCCGGCACCACGGTTCTGCAGGCCTTTGCCGAAATGGGCGGTTTCACCAAATTCGCCGCCACCCGGCGCATCCAGATCCGGCGCACCGATGCCAAGACCGGGGCTGCCACGACCTTTCAGCTGAACTATGATGCGATTCTGGCCGGCACCGGCACCAATGCCAACATGACGTTGAAATCGGGCGATGTGATCATCGTGCCGCAACGCAAGCTGTTCGAATAAGCCAGTTTGGCGACACCTGTGGGCTGCCACTCTCAAGGCTGCCACTCTTGGGGGAACGTATCGTGACGCAAAAGGCTGCAATGCGTAGGGCTGGAACCCAAAAGGCCGGGACGCAAAAGCTTGCGATCCTGACCGGCGTGGTTCTGGCCGCAGCTCTCGGCTGGCAGGGCGGCGCGGCCCATGCGGCGGTCGAGCTGACCTTTGGCGTGGGCCTGCGGCTGGCCAGCGACAGCAACCCCGCGCTGGTGCCTGCCAGCCCCACCTCAAGCCACCGCACGACCGCGGCGCTGAACCTGTCGTTCGGCCTGACCTCGCAGACGGCCAACTCCACCCTGTCCATTCAGGCCACCACCGGGCTTGAGGCGGCCCGCGGGGCGGGCAGCGCGGACGTCAATGGCCTGAACAATCCGGGCGTGACCCTGGCCTATGCCCATGAGGCGGGTCTGGCCGAGGTCACGCTGGATGCGGGCCTCGCCTCGGTCAACCTGGGGCAGGCGGTGGCCGCGACCGAGTTTCAGACCGGCACCGGCAAGCGCCGGACCGCCAGCCTGACCGCCGGGCTGACCTGGGGCAAGGATGCGCCCTTTGGCGCGGGCCTCAGTGCGGGGGTGACCGATGTAAGCTATCTGAACACCATAACGCCCGGCCTTTTGGGCAGCCGCACCCTGCAACTGGGGGCCACGGCCCATACCGACCTGTCGCCGGTGCTGCATCTGGCCTTCGGCCTGAGTGACAGCCGCTTTCTGCAGGACGGCCGGCCCACGCGCGACACGCCGGGTGTGCAGGCCAGTCTGACGCTGGACCGCAAGACCGGCACCCTGAGCGCCAGCCTGACCTCTGACCACGCCCCGCAAGGCCAGCGCAGCACGCTGAGCCTGCAAGACCAGATGACCCTGCCCGCCGGAGCCCTGTCGTTCAGCCTTGGCGCCACCCGCAGCGCCTCTGCAAAAACCTATGCGACCGGCGCGCTGGCCTATCAGCAGGATCTGCCCGAAGGCGCGGTGACCCTTGGTCTGAACCGGTCGGTGCAAGACAACGCCTATACCAATGCCGAAACCATCCTCTCGGGTGCCAGTGCCGGCTACAGCCATGCGGTCAACCCGCGTGCCAGCCTGGCCTTAGCCCTGAACTGGGCCGAGCAGCGCGACACCGCCACCGATCTGGCGGTCACCAACACCAACCTTTCGGCGACATGGACGCAGGACCTGACCGCCGACTGGGCGCTGGACCTTGGCTATACCCGCTACATGCGCCATCAGGATCTGGTGGGAAAAGGCCAGTCTGACAGCCTGTTCATCACCCTGCACCGGGCTTTCAGCGTCCGATACTGACCCCCTATTGCCGTCCGGGAGGCGGGCCATGACATTTTCGCAAGACACCACCAAAGCCCAAGCCCAGGTTCGTGTGGCTGCGGCACCTGCCAACCCTTTCGGTCCGGGCTGGTTCGGCCTGCTGATCGTGGCGGCGGTGCCGGTCTTCTGGCTGGGCTTTACAGCCCTTGGGGCGGCGTGGCTGACGGCGGAATACAGCTATGGGCCGCTGATCCCCCTGATCTCGACCTATCTTCTGTTGCGCGAGTTGCGGCTGAACCCCGCCCCACCTGCGGGCACACCGGCCAACCGGGTGCCGGGCGTGGCGCTGGTGATCTTTTCCCTGCTGTTCGGGATCTTCGGCAATCTGGTGCGGATTCCCGATGTGGTGACCTATGCCTTCATCCTGTGGGTATCGGGCGTCGTGCTGACCGGCTTTGGCTGGGAGGAGGGCAAGCGCCACCAGATGCCGGTGCTGCACCTGATCTTCATGCTGCCGCTGCCGCAGTTCGTGTTCTGGAAAGTCACCATCATCCTGCAGCTGATCTCCTCGCAACTGGGGGTCTGGTTCATTGCGCAGGTGGGGATTCCGGTGTTTCTGGAAGGCAATGTGATCGACCTTGGCGTCTATAAGCTGCAGGTCGCCGAAGCCTGTTCGGGCCTGCGCTATCTGTTCCCGATCCTGTCGTTTTCCTACCTGTTCGGCATCCTCTACCGGGGCCCGTTCTGGCACAAGCTGGCGTTGTTCCTGACAGCGGCCCCCCTGACCATCTTCATGAACTCGGTCCGCATCGGGGTGATCGGCATCCTGGTCAACTTCTATGGCATAGCCCAGGCCGAGGGCTTTTTGCACATCTTCGAAGGCTGGGTGGTCTTTGGCATCTGCATTTTCCTGCTGTTCCTGATCGCCGCCGGATTGCAGCGCCTGACCCCCAACCCGCTGAGCATCTGGGACACGCTGGATCTGGACACCGACGGCTTTGGGGCGCAGGCCCGCAGGCTTTTGGGTCTGGCCCCCTCGCGCGGGGTGATCGTGGGCGCGCTGGCCACGGTGGCCATCAGCGTGATCTTCACCTTTGCCCCGACGCCCGCCCGCATCGACCCGCCGCGTGACGCCTTCAACGCCTTCCCGCATGAGATAGGCGACTGGAGCGGCCAGATGGCAGCCCTTGATCCCGATGTGGCGAAGGTTCTGGCCGCCACCGACTATGTGGATGCCACCTATGTCAGCCAGACCGAAGCGCAACCGGTCAACTTCTTCTCGGCCTGGTATCTGAAACAGACCGAGGGCACCGGCATTCACTCGCCCGCCGTCTGCCTGCCGGTCGGCGGCTGGGAGGTCTCGGCCATCGACCCAAAGCCGGTGTCGATACCGGGCACCGTCTATGGCGATTTCACGGTGAACCGCGCGGTGATCCAGAAGGGCACCACCAAAGAGCTGGTCTATTACTGGTTTGAAGAGCGCGGCCGCCGGATCACCAATGACTATGTCGCCAAAGCCAGTGTCGTCTGGGACAGCCTGACGCGTGGCCGCACCGATGGCGCATTGGTCCGCTTTGTCACGCTGATCGGCCCGGAAGAGCCAGAGGCAGAGGCCGATGCCCGGATGCAGCGCTTCATGGCGGTGCTTCTGGTAAAACTGCCGCGCTATATTCCTGAATAGGGCCCCTGCCCCCGATCCGCAAACCCGGCCCACAGACGGCCAACCCGCAGACGGCCAACCCACAGACGGCCAACCTACAGACGGCCGACCTACAGACGGCCGACCTGAAAACCGCAGCCTCCCCGGTCACAAGGGCCTTGCCAGAAGCCGTCGGGTTGTCGACAAGTCGGATATGCCAGAGCCTGCCCTTCCCTTGCCTGACCCGCACCCCCCGCAACTGACCTCTCCTCAACCGGACCCCCCTCTCCTGACCGGGGGCAGGCGGGTGCTGGCGCTGCTGATTGCGGTCAATGTCGCGGTGGAACTGGTCTTGCAGGGGGCCGATCATCACCTGTGGGGCTCCACGCTGTGGCGCGGTCAGGCCTATCAGAATGGCGGCTTCTGGGCCGGGCTGCTGGTCGACTGGCACCCGAATTACCCGGGCCAGCCGGTTGCAATGTTTCTGACCTATTCGCTCTTGCATGCCGACCTTGGCCATCTGATCGGCAACATGCTGAGCCTTGGCTTTCTGGGGGACATGGTTCTGATCCGCCTGCAGGCGCGGGGTTTGCAGGCGCGGGACCTGAAGAACCGGAGTTTGCAGGTTCAGGGTTTACAGGAAACGGGTTTGCAGGTGCGGGGAGGCAGCGGGCACGGGCTGCTTTTGCTTTATGCGGTGTCCTCGCTTGGCGGGGCGCTGGTCTTTGGCCTTCTCAGCCACAGCCCGGCCCCGATGATCGGCGCATCCGGGGCGATTTTCGGCCTTGCCGGAGCACTGACCGTCTGGGATGCGCAAGACCGGCGCGCGACGGGGGTGCGAGGCCGTGCCAGCCTGATCATTGCCGGGTTGGCGGGGCTGAACCTGTTCATCTGGTGGAGTGCGGCGGGCAACCTGGCCTGGCAGACCCATCTGGGCGGCTTTGCCAGCGGCGCTTTGCTGGCGCTTTATGCGCCACGGTTTCTGGTACAGGCCAGTCTGTAGTGCTGGCCAGTCTGTAGTGCTGGCCAGTCTGTAGTGCTGGCCGGTTCATAGTGCTGGCGGGTTTGCCGATACCACAAGACCCCGGCGCGATTGTGGGTTTCAGCCGCCTGCCCGTTTGGTCAAAGCCCGTTTGGTGAAAGCCCGGTTCTTGGCAAAGGCTCTGGCATAAGCCGCCAACAGATTGGGGATCGAGTGATCCCAGCTGAGCCGCTCCAACACCCGCACCCGGCCTGCGCGGCCCGTAGCCCTGGCCTTGGCAGGATCAGCGATCAGTTCAGCGATCCGTTCGGCAAAATCCACGGGATCATTGGGCCGGGCGTACAGGGCAGCCTCGCCCGCCGAAGCCCGCCCCTCGGTCAGATCAAACTGCACCAGCGGCTTTTCCAGCGTCATGTATTCCATGACTTTGTTCATCGTGGAGATGTCGTTCATCGTGTTTTTCGGGTCAGGTGACACGCCGATATCAATGACATTGAGCGCCGCCAGCAGGCCATCGGCATATAGGGGGCCGGTGAAGGTGAAATAATCCTGCAAGCCGCGCCGGGCGACATCGGCCTGCAGTTCGGCCAGATAGGGACCAAAGCCCACGATCACCACATGCAGATCGGTTGGGCGCAGGTTTGGCCGCGGATCAGCGGGCCCAAACCCGCGCGCCAGATGTTCAACCGCCAGAACCAGAAGGTCCATGCCCTCTTGCTGGCCAATCACCCCGACATAGCCCAGCACGGTCGTAGCCCCTTTGCGGTACTCCCGATTGCCGGGGCCGGGGATAAAGGTGTCGATCTTGGGGGCGGAGCGCACCACGAAGACATCCTCTGGCGCCATCTTGCCACGGGTGATGGCGATGGCGCGGAAGCTTTCGTTGGTGGCGATCGAGACAGAGGCCACGGCGAAGGTCATCCGCTCCCACACCAGCATGATGGTGTAAAGGAGGCCGCGCCTGCCGAACTTGGCCTCAAACAACTCCGGGCAGACGTCATGGTGATCAAAGACATAGGTGACGCCCCACAGCCTGTACCACAGGGCCAGCACAAAGATCAGATCGGGCGGGTTGCACCCCTGGATGACGTCAAACCCCCGCTCTCGCCAGACCACGGCCGCCAGCCGGAACCAGTACCACATCGACAGGAGGTATTCTTTGGCATAGGCCACGGCACCGGAATGCGCCTCGGGCGGTTCGGGGTGGCGATAGATATGAATGGCGTCGATGATTTCGCGCGGTTTGGTCCAGCCGCGCCCCATCGGGCAGATGACCGAGACCTGATAGCCCGCATCACTCAGCGCTGTCGCCTCCAGCCAGACCCGGCGGTCCAGCGGCACCGGCAGGTTTTCCACCACGATCAGAACCCGCCGCTGGCGGCCCGAGATGGTCTTTTCCGGGATGAGGTTTGT
Organism: Rhodobacterales bacterium; assembly: GCA_038231775.1. Lineage (GTDB taxonomy): Bacteria > Pseudomonadota > Alphaproteobacteria > Rhodobacterales > Rhodobacteraceae > Stagnihabitans. Next base: position 37,760 of record JBBRKS010000005.1, on the reverse strand, counting down.
TGGGATCCCGTTTGTGGGGGTCACGTTTTTTGGGGTCATGAGGCCGCGTCCTGTCCCGAGATCCGATGCTGCGGCCAAGCCTGCGTTCCACGGGGCAGCCAACCGGTCAGGTCGTAGCGGCGATAGGCAGGGAAGCCAAGAGATTTGCAGGACATTCGTCTCAAACTGGCGGTGTTACCTTGAGGCGAGGTCAGAGTTTCGCCACGATCCTTCCCTCCAGTCGCGCCCGGGGCTTTGCATGCGCAAGACGTTGCACCCGGACTTTGGGGGCCGGACTTTGGGGCCAGACTTTGGGGGGGGGCCAGACTTTGGGGGGGCCAGAGGATCAGCCCGTCCATGCCGTGCTAAGCATATCTTAAATCAGGTGCGCCAGTGTGCAAGCAGTGTGCAGGCAGACTGCAGGCAGACTGCAGGATCAGACGGGACGCAAACGGGACGCAAACGGAGCGGTGGCGCGGCAAAGCAAAGGACATGACATGTCGATCGGGTTCATGGTGTTCGGGGGGCTGTGCGGGATGACCGCTGCGGTTCTGACCATGATGGCGGGTGCCGGCTGGCTTGCCGCTTTTGCCGCCTATGCGGTGACAGGCTCTGCCGGGCTGGTGCTGATGGCCGTTTCGGTGGCGTTGCGTGATGGGCCAGACGGGGAATGGCCAGAGCGTGGTTGTCCAGACGGGGAATTGCCGGGCCGCAAGGAGGCGGGTGCTGAGGGCAAGGCATAGGCGCTCCGCCCTGACCTGCCACTTGTGGCCCCTCCGGCGGGCACCCTGCTGATGCGGTGGCAAAACCGGCTCTGTCTTTTGCCGGTTATGCGGTAAGGCTTGGGCCAGTCCTCGTGCCGGAACGCCCCATGCCCCTGCTGCATCACCTTTTTGGCACAAGCCCCAATGCCGGATCAGATTCTATACTCGATCCGGGGCGTGGGCTGACCCCTGCCCTGCCCCGGCCGGATCCGCCGATCTGCCTGGTGGGCGATCTGCACGGTATGGCGGCGCTGTTGGAGGCGATGCTGGCGCGCATCGCAGCCCAATCCGGGATCCAATCCGGGATCCAATCCGGGGCCGCAGCTCAATCCGGGGCCGCCCGTCTGATCTTTGTGGGCGATCTGATCGACCGCGGCCCCGACAGCGCCGCCGTGCTGGCAAGGGTCCGCGCCTTGTGTCAGGCCAACCCTGACCGGGTCATCTGCCTGATGGGCAATCACGAGCGCATGCTTTTGGATTTTCTGGCCGAGCCGGAGACGGGCGGCGCGCGCTGGCTGCGCTCGGGCGGGGGGGAGACTTTGGTGAGCTTCGGGGTCACCGGCCATCTGCGCCGGATGAACCCCGCCACCCGTCTGACCGAACTCGCCGCGGCTTTGCGCGCGGCCCTACCTGCGGGAACAGAGGCGTGGCTGCGCGCGCTGCCGCTTTACTGGCAATCTGGCGGCACATCTGGCGGGCTGGCGGTGGTGCATGCCGATGCCGATCCTGCCCTGCCGATGGCAGCACAACTGGCCAAGACCCTCCTGTGGGGCATGGGCCGGGCCAGCAAGCCGCGGCCGGATGGGTTATGGCTTGCCCATGGTCATGTGATCGTGCCCGGGTTGCGGGTGGTGCCGGGCCGCATCAGCCTGGACACCGGGGCCTGCCGCTATGGGCGTCTGTCGGCCCTGTGGCTGGACGGTCAGGGCGCGCAGGTGCTGGAGGTTGCGACCCCGCTTTGACGGGGGACGCGGCACCCTGTCAAAGGGCTGCACCGGCTTGACCCGGTGCTGGTGGGGTCACGGCGTGCGGCCTCAGGACACAGCGGGCCAAACATGCCAAAGGGGCAACCCTGCGGCTGCCCCTTTGGCTGTCTGCCGTCTCAAATCAGCGCGGAGCGTTTCCCCCTGCGGTCAGCGCTTTACCCCAAGGTTGCCGTCTTTTCCCAAGGTTATCGTCTTTTCCTAAGGTTACCGGGCCATCCCCTGTGATCATGCGGCAAGTCAGGTTCACGATCACAGCGCGTTCACCGGCCCCATTTTCAGCCGGATCGTTGTGCCCGATGGCGTGGCGGACTTGATCTGCAGGGGCTGCTGTTTGACGGCCCGGCAAGCAGCCAGAACCGCAAAGGCCAGGTAGCTGCCCGACCGGCCTTGGCCCACACTCAGGTTCGCCGGATGCGGGCCAATATCGCTGGCGTCACACTTCACCGTTTGCCATGACCCGCCCAGAACCGCCGCGCCGGGGTTGTGGACCACATAATCCCGCATGGCAGTCCGCACAATGGCGTCAGCGGTGTATTGCGTGTTGGTGCCTGTCCCGGCATAGCGCGCCGTTGGGCAAAGGATCATCCTGATCTCGTTGCCAAAGTTGGTGCGGGCTATCGTCTGGATGGCGGTGATCTCGGTCTCATAGGTGGCGCTGGATTCACCCCCCGTGGCCGAGTGTCCGAACAAGACCAGATAGAACGGCTGTGTCACACCAAGGAACGCCTTCAGCGCGGCCCAGTTGCCGACATAGGTTCCCCCTGCCAGATAGTCGGTGATCGGGGTTCCGACAACGCCCACGGCGTTCAGGCTGACCGGCATGCCGGGGAACAAAGCATTGACCTCGGCGATGAACTGCCGGACGCCTTGGCCAGAGCGGGTGACCGGGCTGTCGGCGCAAAGCGCCTTGGTGATGACGGCCACCGATGGGGTTGTGACGAAATAGGTCAGTTGACCCCGGCTGGACGCAGGGGTGACAACGCCGGATGCCCCGGTCGTGAACATCACCATAAGCTGCGACTGGCTTTCGGCGATGATGTTGATGCCGGTGCCGCGCAGGCCGTAGCCGGCTATGATGTCGCCTACCTGTGTGCCGACATTGTCAACCGCCCGATATTGGACCTCCAGCCAGCCCGCCGTATAGGGTTGCGCCGCCGCAAACCGGCCTTCGGGCCAGGTTCCGCCCGAGGGGGTCGCCACCGTCTCCCATGGGGTCAGGACACTGCGGTCCTCTTTGATCAGCCGGGCCTGAATGGCAAAGGGGCTGCCGGTATAGGTTCCCGCCCCGGTCCTGATGACCGCCGTGGCGCCTGTGGTGCTGCCCGGCGTGACGAAAGTAAGCTGGCTGGCGCAGGGCGCGCTTGGGCCGGGGGTCAGGGCGGCGGGACGCAATGGGCCATGCGACATGATGACACGATCTGCCGTGGCCCCCGTGGCCGTCAGGTTTCCTGCCACGCCAAAGTCATCGGACAGCGTGTCAGCGGTCAAGAGCCGGAAACGGCACTTCTTGGCGACATTGGGGGCTGCCAGACTTGCATCCAGCGTCGAAAGCGATTGTGTCCCGTTGGCGATGTTCTGGATCAGCGTGGAGTTGGGCACGCCCGCACTTGTTTCAGGAAAGCTGCCGGTCCAGAAACAGAACTCTTCCAGCGGCCCGTAATGCGGCGAAATGGTTGCGCCGTTGCCATAGCCGAGGCTGGTCCAGCAATCGGTGGCGCTCATGTTCAGGGCATAAAGCGTGGATTGCGCCGTGGCGGTGATGATCGGGCTGCCCCCCGGCTGGCAGGCCACCAGATAGGTGAAGGTCGGCGTGACGATAAACATGATCAGATAGGTGACGCCCGGCACGATGGTTGCTGTCACGCCGGTTGTGCCAAGGTAATCGACCCCGGCATTGCGCCAGCGCGCCGAAAGCGTTGTGACGGCCTGATTGGCAGAGATGAAACCATCCGCGCCGCCGGTGCCACCGGTGCCTTTTGCCAAAAGGACGTGCGAAACGTTCTGGTCATAGCCGCCCGCCGGGGTTTTCATCCAGAACGCGGTGACAAAGCCTGTGTTGGCGGGTTTGAAAAACTTTCCCGTCGGCAGGATGTAGGCGGTGGGGTTCACGCCAAGAAGGGTTTGGTTGGACTCAGGGAGAGACACGCTCATGGGCTTATCCGATCACAGGCGAGAATTCGCGGGTGGGTACAAGCGGGAAACCCGGTTGCGGCGTATTATTGACCGAAAGGCCGGTTTGCAGGTAATGCAGACCCCTGATCGAGGTGCCGGTGGTGTTGGCCGTGGCCACGGTGTCCGCCGCGCTGTAGGGCTCGCCAGTGATCTGCTGTTCGAAGTGGATGCCGTTGGCCGCAGCCGTCGTGGCCACGCCCGACGATGAAAAGCCGCTGATCAGGATTTCACCCGCCACGTCCTGTGCGGCCGTCAGTGACAGGCTCGCCAGAGTGACCCAGCCCGCGCCGATGTTGACCCGGATGCTGCCCAAGTCGCTCGCCGCAATCGTGGTGCTGCCCGCCTCGTTGTACAGGCTGTAGTCAAACACGGTGTCCTTCGACCCGCTTGGTGACCATGCCGCTGCGCCAATGGCGTTTACCGCGCGGGTCTGCATGAAGTAGACCGTCCCGGCTGTCAGACTTGCCACCGTCGCGGGGGAGGCGATACCCGTCACCGTGGTCCATGTCGCCTGATCGGTCGAATAGCGCAGGTCATAAGACGTGATGGCCGACCCGCCATTGGACGGCGCTGCGGCTTGGGTGTGCAACAGGCTCGTGCGGTCAATCTGGGCGAGCGTCGGCGCGGCCATCGCCGCTGGGACGCTGGCGCTGGCCGTGATGGTTGCGGTGGCCGCACTGGTGGCCGCCGTACTGCCCCCGGCGTTGGTGGCCGTCACAGCGCAGGTCAGTGTCGTGCCCACATCCGCCAGAACCAGACCGTAGGTGGAGGATGTGGCCCCGGAAATTGCCGAACCCGCCCGGTTCCACTGGTAGGTGTAACCCGTGGGGCTGTTGCTCCAGGTGCCCGTTGTGGCCGACAAGGTGCTGCCCTGCGTCGTCGCCCCGCTGATCGTGGGTACCGCAGAATTGACCGGTGCGGCGATGAGTATGGCCGAAGTCGCCGCAGAGGTCGCAAGGTTTGACCCTCCGGCATTGGTTGCCGTCACGCTGCAGGTGATCGTGGTGCCCACATCGGCCGACACCAAAAGGTAGGTTGCGGTGGTTGCCCCGGAAATCGCCGAACCCGCCCGGTTCCACTGATAGGCAAAGCCGGTCGGTGCGTTGGTCCATGTGCCGGTGGTGGCCGACAGGGTGTTGCCCTGTTTCAAAATGCCCGAAAGGACCGGCAAGCCCGTGTTGACCGGTGCCGCACTCACGGTGGCCAGCGACGCGCTGACCGACCAGGCGGCAGGCCCGAACCCGTTCACCGCCCGGGTCTGCACGTAATACAGCGTCCCCGCGGCCAGGCCGGACAGGGTCTGCGGCGAGGCAATTGCGGTGAGCGTGGTCCAACTGGACTGATCCACGGAATAGCGCAGATCATAGGACGTGATCGGTCCGGCACCCGGGGCCGGCGCTGCGGCCCGGGTGACCGAAAGCTGTGTCTGGCTGATCTGAGCCAGCGCAGGTGCGGACATCGTGCCGGGGACAGTGGCTGCGGAGCCTGCCAACCTCAGCGTCGTTACCCCCATTCCGATTCCGATGTGCATGTCAGTACAGCCCGATCATGTTGGTGGCTGTGGTCCCGGTGGCAAAGACGCGCGCCACCCGCACCGGCAGGACCGAACCGCCCGGCACTGCGGCAAAGGTGACCGTGCTGCCGCCGATTGTGGTGACCTTCACGTCGCCTGCCCCGCCGACATAAAGCCCGCGCGTGGCATTGGTCAGATCGGTGCTGTCGTTGCCGGTGACGGCGAAGGCACTGCCGCCCGGACTGGACAGGCCCGGAGCGGTGTAAGCGAAGGGGTCAGCCATTCTTGGCCTCCTTTTGGGGGATCAACTGCGGCCAATCTCCGGCAAAGGCGTTAATTTGGCTTAACCATGGCGCGCGCAGGCCACAGGCAGGCAAGGGCCCGGTGTCGCGTAAACGTTGGAAAACCGGGCGCTGCACAGCCTCGCCGCAATGGGGGGTCTGATACCGCCGCGTGCAGGCGTGTCCGCTAAGCGCCCAGCACGCGTTTGCCGTAGTCGCGCAGGTTTCCGTTTGGATCGACGTAGCGGTAAAGGGTGACGGGGCGAATTCCAAGTTCCTTGCAAAGCACGGCAACGGACGTGTCGCGGTTTGCCATGGCGGCCTGGGCGAGGCGGACCTGCGCCTTGGTCAGCGCAAATTTCCGGCCACCGGTTCTGCCTCTGGCGCGGGCCGCCTGCAGCCCGGCCATGGTGCGTTCGTGGATCAGTTCGCTTTCAAACTCGGCCAGTGCCGCAAAGATACCGAAGGACAGCCGCCCTGCAGCGGTTGTCGTGTCGATCGCAGCCCCCTGCCCGGTCAGCACCTTCAGACCGATGCCGCGCTCGGTCAGCCCGGTGACGGTCCTGACCAGATGGTGCAGGCTGCGGCCAAGCCGGTCAAGTTTCCAGACCACCAGAACATCGCCGGGCCGCAACGCCTTGAGGCATGCCTCCAGCCCGGGGCGGTCATCCTTTTTACCCGAAGCTTGATCGGAATAAATTTGGCCCTCGGGTACGTCGGCGGCATTCAGGGCATCCTTTTGCAGATCGAGCGACTGACTGCCATCGGCCTTGGACACCCGGGCGTAGCCGATCAGCATGTTTCACAAACGTTCGTTTGAGATGCTGGCACCTCGCCTGTGCATTCTGCCATTGAATTTATTCCTTATCGCATATCACAAACAAATATAAATAATTACCTCTGTGAAAGCAAAAGAAACATGGCGCATCGCACCATTTTGACGGAGCGCCAACGCGCTGCCCTTTTTGATCTGCCAACCAGTGAAGCCGAAATGCTTCGTCACTACACGCTGGCTGACGACGACATCGAACATATTCATGCCCGGCGGCGCGCGCATAATCGGCTCGGTTTTGCCCTTCAGCTTTGCGCGTTTCGTTATCCTGGACGGCTGCTATCACCGGGTGAGATCATTTCCCATGAGGTATTGCGCTTTCTTGCAGCCCAACTTGGGCTGAACCAAGATGATCTGTTGGGGTATGCCGCCCGTGAAGAAACCCGCCACGAACATCTTGCGGCCCTGCGTGAGATTTACGGCTATAAGATGTTTTCTGGGCGAGGTGCCCGTGTCCTGAAGGCCTGGCTTACTGGCGAAGCCGAGGCGGCCCGTTCAAACGAAGATTTGGCCCAACGGTTCGTGGTAGAATGCCGCCGCACGCAGACCATCTTGCCAGCGGTATCGGTGATTGAACGGCTCTGCGCCGACGCGCTTGTTGCGGCTGAGCGACAGATCGACTTGCGCATTGTTGAACGACTGGGCGACGGCATTCAGGATCGTCTGGATGCCCTACTGACCGAGGATGTCGAAGGGCGGGCCAGCCGGTTTGTCTGGCTTCGACAATTTGAAGTGGGAAAGAACTCGGCTGACATGAACCGCCTGCTGGACCGGTTGGAGTTCCTGCAGGGCCTTGGGCTTGCGGCCACCGCCCTTGATGGTGTTTTGCCGCATCGGGTCACCCGCCTTCGACGACAAGGCGAACGCTATTTCACCGATGGTCTGCGCGACATTTCCAGCGACCGGCGGCTGGCAATACTCGTCGTTTGTACCGTTGAATGGCAGGCCGCGATAGCTGACGCAGTGATTGAGACCCACGACCGGGTCGTTGGCAAAACCTGGCGCGATGCCAAGGCCTTATGCGATGTGCAGAATAGCGACGCCAAAGCTGCATTGCAGGACACACTTCGTTCTTTCTCAGGCTTGGGCGCCGCCCTCTTGGAAGCGCATGGCGATGGTGCACCCCTTGAGCGCGCGGTTGCGACCGCCTGCGGTTGACGTGATCTCGAAGGACTTGTCGCCACGGCGATGCAGTTGACCAGTACAATGGCGGCCAACCCCTTGTCCCACGTCGTCCAAGGCTATCATCGGTTTAGGCGCTACGCGCCGCGCATGTTGAGAGCACTCGATATTCAGGCCGCATCGGTGGGCGAACCCTTGGTCGAGGCTGCCCGGCTTATCGCAGCGGGAGGAGAAGCAACTGCCCACCCAACAACCTTTCTGCGCCGCAGTTCCAAATGGCACCAACATCTTCAGGCACAGCCCCCCGATGATCACCGGCTTTGGGAATGAGGAGGGAAAGAAAACAGCGTGGGGCGCTGTTTTCCCGACGAATGCCGTGCTGTTTCATCTGCGCGACGCCTTTCGATCTGGTGACGTTTGGCTGGCGCACTCCCGGCGTTACGCCGATCTAAAGCAGGCACTTGTGCTAATGGCAGAGGTGCGGGCTACGCCCAGATTGGCCGTGCCCTTCGATCCGGCGGAGTGGCTGGCAGATCGCAAGACCCGCATGGCCGACGGGTTAAACCGCCTCGCCGCTGCGGCCAAGGCCGGGGCAATTCCGGGTGGCTCCATCGAGGATGGCACACTTAAGATCGACAGGCTCACCGCCGCAGTGCCTGCCGAAGCCGATGAACTTGTCTTGGATTTGTACAAAAGGCTGCCCGATGTGCGTATCACCGATCTGCTTCTGGAAGTGGACGATGCCACGGGCTTTACAGAAGCCTTCACCCATATCCGAACCGGGGCACCATGCACCGACAGGATCGGCCTTTTGACCGTGCTGCTGGCGGAAGGCTTAAACCTTGGCCTCGAGCCAAAATGGCCGAAGCCACAAACACCCATGATTACTTCCAGCTTTCGCGCATCTCGCGCTGGCATGTTGAAGGCGACGCGTTGAACAGCGCCTTGGCCATGGTGATCAAGGCCCAGTCTGCCGTGCCCATGGCTCGCTTCTGGGGTGGCGGCACCACCGGCTCTAGCGACGGGCAGTTCTTTCCAACCACACGTCAAGGCGAGGCGATGAACCTGATCAACGCCAAATATGGCAATGAACCGGGACTGAAGGCCTACACCCACGTCTCCGATCAGTTTGGCCCCTTTGCCACCCAAACCATCCCCGCGACAGTCAGCGAAGCCCCCTACATCCTCGATGGCCTGTTGATGAACGAAGCCGGGCGCAATATCCGCGAACAATACGCCGATACAGGCGGCTTTACCGACCATGTATTTGCCGTCACCGCTCTTTTGGGTTTCCAGTTCATACCACGCATCCGCGATCTGCCCTCCAAACGGCTTTATGTCTTCGATCCGGCCAGCATCCCAAAGGAATTGAAGGGCCTGATCGGCGGCAAAATCAGAGAAGGCATCATCACCGTCAACTGGCCAGACATCTTGCGCAGCGCCGCCACCATGGTCGCGGGTGTGATGCCGCCCAGCCAACTGCTGCGCAAATTCGCGGCCTACCCCCGCCAGCATGCGCTGGCCGAAGCCCTCAAGGAAATCGGACGGGTGGAACGAACGCTGTTCATCATCAACTGGCTGCTCGATGCCAATATGCAGCGCCGTGCCCAGATCGGCCTGAACAAGGGTGAGGCCCATCATGCCCTGAAAAACGCCCTTCGCATCGGTCGCCAGGGTGAAATCCGCGACCGCACCACCGAAGGCCAGCACTTCAGAATGGCAGGCCTCAATCTGCTCGCCGCCATCATCATCTACTGGAACACCAAGCATCTCGGCCAAGCGGTCAACCACCGAAAAAGCGAAGGATTGGACAGCCCGGCCGATCTTCTGGCGCACACCTCGCCTCTCGGATGGGCACATATCCTCCTCACCGGCGAATACAGGTGGCCAAAATCATGACCAAACGGCCTTAGACCAGATGAGCGTTTTGCGGCGGTGACGCGGTTGCGGTTTACTCGATGAACTTGAAGCAGTTCGAAGGAGGAAACACGAATGAACAAAATGGTTTACGTTGGACTGGACGTGCATGCCGACACGATTGCGGTGGCGGTGGCTGATGAGGGGCGCTTGGGGGAAATCCGGTTTTTCGGCACGATCTCGAATACGGCTGATTCTGTGCTGCGGCTTACCAAGCGCCTGGCAGAGGCGGGCAAGGTCCCGACATTTTGCTATGAGGCGGGGCCTTGTGGGTATGGCTTGCATCGTCATCTTACGAAGCTCGGCTTCGAATGTGCCGTTGTCGCGCCCGCGATGATCCCACGCAAGGCGGGCGACCGGGTAAAGACCGATCGCCGTGATGCCGAGATGCTGGCGCGGCTCTGGCGGGCTGGGGAACTCACCCCAATCTGGACGCCAGACGAAGAGCAGGAAGCCATGCGTGACCTCATTCGCACACGCAAGCAAGCGCTGGATGCCCTCAAGATCGCGAAGCAACAGCTGCTGAGCTTTCTGCTCCGCCACGGGCTGCGGTATCAGAACGGCAGCTATTGGACGATGCGCCACCGTCGCTGGCTGGCCGAGATGCGGCGGTTTAGCTACGCCCATCAACAGCTTGCCTTCGAAGAGCTCAAACGGGCGATCGACCAGATCGAAACCCGCATTGCCACATTGGATAAGGCCATCGAAGAGGCGGTCCCAAGGTGGCATTTCGCGCCGGTCGTTGATGCTTTACGCGCCCTGCGTGGCGTAAACACCACCATCGCGGCGACGGTGGTGGCCGAGATTGGCGACATCGCGCGGTTTGCAAACCCGCGGCAGTTGATGGCTTGGCTCGGCCTGGTTCCCAGCGAACATTCCAGTGGATCCACAACCCGACGAGGCCGGTTGACCAAGACCGGCAACGCGCTTGCGCGGACCATGCTGGTGGAAGCAGGTTGGTCCTACCGACACATGCCGAAGGAGGGGCAGCCCTATCTGAAACGCTCCGCCCATCTGCCGCAGGAAATCCGCGACATCGGATGGAAAGCACAGACCCGCCTGTGCAAGCGGTTCCGCCACCTGTCAAATACAGGGAAACCGCAACCTCGGGTGTTGGCCGCCATCGCCCGCGAATTGGCTGGCTTCATCTGGGACATTGCGCGCAAGACGCCGCTTTCCACCTGAGACACGGTTCCAGACTGCCTGTGCAGTAAGCTGGAGATGGCGGCCATGATAGGGGAACCCTCGGCGTACGTTGGGAAAAACATCCGCCCTTAGAGAGAGGTAAGCCCACATCGAATTTGGTCAGGCGGTAAACGACCCGCGGATGAGAGCATGATAACCATCGGTTCGGCCAGCCGTCTCCAGCGCCTGCACAGGCTACATCATTTGACCATCTCGCTCCGGTGGGGTAGTTTTGACATGTCGAGAAAATCAAAAACGCTCATGAGAGCGTACGATCCTGCACTCCCCGGTATTCGACCCCACCGTGGAGATTGCCGGGAACCCTACGGCAGATCCGTTGGGCCTATGTGTTGGGCTGACCTCTTGGGCCGGGCAAAAGGTTACCGACCGGTAACAGCACCACGCGCCCAAGTTACCGGTCGGTAACCTTCAGCGCAGCCTGAAAGGCCCTCACAGCGCGCTCAAGGATGGGCTGGTCTATCGTGGCGAAATCAGTATCGGACCTCAGGCGCACTTCACCATTGCTGGCGCTCACCTTGCAGCCATCCACCGCAAACGCAATCTTCTGCCCGGACTTCTGCCCGGATGCGCCGCCAACAGGTCCCTGCCCGCCCTGCCCCGCCAGAAACATCCGCAGCACATCGGTCTGTTCTGTCTCTGTGACGGCGGCCTCCAGCCTTGCCCGCAACCCCGCCACCGCTGTGGGGGCAGCCCCTTGCAACTTGCGCGCCACCTCCACGCCCAAGTCACGCGCCACAGCCTTGGGAAAGCGCAAAGCTCCGTCGACGCCCTGCAACAAAGCCACGAAAGCGCGGATATAGGCTCGCTTTACCTTGTGAAGCGAGCGAAACAGCCGGTTCACCGCCTCATCCACCGAAGCGACACCAGCCTGCGCATCACCCGCCAGCGCTATCGCAATCTGCGCCATCTCGGCAAAGCTCAGATCCTGCCGGATCACGTTTTCTTCGACCATATCGACGTACAGCCCGGCACGGTCCGCCCCCTCGGCTGTCACCCGCGCCAGAACCACGGCAAAGCGCGGATCCGAGGTTTCGGCAAACAACTGGCGCAGCGCGGTCAGACGCCGCCAGCCGGTTTTCAGCTGATAGGAGCCGTCGGCGCCCAGAAACACCTCGACCGGCTCGCGCTGACCCCGTTCGCGGATCGAGGCTTTCAACTCGTCCATCTCGTCGCTGGCAGAGGTGGCGGCCAGATCCATCCGGTCACGCGGCAGGGCGTCGGTGCTGATCCGGTCAACGGCCAAGGTAACCAGCACCCGGCCTTCGCCCTGCGCGACTCGGTAGTCTTTGGCATCGGCGGCGTTCTGACGGCGCTGTTCGACCAATGCCTCACTGGTCTCTTGCACCGAAGCGGCATTTTCACGCACAGCCACCCCCATCGGACCCGGTTCGCGCCGTCGCAGAGCCACATCTGCGGCCATATCCACCGGACCGATGCCGAACCGATTGCCTTTTGCCGTCATTTGCCCGCCTCCGATGGTGCAGCCCTGGTCTTCCACGCCGCCAGAACCGTCCCCTTGAACTCCTGATAGGCCTGATCAAACGACAGCCGGGCCCGTTTCCACGTCTCGCGCGTCATTTCTCGGTAATCCTGTTCATAGACTGACATCTGGAACCGTCCGGATTGTTCGACTGCCCGCGTCATCTCGATCGGGTTTTTGCAGACATCAGAGCCGAACACGTGGCGAAACGCCTCCAGCATGGCGATGTGCAAGGGATTGCTCGCCTCAAACCGCGTCATCAGGATCCGCACATCCAGGAACGTCTTCGGCAGGGTGATCCCGGCATTCTCGGCCACCTTCTCAAACCCGATGCTGATTTCCTCCAATGCGTCACCAAGCTGGCCCAAAAACGATGTTGTGGAATCGTACTCCCAGTAACCGGGGCCGGATGGCACATAAAGCACATCTGCGGCAAAGGCTGCGTTCAGCGATTGGTAGCCAATCGCCGGCGGGCAGTCGAAGATCACCAGATCATATTGGTCATCGGGCAGTTCATCGAGGTAACGCGCCACGCAACCAAAGAACGACCACGCCTTGTGCAAGGACCGGTACTGGGCCGAGGCGAATTCGACAAAGGCCGCGTTGGCGCAGGACGGGATGATGTCGATGGTGGGCCAGGCCGTCTTTTGGATGAAATCCTGCACCCGCATCTGGCCAATCTCTTGCACATCCTTGGGCAGTTCATCGGCGGCAGGGTAGGGGCAGTCGGCCGGGTCGTCATAGCTTTCCATGATGCGGTCGGCTTCGCGGCACAGATCGCGGCACATGATGCCCCAGACGGTGTCCCACTCCTTGACCTCAACCTTGCCCATCGCATGGGTCAGCGTGGCCTGCGGGTCAAAGTCGATCACCAGCACCCGGTAGCCATCCAGTGCCGCCGCATTGGCCAGATGCTGCGCCACCACCGTCTTGCCAACCCCGCCCTTGAAGTTTGACACCGCCACCCGCAGCGCCCGCCCACGGGGCCGTTCGGGCTGCAAGCGCTTGCCACGAAACCTGATGCGACGGCGCAGCTCGTTGATCTCGGCCAGGGTAAACCAGCGTTGGCGGCCATCGTCCGAAACCGTGCCCTGCGGCAATGAAGGGTCTTCGACCAGTTTCTTGCGCAGGGTGTCGGCGGGCACGTCAAACATGAAACTGCTGATTTCCCAGATCGAGAAGGGCCGCAGCACCTTTTCCTCCGACGGTGAAAACGTCGCCCGCCGCACCGCCGTCTGCTGCACCAGACTGCGCGCATTCATCGCCTGCAGATAGCTGAAATCGCGCATTGCATTCTCGCGTTATTTGCCTGTGACAGATGAATAGCGCGAAATCACCGTCCTGCCAAACCAAGATTTGGGGGTAGTCGCAGAAAATCACGCAGCATCGTGATGAATTGGGCCTGCGCGCTTAAATCCCGTCTTGCCGAAGCCGCCAGCAGATTACGCGATAGTCTGGGTCCACAGGCCGGTAACCACCTTGGCCAACCCGGCCCAGGCCGCATCGCAAGCCTCCCGCAAGGGCGCATAGGTCAGCCGCCCCACATCGCGGTAATCCAGATCGTAGAACTGCGCCGCCGCCGCATTCAGGGGCACCTCGGGCAGGGCGGCAGGCAACAGGACCCCGCCCAACTGCTGCGACGCCACCCCCTCAAGCTGCCGGCTGTCCGCCCCGGCCCGCGTGGCCAGAACCGCCAGCCGCTGCCAGCCAAAGGGCGTGGCGGTCTGCCCCAAGGCGCGGGCGGTTGTCTGCATCTCGTCCTGCAAGGCTGCCATCGCTTCGGCAAGGCTGTGCAGGCCCGCACCCAGATCGGCCAAACCCGCACCAGCCAGACCCGCACCAGACGGCCCCAGATCAGACGGGCCGGCCGTGCGCAGGGGCAGGGGGGCCAGCAGCATATCGGCCGAGGCCAGCAGCGACAGCGCCAAGGGGCCCAAGCCACGCGGGGTGTCGCACAGGATCAGGTCATAGCGGGCGCGCAGGCTATCGCCCTCCAAACCCCCCTCCACAGCCGCATCCAAGGCGTCTGCCACAGCCCGCCATGGCCGCCAGCGCGGTTGCGCCAGACGCCAGGACCCAATGCGCAGATCGGCCTGCATCATGGCGGGATCTGCGGGCAGCACATCCAGACCGGGCCAGGCCGTCGGGCGCACCAGATCCCCGGCACGCAGGGTCAGGGCGGCATTAAGCGTGGCCTCCATCGGCACCGGCGCCTCGCCCCGGTCCAGCCGCCCCTCGTTCAGCCGAAGCAGGTTTTGCGCGGCAGAGCGCGCGATCAGCGACAGAACGGTGCCATCCCCCGGCCCCAGAGACGCCCCCAAAGACGTCCCCAAAGACTGCGCCAGACGCCCGGCAGGATCACCGTCCATCACCAGCACCCGGTAGCCCGCCAAAGCCGCCGCCGTCGCCAGATGCAGCACGGCCACCGTGCGCCCCATGCCGCCTTGCGGACCGGTGAGGGCGATCAGCGGTGCCCGCAAACCCACCTGCAACCCCGCCCGCACCCCTAGGGGCCGGGCCGGTTCATAGCGCGCCTTGCGCGAGCGGGCGATGAACCAGGCGCGTAGGGTGGCCACCTCGGCCAGGGTGAACCAGCGGGTGCCGCCCCCAGTGACCCCCCCGGTGCCGGTGGTGCCCTGCGGCAAGCCAGGCTCTGCCGCCAGCACCCGGCGCAGATGTTCGGGTGCCATCGGCAGAACCCAGGTCGTGATCTCCCAGATCGACATCCGGCGCGAGGTCCGGGGCTGCGTGGCGCCCGACGGCGGCTGGCACGCTTGTGCGATACGCGACAGGGCATCAGGAGACAGGTTGGGCGATGGGCTGGTCATAGGGCGATACTCCGGACTTTTCCGTCGTATCATATTAAAATCGAAATGTCATGATATTATCATGATCTACAAGATTTATACTGATTCCCGACGCCCTTCTTAGGCTTCATAGCCGCTTTCTGGTCTGATTTCAGCGGTTTTCACCTGGCATCGGAGTGGTTCTGGCGCCTCTGACCGGCAGTCCAGTGTTAAATCTATGTTATCTTATAGTTACGGCAGGCCCTTTCGTTGTGATCTGTACGATTCCACGTGGCTGTTCAACCGCTTGGGCGATCCTGTCAAACCCTGTGCGATTCCGAAACCCCGAAAGGGCGACTCTGAAACCCCGTCACCCCGACTCTGAAACCCCGACTCTGAAACCCCGACTCTGAAACCCCGACTCTGAAACCCCGACCGGGCCGGGGCGGCCCTGATGCCCCCTCGCACCTTCTGGACGCCGCCTGTGGATAACTTTAGCATGGGTGTCACTGAAACCACGAATCGCCACAAGCAGCGACACCGGCATCGCGCCGACAGTACAACGGTTTCAACGACGACCCGAGGCAGAGCAGCACGGGGCACAGACCGGCAAAAACCGGCGGCCCGAACAGAGGTGAACAGGCATGGCGCTTTCGCATGGCGCGGCGGCTCGCACTGCGGGCGCGCGTGGTATCGGGTCGCAGGCTGGCGGCCTGAAAACCGGTGGGGTGAAGACGCCCGACACAACAAGGGGGGCGGATCCGGCCCCGGATTCCGCACCGGATGTGCCCCCGGCTCTCCTCCCGGATTTCTTCGCCTGCGACCCGTTTGATGCGCTTCCCAAGGATGATCTGGCCTCGATGGAGCATCCGCTGTTCTCGCTGGCGACAAGGCCCGATCTGGCAGTGCTGCGCTATGCCCATAACGGGGTCGAGATCGAGGTGGTGCCTTCCGTCAAGGGTCGCGCCACCATCCATGACAAGGACATATTGATCTATTGCACCAGCCAATTGATGGCGGCCTTGAACGCGGGCCAGCCGGTGGCGCGTCAGGTGCATCTGCGCGCCCACGACCTGTTGCTGGCCACCAACCGCGAAACCTCGGGCGATGCCTACCGCCGCTTGCGCGAGGCGTTTGAACGGCTGGCGGGGACGCGGATCACCACCAACCTCGTGGCCGGCGAGTTCGAGGTGACGCGCGGCTTTGGCCTGATCGAGGATTGGGAGATCGTGCGCAAGACCCGGGGTGGCCGGATGATCCAGGTCCGCGTCACCCTCAGCGCATGGCTGTTCTCGGCGATCATGGCCAAATCGGTGCTGACGCTGAGCCGGGGCTATTTTCAGCTGCGCAGGCCTTTGGAGCGCAGGCTGTACGAACTGGCCCGCAAGCATTGCGGCAGGCAGCCCGAATGGCGCATCTCTTTGGAGACCTTGCAGAAGAAGGCCGGGTCGACCAGCCCGCGCCGGGTGTTCCGCGCCATGCTGCGCGATGTGATAGCCCAAGGCAACATCCCCGAATACAGCCTGACGTTGGATGGCGAGGATCTGTTGTGGGTCACCCCGCAAACCTCTGCCGTGCTGGCGGATGCGGGTCATGGTGGGGGCGAGACGACGGGCGGGGCTTTACCTGCCACCACCTTGGCCCCCCTGGCTGCGGCAACGCTGGAGCGCGCCCGTGCTTTGGCCCCCGGCCTCGACATCTACGCGCTGGAGGCGGAATGGCGCGGCTTCTGGCACCGGTCCGGCCGCCCGCGTCTGCGGGTGCCGGACAAGGCCTTTCTGGGTTGGCTGGACAAACGCCTGGCCTGATCGAACTTGGCCTGATGAAACTTGGCCTGACGCAAGACCGGCCTGGTGAAAGGCCGGCCTACTGAAAGACCGGCCTGACAAACAACGGGCCTGACAAACAACGGGCCTGACGAAACTTGACGGATCAGGCTTTCGTCGGACGGCGGCGCAGGGCTGCAAGGCCACCAAGCGCGCCCACCAGCAACAGGCCTGCCGCGGGCAGCGGCACGGTCGAGACGGTCACCAGGTTCTGGCTGTAATGGCCACCGGCGATCCGGCTGTCATCCGATTGCAGCCAGGTCAGGCGGTAGCTTTGGGTGACAGGTCCCGACATGCCCGCCAAAAGCGCTTGCCCCTTGGCCAAGGCGTCGCTGGTGGCGGTGAAATTGCCAGCGGACAGATCGAAGGTGGCGCTGTTTTCGTTCATCACCTCCCACAGGGCCAGCTGGAAGCCGCCGGAATCCGTGCTATCGGTCAGCTTCAGCGCGCTGTAGCCGGTGTCAAACAGCCGGGTGATATTGCTGATCCGGGTGGCGGTCATCGCGGTCTGGAACGGGGTGCCGGTGGTGACATAGCTTGAGGAGAGCTGCATCCAGGTGACGATATCCAGGCACCAGGCGGTGAAATTCTCTGGTCCCGTGCCATGCAGATCGCCGGTCGCGGCAAAGCCCCCGGCCAGAACCCCCTCGTTCAGGGGAATAGAGCTGTCGTGGATCGTGGCCCCGGCAGACCCGTTGGTCCCGAAGTAATTGTCCGGCAGGCTCAGCGTAAAGGTCGAGGCGCTGGCCAGACCCGGCAGCACCCCGATGACACAGGCGAGCAGGGCGGGTTTCAGAGTTTGGTTCAGAACGGCACGAAGCGACATGGACAATCCTCCCACGTACATGGTTACTCATTATGTGCCGTAATTTAGCCCAAATTTTCCGAAGCCGGAACGGAAGACCGTCGCGGACCGGCAAATACAAGCCCGGGTTGCGCAGCCTTTGCGGCTTTGCAGCCAGAGGGTCCGGCAGGGGCAGGATTGTCCCCGGAACGCGAACAATTGCACGGGGGCAGGCGCCGACTGCCCCCCCAATGACCCCCGACTGACCCCCGAATCACCCCCGCATCACGCCCCAAGCGGCGGGCCAGTCCAAGCGGCGGTCAGCCCTAAGCTGCAGTCCAGGCGCTCGGGGCAAGGAACGCCGCAGTGGTGCTGTCGGGCGCATCGCCGTTCACGCTGATGTCAAAGGTTGACAGCATGCCGTCGAAATTGCTCCAGGCGGCCGCGTTGCCGAAGTTCATGTTGGAGGTCGTGCTGTGCAGGGTGCCGGCAAAGTCGGTCTGTGTGGTCAGCGTGCTGTCCACCCACAGTTGCAGCTTGCCCGCGTCCAGCCGGATATCGACGGCATGCGCGGCCAGATCGGTCACATGAACCCCGGTCGAGGTCAGATAGTGCACCACCCCATCAGAGCCTACGGCGCGCACCTCCACCTCACCCAGAGTGTTCACCCGGGTGCGCAGGGTATCCTGCATCCGGAAGATGGCGCCGGTCGAGGCGGCGCTGTCGGCCGTCACCTGCATCGAGATGTCAAAGCCGTGGGCCTGAATCAGATCGGTAAGCTGGCTTGGCGCCACGCTGGCCGCCACCCCCACATCGCCCAGATGCACGCCCGCGACCACCACCTCGCTGGCTGCGAAGGCCGCATGGACGGGGGGGGCTACGGGGGTGGTGATCTGGCTGACCGCGGAGTGGAACAGGCCGTCCGTGCCCAGGGTCAGGATATGCTTGCCGCCGCCTATCGCCACTTCGCCGACCCTGACGTTAAAGCCGGTGATGTCGCCGTAAAAGTTCTTCTGGCCCCACGGGTTGCCGAAGGTCAGATCGAAGGTGCTGTAGGTCGCCAGAGTGCCGGCAAAGGCCGTATGGCTCGACAGCTTGCCATCCACCCACAGCTGCAGATCGCCATTGTGCAGCCGGACGTCGATGTTGTGGGATTTCAGATCAATCATGGAAACGCCCGACGAGGTCAGCGTGACATTGGTGCCCGTCGAGGACGACGCCTGAATAACCAGCGCGCCGGTGGTTGAAACCGAGGCGATGATGCTGCCGTGCAGACGGAACACCTCGCCGACACTGGTCTTGGTATCGGCATCAAGCCTCATCGAGATGTCAAAATCCCGCGCCCGCAGAAGATCGGCCACCAGGTCGTGGGCAATGCTGGCCGAAACCCCGGTAGCCCCCAGCTGCAGCCCTGCCGCAGACTCGTATGGGGTTCGCGCCAGCACGGTGGTGTCTTCATAGCTGTAGGCCCGGAACAGGCCATCGGGCCCCATCGTAAGGATGTTGCTGTCCGGCACGGCGACCGAGCCCACGACGGTATCGGTCGCACCGCCGGGCAGAACCACGGTCAGCTTCACGTCATAATGGCCGCCCGTGGCGAAGTTGTGGACCACATTCAGCCCGGTCGCCGTGGTGCCGTCGCCGAAGGTCCATTGACATACCGCCCCCGGTGGCAGGGTGCCCAGATTGGTCAGGCTCAGGCTGGCATCGAAGACGCGGGTCTGGACCGAACCGCCGGTGTCCTCGGTGGCCTGGAACAGGGCGGCCAGGGCGTTGCCTTCGGGCAGATAGTCGCGGGTGGCGGCAGCCCCGGCGCCCAGAAGGTCAATCATGGCACCGGGCAGCGCCAGAAACTGGTGTATGCCATCATGGGCGGTCAGCGAGGAGCTGATGAAGACATCGCCGTAATAGCCCGGCGCACCGATCACCTGATCCTGCACGAAGGCATTGTGGTTGATGGTCCAGCCCGGCTGACTGGTCCAGCCGGTGACGCTGGCCGTGATATTGCCGGTGATCGACACGCCGGTGGAGTTCGGGGCCACGTTGATCCGGGGGATATTGACCTCGGTATCGGTGATGCCGGTTGCCGCGCCATCCGAATGCAGGACCGAATTGCCCTGGATCTTCAGACCGGCGGTTTCGCCCACGGTGATGCCGTGCAACTGGCCATTGGTGATCACATTGTTCTGGATGGTCACGTTCTTGTAGTACATCTCGGTCCCGGCCACGCCGGTATCGACCAGTTCGTTGCGCATGAAGATCGACTGGGTCAAATCGCCGTTGCCGATGTCCAGCACGTTGTTGCTGATGGTGATGTCGGTCGAGGGCGCTGTGGTGCCGCTGGTCCAGAACTGGATCATGTCGCAATGATCGCCCGAGGTCGGCGAGGTGTGGAAGTCGTGGATATGGTTGCTGTCGATCCGGAGACCCTGAACCTGGGACAGCTCCATGCCGTCCATCCGGATGTCATGGATGTCATTGCCGGTGATGCCCACGTTGGAGGAGCTGTTCACCGTGATCCCGCGGCAGAAATTGGACACTTCGTTGCCCGAAATCGTCACATTGGCGGCGTTGCGGATCGACAGCGCGGTGGCTGTGCCAAAGCCGTTGTCAGCGGCGGTCGCAGAGCCGCTGGCGACATCGCCGTCAAAGGTGCAGTTGGTGATCGAGAGGTTCGCCCCGCCATTGACGCAGAAGGGTGACGCATAGATCGGGTCGCCGGGTTTGAAGGTATAATCGCAGACGATCCCATTGATCGACAGGTTGGACACGTTGGTCAGGGCCAGCCCGGTCAGCGTGGCCGGATGCAGCGGATCGGCAGAGGTGATCGTGACATTCGAGGGGAAGTTGATGTTCATCCCCGAATAGGGGTTGAGCGCAAGGTTGCCGTAGCTCCCCGATGCCAGCTGGATGGTTTCGCCACCCTTGGCATGGGCCAAGGCATCATAAAGCCCGGCTGCCGAGGTCACCGTGATGATCGTTCCCATAGATGTCTTGCCCTCGTTTTTGCATCGCATTTGGTCAGCTTTGGGTCTGGCGCAGATCAGACGTGACCGATGGCGCAGAAGATCACTGTTAACCATGGCAGGGGCGGGTCAACAATCAGGCGCGGATGTGGCGCTTGTCGCCAAAATGGCACGACTGTGGGGCAAACGACCGAAGTTTGCCGATCTGGCGCGGCAGTCAAGCGGATTGGTGCCCGATTGCGGCAAGGCGGCTTAACCCGGCACGGAACGCGCGCCCCCCCTGACTCGAGGTTTTAGCGACCCGAGGTTTTAGCGACTAGAGGGTTCAGGGGCGCGCGGTTTCAGTGACCCGGGGCTGCAACGGCCCGGGTTTCAAGGGGGGCTTCAAGGGGCGGGGGGCTTCAGGGAGCCGGGCTTCAAGGCGCGGGACTTCAAGGCGGGCTTCAGGGAGCCGGGCTTCAAGGCGCAGGGGCTCCCCCCTCGACGCTGTTGCCCGCCCCCAGCCGCACGTTCAGGGCGATGAAGCTTTGGCCGCGCTGGAACAGGGTTTGCGCCTGCGCCTGACGGGCGGCCTGCAGCGCCTGATCGGTGTCGATCAGATCGGACAGCGTGGCATCGCCCTGGGCAAAGACCTTGCGTGTCATCACCAGCGCATCGCCGTAAAGCCCTGCGGCCTTGTCGGCCAGATGCTGCGAGGTGGCAGAGGCCTGATAATCCAGCATGGCGTTTTCCACCTCCAGCAGGGCGGTCAGCACGGTGGCTTTCCAGGTGGCATGGGCCTCTTCGATGGCCGCGCGGGCCTGGGTGACGACGGCGCGCCCGCTGCGGAGCGGCAGGGTCGGCAAGCTTATCGAGGGGCCGAAGTTGTAACTGGTCCGGGTCTGCCCGCTTTTGGCGACACTCAGGGTCAGGCTGCCTACCAGCGACAATCTGGGGTAAAGGGCGGCCTCGGCCTGCGTCAGACCTGCGAGGGCTATGTAATACCTGCGCTCGGCGATCTGGATGTCGGGGCGGTTGCGCAGCAGGTCGGCCGGAATGCCCACGTCGGGCGACAGGGCCGGGCGGGGCTGCGCTGCGGCCCGCGTCAAGGCCCGGGTCAGATCGGCGGGCAGGGTGCCGGGGGCAAAGCCTGCCAGCACGGCAATCTCGTTCTGCTTGCCCTTGATGGCGGCCAGAAGGGCGGGGCGCTGTGCCGCCAGATCGGCGACCCGGGCCTGCGACCTTGTGGTGTCCAGCCGGGTTGCATCCTTGGCATCGGCGAGCGTCTGGGTCATGGCAAGGGTCTGCATCCGGCTTTGCATGTCCTGACCCTGCAGGACCAGGAGGGTCTGGCGGTAGCGCAGCTCGATATAGGCGTTGCCAAGGTTGTAGATCAGCAACAGCCGGGCCGCATCCAGTTCGGCGCGGGCCACGGTGACCCCGGCACCGGCCGCATTCTTTTGCGCGCGGTGGGCACCGTAGGGGTCCAGGACCCAGGACAGGCCGGGTTGCGCCGTGCCGTCCTGAGTGGGAGCCCCGCCGCCCAGCAGACCCGATGAGGTGGCCTGCACCGTGCCCGACAGGTTGATCAGACCGGGCGTGCCATGAAACGCCGCATCGGCCTCGCCCACCCGGGCGCGGGCGGCCTCCAGCGTGGGACTGCCCGCAAGGGCCGCACTGACCAGCCGGTTCAGGGTCGGGTCATTCAGCCGCAGCCACCAGTTGTCATTCTGCAAAAGGACAGGCGCGCCTTGCACGGCGCCATGATAGCCGGCCAGAAACGGGAATGTCGGCGGCGCATAGGGGGTGGAGGGCGCGCAGGCAGTCACGACGGCCAGCGCCATCATCGCCCGCATGCGACCCAACCGGATCGTAACCTTGCTGCCCGTCATCTGCCTTGCCCCGATCTCCCCCGCCGTTTGCGGCGATGGGTCTGAGACGGGTTTGCTCCCGTCCCATGCGTTCTGAGGCCAAAGCCTGCCAGAGGGCATGGTCTGCGGCAAGTCCGGGCAGAATTTGGCGGCGGCTTGAGCCGATTTTTCCGGGCTTTGTGCCCCGGCGGACTCAGTTGGCGGGCGCAGTTTGGGATCAGTCCTCGCGGAACGCCATGTCCAGCTGGCTGGTCAGGGGGTGCAACAAGTAGCTCAGCACCGACCGGGTAGAGGTGGTCAGATAGACCGTCACCGGCATTCCGGGCACCAGATGCTGGTCGCCGATCCGTGCCAGTTCTCTGGGCGATACCGCCAGCGCCACCCGGTAATAGCTGCGCCCGGTGCGGGTGTCGGTCACCGCATCAGGCGACACCGTGGTGACATGGGCCTTCAGGCGCGGCGTGGTGCGCGGATCAAACGAGGACAGCACCAGATCGGCCTCCTGGCCCTGATGCACCTGATCAATGCCGCGCGGATCGACCTGCACGTCATAGCTAAAGCCATCGGAGAGGGGGATCACCTGCAACAGCGTGGCCCCCGGTGCCACCACGCCGCCGACCGTGGCCACCTTCATCTCGTGGACCATGCCGTCCATCGGGGCCTTGACCTCGGCATGGGCCAGCTGGTCACGGCGGGTCACAATCTCCAGCGTCAGTTCCTGCACCTTGGCCGCGGTGTCGCGCAGGTCGGTGACGACCTGTTCCTGAAAAGTCCGCTCGCCCTGCAGGGTTTCCAGCGTGCTGGCGCGGCGCGAGGTGGCGATCTTGGCCTTGTCAGCCTCAAGTGCCGCCAGCTGGCCCAGAAGATCGGCATGCGAGCGGCGCAGGTCAGACAGGGCGCTTTGCCGGGCCAGACCCTGATCAACGAGGCTTTGCTGGTTGGTGACCTCGGCCTCGGTCAGGGTGATTTCTTCGTGTTTGGCAGCGATCTGGCCGTTCAGGCCCTGCAGCTGACTGTCCAGTTGCGCCAGGGTTTCGGCCAGACGGTCGCGCTGGCCCTGCAGCACGGCGGCGCGGGCGGTGAAAATCCGGGACTGACCTTCGGCCTGCAGCGTCAGATCGGGGGTGGGAAAGGGCAGGGGGCCGCCCACGAACCTGGCAGCCGCAAAGTCTGGCGCGGCAAGGCCAAGCTGTTCGGCCTGCAACCGCGCCGCCAGCGCCAGAGCATCGGCAAGCTTTGATTGGGCGATGCCTAAATTGGCGGCGGTCAGTGTGGGATCAAAGCGCACCATGACCTGACCGGCCTTCACCGCGTCGCCATTGTGCACAAGAATGTCCTGCACGGTGCCGCCCTCCAGGCTTTGCACCTCTTGCGCCTGTGCGGTGACGGTGACCTGCCCCTGGGCAATCACCGCACCGCCGATCATCGTGGTGGCTGACCACAGGCCAAGGCCGCCGATCAGCCCGGCCAGCGACAGCACAGCCAGCCGGACCGGGCCGGTCAGGCTGTGATCCGGGCTTGCCGCAGACCCTGTGGCGGAATTGCCCTTGGCCAGGAAAACGACGGCGGTCATGCGGTGGGCCCCCTCATTTCAGGCGCTGAAAGTTGGGGGGCAAGCCGGTTGGCAACCCGGTCGGTCTGGCGTTGGAGTTGGTGCCGAACAGCCGCACCCGGCGCATCATGTCGGGCGAGGCACCCGGCGGGCGGGTCCGGGTTTCGGCCCCGCTGGTTGCTGGCGCAGAAAGGGCGGCAGGCCCCGGATTGGCATAGGCAGAATTGGCATAGGCGGGATTTGCGTGAGTGGGATTTGCGTGAGTGGGATTTGCGTGAGTGGGATTTGCATGGCTCGGATTTGCATGGATGGCAGCGGGCGGCATCCTGTTTGCCGCAGGTGGGGGTGCCGCACTGGCGCCGTTGGCACCGTTGGTGCCCAGAAGCGCGGCGCTTTCGCCAAACTGAACCATGCGGCCCGCCTCCAGAAGCAAGAGCTTGTTGGTGGCCAACAGCACGTTGGGCCGGTGCGCCATGACGATCACCACGGCGCGGGCCGCGCGCAAGGAGGTGATGGCGCGGGTCAGGCTCGCCTCACCGGCGGTATCAAGGTTTGAATTCGGTTCGTCCAGAATGACCAGCGTGGGCTGGCCGCACATGGCGCGGGCCAGTCCTATGCGCTGCACCTGACCCCCCGACAGAGGCACGGTTTCGCCCAAGGTGCCGACCCGGGTGCCGTAGCCATCGGGCAGGCGCAGGATCATCTCGTGCACCCCGGCAAGGGCTGCGGCGGCCATCACATCCTCGTCGCTGAGACTGGCGTCAAAGCGGGCGATGTTGTCGCGCAAGGTGCCGGGCAAAAGGTCAACCTGTTGCGGCAAATAGCCGATGCGGCGGCCCAGGGTTGCCGGGTCGAACTGATCGCGCGTGGCCCCGTCCAGCCGGATATCGCCGCCATCGGGCTGCATCGCCCCGGCCAGCATTCGCGCCAGCGTGGATTTGCCGGACCCCGAAGCCCCCACCACCCCCATCGCATCGCCGGGGTCCAGCTGAAAGGTGATCCCGTCCAGAAGGCGCGGGCGGTCCGGCGCGCTGGCGGGCTTTTCCAGACCCCAACCCTGATTGCGGCCGGCATCCCTTTGCGGCACGAACTTCATCACCTGGGTGACGCTGATCTGTCCCGAAGGGGCGGGCAGCGCCACGGCGGGCACCGTGGCCGGCTGGCCCGCGAAAAACCTTGAAAGCTTGCGATGCGCCTCGATCGCCTTGCCGATGGCGCGCCACTGGCCGATCACCTGATCCACCGGGCCCAAAGCACGGCCCGTCAGGATCGAGGAGGCGATGATCATGCCGCCCGACATCTCTCCGGCGATGACCAGATAAGCGCCCATGGTCAGGATGGCCGATTGCATCAGCATGCGAAAGGCGCGGCTGGTGGCGCCGATGATCTCGGCCGGGTTGCCGGCGCGCTGACCCGCCGCAAGCCCCGCGTCATGCAGGCCGCGCCAGCGCAGGCTCACCGATCCCAGCATGCCCATCGCCACGATCATCTCGGCATTGCGCTGGCTGCGGTCGGCAAAATCGCGGGCGGTGGCGTCTTCGGCCATCGAGCGGGCGATCAGGCCTTGGGTCAGGTGGTGACCGAGCCAGGCCAGCCCGGCCACCACGCCAGAGCCTGCGATGGTCAGCCAGCCCAGCCAGGGATGGATCAGGAACAGAATGGCCAGATAAAGCGGCACCCAGGGCAGATCGAACAGGCCGGGCATCGCGGGGCCGGACAGAAAGCCGCGCAACGCCTCTACCTCGCGCAAGGGTTGGGTGCGGGCCGGGGCGGAAAGCCAGACCTGAAAGGCTTGCGGCCCCAAAAGGCTGTCCAGCCGCAAGGCAAGGCGTGACAGCATCCGGCTGCGCAGGAAATCATAGAACCCCAGAAAGGCATACAGCATGACCACGATGGCAAACAGCCCGGTCAGCGTCGGCACCGAGCCCGAGGCCAGCACCCGGTCATAGACCTGCAACATGTAGACCGACCCGGTCAGCATCAGGATTGAGATCACCGCAGAGACCCCGGCCGCAGCCATCAGCCCCGGGCGCAGGGCATGCAGGGCCCAAGCGTAGCGGTTGGTATCCTCAAGGGTCTGTGGCGTGGTGCTCTGTGATGTGGTCAAGACCGGGTATCTTCCTGTATCACGGGACTGCAGGGGCAGAGCGGCAGAGGCGGAGAGGCAGAGGCGGCGAGGCAGAGGCGGCGAGGCAGAGGCCGATAGGCTGATCTGTTTTAATTACTGACGCAGATCAGCGTTAATTACTAACCCAGATCAGCGTTTCACGTTAGCCTCCCGGGTCCGGCTTTTTCATGGCGCAATGTGACCATTCTGTGAAAATTACCCAAATTGAGCGATCATCAGCCACCGCGGCTTTCGTCCGGGCAGCATCCCGCCGAAGAGGTCGCGAAGGGCTCGCCCAGGGCCGCACAGGGCCGCACCGGGGGGGCGAATCGCCAGGGCACCCCGATTGGCCTGTGCGCCCCACTGTGTCGCTGGGCGAAACAATCCCCACCCGTTCTGCGCAGGACGCTCAAGTTCCCGGTGAAGGTCCGACTTTCCGGGCGGAATCGGTTTGGCAGTGCCACAATTTAAACCGGTTTTTCCACCAAATTGACGTGAAACCAACAAATTTAACGAAACCAGCCCTCGGGTGCCTTGGGATGCGCTTTACCGGCAAGACAGGGACGTGTTAAACAAATCAAGAGATCGTGTAGGTGTTTTCGCCCCGTGCGAGCAGAAAGGTTTATTAAATGCTGAAACATATCATCCGGACGACGGGATTTGCCCTTGCGGCAGCCGCTGCGCTTGCCTTCTCGACCACGACAGCCTCGGCCGTGACCTATGGTGTCCTGACCCAAGGCAGCAGCACGTACACGCCATTGCCGCTGAACGGGTTCGACGTCATGTTCGCGCTGACCAGCAACAACAATGGCCAGAAGGCCAAAGTGGCTGAAGTCTACGGGATGACGGGCGCTGGCGAAAACCTGTTGGTCAGCGGCACCTGGCGCTTCAGCACCACGGACAAGCGCAACGCCTCCAAGGACCCGCTGGGCTACTTTATCGGCAGCGTGTTCACGGCTTTGTCGTTTCCGAAGCGGACCCCCGCCCTGGAACATGGGGTGTTCTCGTTCCTCGTGCCGCAAAACACGGTCTTTGGTTGGATCTTGTCGTCAACCGATGGCAAAAAGGGCAGCTCTTACGGAAAGATCTGCGCCAATGTTGATGTCTCGCCGGTTCCGCTGCCGGCAGGTGGTCTGATGCTTCTGGGTGCGTTCGGTGGCCTTGCCGCCCTGCGCCGCCGCAAGTCGGGCGCTGCTGTCTGATCGACCGGCCAAACGGCTCAGGTTGCAAAGGCCCCCCGGTTGATCCGGTGGGCCTTTTGCTTGCCAGAGGGTGGGCTGGTGAACGGCTTGAGGCCGGGACAGGCCCCCCCTCAGCCCCGCTCAACCAACCGCTTTTGGGGCGCAAAGGCCAGTCTGGCCGCTGCGGGCGACAGACGGGCCCTGATGGCGCGTGACGGAGGCAGGCCCAGACTGGCGCTGAACACGGTCCAGGCCTCGGTCGGATAGCCTTTGACCAGAAGCTGCACCGCCTTGGCCAGCGAATAGGCATAGGCCACCGGCAAAGCCCGCGGGAAATAGCGCCGCATGAAGCGCAACCGCGCCCGGTGTTTGAAATACAGCGAGAAGGGCGAGGCTGGCCGGCCGATCGCCGCCGAGCCGATCGCCGTGCCGGCCCGGTGATAGACCACGGCCTCCGCGCAATAGGCCAAAGGCAGCGGCCCGCGCCGCAAGGCCCAGTCGACCTCTTCGTAGTACAGGAAATAATCCTCTGGCATCGGCCCTGCGGCGTCGTAAAAGGCCCGCGATGCCACCAGACTGGCCCCGGTGATGAAGCGCATCGCGGCAGGATCCGGTGGCTGCGTGATCGCGGCCTTGGCGAACAGATTGAGGTTTCCGGTGATGCCGGTGCGCGCGTTCAGCGTGCCGCCGTCGATCTGGATCGTGTCGGGATGATCCAGATAAAGCACGCGTCCCCCGATGAGGGCAAAGCCGCCCGCCGGGGCCGCCATCGTGGCGAAGGCGGCCGGCGTATGCGCGGGCACCACGCTGTCGGGGTTCAGCACCCAGAACCGGTCCACCTCCGGCATCCGGGCCAGACAGGCCAATCCCCGGTTGACCCCGAAGGCGAAACCGCCATTCACCCCGGTTTCGATCAGGGTCAGGTGATGCGCTGCGGGGTTGGAGGCCGGAACACTGGAGACCGGAACGCTGGAGACTGGAACGCTGGACACCGGAACGCTGGCGGTCCCCTCGGCGGCCAGAGGAAGCGGTTTGGCGCAGGGGGCCAGGGGGAAGGGGATATCATCGGACGCCCGGTAGATCTGCCGCCCCGCCGCCCAGTCGCGCAGCAAGCCTACCGTGCCATCGGTCGAGGCATTGTCGACGATGACCACCCGCAGCGCCACTCCGGTGGCGGCCAGCAGGCTTTCCAGACAGTCAAGGATGACGTCGGCCGAATTGAAGGTAACGACAACGACACCAAGGGTCGCTTTGGGCATGGGATTACTCGGACTGCTCATTCTTGATCTGTTCGGCCTTGGTGTCTGCTGCGGTATCTGCGGTGGTCTCTGCTGTGGTGTCTGCGGTATCTGCGGCTTCCCGCGGTTGGTTGGCCCGATCGGATTGGCGGTCTGCAAAGCTTACGGTCTGGCAAAGCTTACGGTGCCGTCCCGCGTCCGGCTTTAATGGCAGGATGCGCCGCGTCAAGCCGGGCCGCGCCGATGCCGGCCCCGGCCAGCACGCCATCGGGCCTGTAGGCGAAAGACGACAGATTGCGCGGATCGCCGGCTTCGGGATCGGCAAAGACCAGATCGTAAAACCCGGCCAGACGGGGCGAGGCGTTCTGCACAGCAAAGTTCTTGTCCATGACCCAGCCGGACAGGCGCGGCGGCGGGTCGATCTTGTAAGAGACATTGCGCCGGATCTGCACATTCACCGCCTTGGGTGCCACGCGGATCTGGGGGATGAACACCAGGGGGTTTTTTTCCGGCCCGTTGGAGGCGGGATTGGCGATCAGCGTGTTGTTGGCGATCAGCAGGCCATCGGTCTCGCCCACCGTGATGCCATGCAGATGGGCGTTGATGATGACATTCCCGGTGATGGTGACGGTGTGATAGAACATCTCGGGCCCGGCCTTTTTCTGATCCACCAACTCGTTGCGCATGAAGATGGACTGGGTATAGGTGCCGATGCCCGAATCCAGCACGTTGTCGCGGATCGTGATGTCATGACTGGGGGCTGTCGTGTTGGTGGTCCAGAACTGGATCATGTCCGAATGGTCGGTCGAGGCCACGTCGCGCGCGAAATCGCGGAAGTAATTCCCCTCGATCAGCACATTGGTGACCTGTGCCATGTTCAGCCCATCGCTGCGCAGCCCGTGAATGTCATTGGCCCGCAAGGTGATATGATCGCTTTCGCTGACGCCAAGCCCGCGATGAAAGCTGCGGATCTCGCTCGTTTGCAGGGTGAAGCCGTCACACCATCGCACCGTCAGGCCGATGCCGTAAGGATAGCCGTCGTCGATGGCCGAGACCCCCGTGGCGACATCGCCGTCAAACAAGGCATGGCTGATCGTCACGTCCTTTGACTTGGCCACCTTGAACGGCTGGGCAAAGATCGGATCGCCGGCGGCAAAGCGGTATTTGAACACCATCCCGTCCAGCACCACATCCGTCACATTTTCCAGCACGAGGCCGGAAAAGCGCGGCGGGTCGGCGGCGTCAGCCGCTTTGATCACCAAAGGGTTTCCGGCAGCGCCGCCGCCCGCTTTCAAGGTCAGCACGCCATAGTCCCCGCCGGGCAAGGTGATCACCGTGCCCGGCCCTGCATTGCCAAGCTGTGTGGCCAGATCGGCCGACAGATCGCTGGCCCTCGCGGGGTCCGGCCAGAGCGTGCAACCCCCAAAGCCCGCCACAACCAGAGCAAGCAGCAGAGATTTGCCGATGAAAGGTTTCACAACGTGCATGGTCCGAGGCTCCTGTCCTGCACAGCTTGTCTATTCGGTGACACGGGGTTAGCGTTTTGCCCGGCACTGATACCAAGCCATGATGCCAAGCCTTGATCCCAAGTCTTGATCCCAAGTCTTGATCCCCTGTGAGAGAAACCCGATGTCTGACACGCCTGGCCCTCTGTTAAAGGCTAAAAGACGCGGACTCAATCGACTGAAATGGCTGCGGGCCGGGCTTGTGGGGCTGCGCAGGGCCTATCTGACCCGGCTTTGGGGCATGGACATCGACCCCAGTGCCACCTTTTCGCTCTCGGCCAAATTTGACCTCACCTTCCCTGCCGGGGTCCATATCGGACCGCAGACCTATATAGCCTTCGAGGCGCGCATTCTCAGCCATGACATGACGCGCGGGCTTTATCTGCACACCCGAATCGGGGCCAACTGCTTCATCGGGGGCCGCAGTCTGATCCTGCCGGGGGTCGAGATTGGTGACGGGTCGGTGGTGGGCGCGGGATCAGTCGTCACAAAGTCGGTGCCGCCGGGCTCTTTGGTCGCGGGCAACCCTGCCAGACTTCTGCGGGAGGGGATCGTCGTTGGTCCTTTCGGCCGCTTTGCTTCGGCGGATCGGGCGGAAAGTGCCCTCGCCGAAGCCGGACTGACCTGATAGGGCTCACCACCACAAGACTGGCCACCACAAGACTGGCCACCACAAGACTGGCCACCACAAGACTGGCCACCACAAGACTGGAAACCACACGGATAGACAGGGGTCACCGAACGCGGGCCGGTTCCTGCATGACGCTTTCAGGGATGGATTTGCCCCAAATGAATCTGGTGACGCTGCTGCCCGCATTTGCCCGTCGTTCGGCCATGTCGTTCGGCCTGCGCTTTGGCGGTCTGGTTCTGCAATTTGTCGGCGCGGTCGTGATTGCCCGGGTGCTGGGGGCGGAAGGCTACGGCATCTACACCTATGCTTTCAGCGTGGCCATCGTGACCGGAGCCTTTCTGGGCTTTGGCTTTGTGCCGCTGGCTGTGCGTGAATTGCCGCGTTACCTGAGCCTGAGCGAACACGGGATGGTCTGGGGCTTTCTGGTCTCGGGCTTCTGGCTCATCATGCTGTCGGGCGCAGTGGCCTCGGTCATCCTGATCATCCTGATCTGGTATGGTGCGGTAGCCCTCACCATCAGTTGGCCGTTGGTGGCGCTGGCTGCGGTGTTCCAGACGCTGGTTCTGGGGCTTTCATCGACCCTGAACGGGTTTCACCGCGTCATCCAGTCTCAGGTCATCGAAACCGTGGTGCGTCAGGGCGCGTTTCTGCTTGTGATCGGCGGGCTGGTGCTTTGGGGCTACAGATTCACCGCGACCAGCCTGTTCAGCCTGCAGATCGCGATGGCCCTGCTGGTTCTGGTGCTGCAGGTCTGGCTGGTCCAGCGGGCGATGGCGGTGCAAACCAATGCCATGCTGCCCGCCGCCGCCTATGACATGCGGCGCTGGATGATGGCGGGCCTGCCTTTGATGGGCATTGCCATCGTGACCCAGTTGCAGATGAGCCTTGATGTGCTGATGATCGGCGCACTGGCGGATTCCGCCGATGTCGGGCGCTACCGGGCGGCGGCGCGCGGCGCAGAGATGGTGGTCATCGCCAATGGCATTGCCCTGCAACTGCTGGAGCCGATGCTGTCGCGCGCCAACACGCTGGGGGTGCGCCGCGAGACCCAGCGGCTGATCTCGCACAGCGTCATGGTCTCGGTGTCGTTGTCGATCGGGCTGGCGGTGCCGCTGCTTCTGGGGGCCAGCTATTATCTGCACCTGTTCGGTTCCGAGTTCGTCAGTGGCGCGCCCGTCCTGCGCATTCTTGTCACCGGCTATCTTCTGGGCTTTTTGTGCGGGCCGGTGGCGGTGATCCTGGTGACACTGGGGCGCGAACGTGTGGTTCTGGTCGTGACACTGTGCGGTCTGGCGGTCAATCTGGCGATCAACTATGTCTTCATTCCGCGCTATGGCATCACGGCCGCAGCCGTGGCCACCGTGGTCTCTGGCGTGGGGGCAAAGGTCACCTTGCTCGTGGTTGTCTTGCGCTCAACCCCGTTTGATCCAACCCCCGGCGCGCTGGTTCACCGCGCACGACGCCTGTTGCACGGGCCGGACTGGACGCCCGATCAGCAGGGGTAGCGCCAGATCCAGTTGCCGATCCAATTCCGGATCCGGTCTGGTCTTGGGATTCGACATCCGACAGCCAGGCGCTGGCCCCCAGCATGAACATCATGAAGATGAAGGTGGCATTCCACAGATGCACCGTGCAGATCGCAATGCCGAGGCCCAAGAAGGAAAACGCCAGCGCATCGCGGTGCGCGCGCAGGGCCGGGTCGGTCAGCCTGGCCCGCATCAGCCCGACCAGCACCGCCATGAAGCTGCCCAGGATCAGGAAAAACCCCGGAATGCCATAGCGCAGGGTAAAGACGAGCCACAGGTTGTCCACCGTGCTGGTGAACATCCAGTCCGGGCGCTTCCAGTCGTTCACAAAGGCACCAAGGCCGAAGATCGGATGAGCCCAGACGTTCTCCATCCCGTATTTGAAGATCAGCACCCGCCAATAGGCGGTATGGGCATCAAACGTCACATAGCTGGAAAACACCTGAAACGGGGTGCGGTTGGACAGCATGTCCACGATGACATAGGCCGCGGCCATCAGTCCGCCGAGGATTTTCCAGTGGTTGCGCACATTGCGCAGGATCAGGCCCCAGGCCATCAGCATCAACTGGATCATCACGCCCAGATAGGCGCCCATCGACAGGCAGAAGAAGGTGGCGAAGATGGAGGGCGAGGCGCTGATCCAGGATTGCAGCCGCCCGGCACGCAGCCGAGCGATGGCAAAGAGCGGGGCAAAGGCGAAGGCGGTGAAGACGCCGTACAGGATCGGATGTTCGAACACGGTCTGCGCGCGGAACATATGCAGGCGTTTTTCGTAATCGGCCCAGGGAAAGGTGTGCAGGACCGGGTCGAAAATCCGGTTGTACAGGCGAAAGCCGGTGATGGATTCAACGATGGCGCCGGGCACAAGCAGCAGAATGATGAGCCCCAGCAACCGCATGGCGGCTATGTACTGCGCCTCGGTGCGGATATAGGCGCGGCCGATCATATAGGCTCCGAAGGTTTCCACCGTTGCCATGCCGGAAAACTGAATGGTGTTGGTGCCATCCGAGGCGAACATCGCAATGGCCCCCCAGATGCACAGACCGATCACACAGAAATCGGCCAGCCTGACGCGGCCCGCAGCCCCCGAGAGCCAGCGCGCCGAAGCCGGAAAGAAGAACAGCAGGAGGACAAGCCGGTTGGGCGTCAGCCACAGCGAACCGATCGTGAAATAGAACGGCAGGGCGATGCAGATGAGAAGCAGAAAGACTGCGGGATGCAGCGAGCCCGTCTTCGCCAGTCCGCCAATCTGTGCCAGTCCGCCTGCTTGTGCCCGCCCGCCAATCTGTGCCCGCCCGCCTGCTTGTGCCAGTCCGCCAGTTTGCCGCGCCATTCGGTCGGCAAACTGGTTTGGGGCAGTCTGGTTTGGGGCAGTCTGGGTTAAGGCAGTCTGGGTTAAGGCAGTCTGGGTTAAGGCAGTCTGGGTTAAGGCGGGCTGGCTTGACACAGTCCGGCCCGCCGCTGCCGTCGCGGGGACCGCAGCGGCGGCCGTATCCTTGAGATTGCGCGGCGCAAACCGCGAATATCTGATCGCCGTGCTCACGGTGCCGCCTACCTCTTGCAGGGCCGGATCATTTGGCAAAATGCGATGGTCCCGTTCCAACAGTTACCATATCACCGTTACCATATCACCATGACCATATTCCGGGCGCCCCCGCCTTGGCTCAGTCTATTAGCTGAAAAAACGACCATCGTCGATTTACTTTATAGGGCCATAACCGGCGTACTCTGGTATAGGCAGATCAGCCTCAAACCCGCGAACGAGTGAAGATCACATGTCAGAGACCGCACCCCAGATCCATTCCGGAACCGATGCCTATCTGGCCAAGAAGACCGATTATTTTCAGGGCATGCGCGCCGATTTCATCGCGGCCCTGCCTGCGGCGCCTGATGCCAGCATTCTGGAGATCGGCTGTTCAGAAGGCAGCACCGGGGCGCTGGCCTTGCAACAGGGCAAGTGCCGTCGCTATGTCGGCATCGAATTGCATGAACCCTCGGCTGAGGTCGCCCGCACCAGGCTGAGCGAGGTTCTGGTCGGTGATATCGAAAAGATGGACCTGCCCTTTGCCCCGGCCAGTTTTGACGCGCTGATCATTTCGGAAGTGCTGGAGCATCTGGTCGATCCCTGGGCCACGCTGGCCCGGCTGGCGCCTTTGGTCCGGGCGGGCGGGCTGGTCTTTGCCTCCTCGCCCAATGTCAGCCACCACACGGTGATCCGGGCCTTGCTGGCGGGCCGTTGGGATCTGACCGATCAGGGCGTGATGGACCGCACCCATCTGCGCTGGTTCACGCCGTCAAGCTATGCCGCGATGTTTGAAGGCGCGGGATTTGGCGTGGAAGAGGTGGCCCCGGTGCGCCCGTTTGGCTGGAAGCCAAAGCTGATCAACCGGCTGACCGGGGATCGCTGGCGACATCTGTTCATGAACCAGAACAGCCTGCGGGGCCGCAAGCGGGCCTGATGACGCGGGCCACAAGACGCGAACCTGAAGATGCGGGAACTGGCCGCAAGATATTGATCCGGTTGTCTATTCCAACCCGCATTGCCTGGCAAACAGCCGTGGATCAGTGCGGGTATCGCCCGCCATCGCCCGGCGCTTTTCAAGCGAGCGGGCGGCGCGCAGGCGGTAGATCGGCAGCGACAGCCCATGCCAGGTGACCCAGAGAACCGAGGTGCGCAGCGGCAGCCTTGCGCGCCATTTGCGCCGTATGAAATGATAGCCGGCGGTGAAATCCGCACCCAGACGGCCGTGGAAATTGTCGTTATGGACCAGCGGCAGGTCCACGACATAAGCGCCCTTGCCCGCCGCCCGCGCGGTCTGCACGATATCGGTGCCGTACAGATGAAACAGCGGCAAAGCCTCGTCAAAGCGCAGCCCCGAGGCGCGGCGCAGGACGATCACCATCTCGTCGAAGCTTTGCGCCGGGGTCGGTTCGGTGACCGCCTGCCCCACTCTGCGGCTGAGGCTGGTCGTCCACACATCGCCGATATGCGCGCCATGGTCCGAGATGCCGAAGGGGGCCAGCAGCGCCCAATCGGGGTCAAGCTCTTCCACCGCAGCGATGGCCTCTGCCAGACGTGCTTCCCAGCCCGGCGGAAAATAGACGTCCTGATGGGCAAAGATCACGATGGCTGCCGTGGTGGCCGCCAGCCCGCGATTATAGGCCGCAGAGGCCGAGACAGCGCCGCGTTCGACATGAACGGGCACCCCCTGGCCGGCGATCAGGTCCGAGGCCAGCAGGTTGCGCGACAGGCTGGCCGCATCATTGCAGGCGACAATGACGCAGATATCCTGAACGCTGTTGTCCCTGATCATCTGAAATACCCTTCGCCCATCATCCTGCACATCATCCTGCACATCATCCTGTCCTGTGATTCTGTCCTGTGATTCTGCCCGGCATCCTGCCCTGTGATCCCGGCTTGCCGCCTGGTTTTGCGCGCGCCCAGTCCCATAAATGGTCCGATAAGTGGTCCGAAAACCGCCATGCCCTTTTTGGACGGCGCTTCACTCCACCCGGTTCCAGCGGCTTGACAGGGTCTTGGCGTCGCCGCCGGTGGCAAGCCATGCCATGATGCCGGCCCGGTAGACGCGGATGCGCAGCAGGCACACGAAGGCCAGGCTGCGGCAGCGCAGGCCGCTCAACCGGTCGGACAAGGCCACGCGCGGCAGTTCGGCCAAGGGAGAGACCGCCATCGCCAGCGTTTTGGCCGCCCATTTCAGCCGTCCGCGCAGGCTTTTGGCCGCATCGCTGTAATCATGCGCCATCTGCCGGTCCCATTTGCGGAACAGGTCGGCAAAGCTGGTGCGGGCCGGGTGATAGACCTTCATGCCCGCCACATAGCGGATGACATAGCCCTTGGCCGTGGCGCGCCGCCCCCAGTCACGGTCTTCGGCAACGCCGATCCCGGCAAAGGGGCCGACATCGTCCAGCACGGCCCGCCGCACCACCAGATTGCCGGTGCCGGTAAACCCCTCCCGCGCGATGTAGCGGTCCATCCGGTAGGCATAGATGCTTTCGTAAGCCTCCAGCATGGTCAGGCGCGCAGGGTCCGCATAGGCGATGCGCACGTCGCCGCCCAGGATCGTGGCGCCAGAATTGGTCATGGCAGAGTTGGTCATGGCAGGGTCTGTCATCGCAGGGTCTGTCATCGCAGGGTCTGTCATGGCGGCGCAGGCTTGGGTAAGCCAGTCGGGTGCGGCAAGACAATCGGCGTCAATGAAGGCCAGCACATCGCCGGTCGCCGCCGCAATGCCCCGGTTGCGCGCCGGTCCCGGCCCCGGAACGGGTTCCTGCAGCAGGGTCACGCCAGAACCCATCGCGGCGCAGATCGCCACCGGCAGGCTGGCAGAGCCATTGTCGACCACGATGATCTCATCCGCCTGCCGCTGCCCGGCTTTCAGCGAGGCCAGACAGCGCGCCAGCATCTCGGGCTGGTTCAGATGCGGGATGACCACGGAAATCAGCATAACCTGCCCTGCTTTTGCGCCAGCTTTTGGTTCTGTGGGGTACATGGGGGTCTTTTGCCGAAACCTGCAAGACCGAAACCTGCGGGAGATGATCGCGCGGTGCTGTCCGGTTGCGGCAGCCCTGCTGGCCCCCACGTCTGGCCCCCACGTCTGGGGCACGCGTCTGGGGCACGCGTCTAGGCCGTGCTGCCGCCATCCACCGTGATCACGGTGCCGGTGATCCGGGCCGCCTCTGGTCCCAAGAGATAGGCCACCGCGCCGGCGGCATCGGCAGGCCCGGTCAGGCCCAAGGGTGCCCGCCGTCTGATCGAGGCCATCTGGCCCTCATCATAGCCCTGCGTCATCTCGGTCGCCATGAAGCCGGGGGCGACACAGTTGACCGTGATGTCGCGCTTGCCCAGTTCGCGCGCCAAGGACCGCGTCATCCCCTCCAGCCCGGCTTTGGAGGCGGCATAGGCGGTCAGCGCGGAAAACCCGGTGCGCGCGATGATCGAAGAGATCGAGACGATCCGCCCCTCCCGCGCGCTCATCATGCCGCGCGCCACCTGACGGGAGATCAGCAGGGGCGCTGTCAGGTTGACGGCAATCATCAGGGCGATGTCGGCGGGCTGCATGGTGGCCAGAAGCCCGGGCTTGCCGATGCCTGCATTGTTGACCAGCCCCCAGAGGCGGCCGTGGTCTTTGGTGATCTGGCTGATCAGGCCGGGAATGGCACCGGGTTCGGCCAGATCACCGGGCACAAAGCTGGCGCGCGGCCCCAAGGCGGCAAAGTCCGGGCTTTGCGTCCGGCTGAGGCCCACAACACGGTAATCGGTCAGCGGATCAGCCAGCAGCCGCGCCGCAATCGCCAGACCCAGGCCGCGCGAGGCTCCGGTGATCAGCACGGTTTTGGGGCCACCAGGTTTCGGGTCAGCAGTCTTCTGGCCACCCGTTTTCGGATCAACAGCCTGCGGATCAGCAGCCTGCGGATCAGCAGCCTGCGGGTCAGCAGCCTGCGGGTCAGCAGCCTGCGGGTCAGCAGCCTGCGGGTCAGCAGCCTGCGGGTCAGCAGCCTGCGGGTCAGCAGCCTGCGGGTCAGCAGCCTGCGGGT